>JANLSG010000191.1:0-5090 GCA_031362295.1 Chloroflexota bacterium
GAGGGTCACCGTGCCGGGCGGCGGGGCTTCCGGCGCGCCGCTCGTGACGCCGGCTGGCTGGCCCGCCTCCTCGAGGACCTCCGCAAGTCGCGGCGCCTGGTCGGAGGCAATCACGATCCGAGGTTGCGCGGTGGGGTTGGCTGCGGCCTTCGCGGTGGCGGCCGCGGGAGCGCCGTCCTCCGCTCGCCACCGCTCCACTGCCTCGGCGATTCGCGCGCCGCGTCCCGGCGGGAGTTGCGGCTCTCGCCAGCCGAACAGGTCGCCGGACGACTTGCCACCACCTGCGATCGCGTCCCCGGCCTCCGATTCCCAGGTCAGCTCGAGCGTCCGCGCGCCGAGGAGCCGGCGCTTCCAGTCGCGCGGCGGGAGGAGGGTCGGCGGCCAGTCCTTCGGCAACTCGCTCGAGGCGAGGAGGTCGGCGCGGCGCTCGTCCGCCTGCCGCCACAGGAAATCTGCGGCTTCGCCGAGGTCGCCGGGCTCATCGAGGACGAACAGCGTCTCCGCGGGAAGGTGATCCAGCGCCGTCGATGGGGCGAGGATCGGCGCCCAGATCTCCGCCGCGTCACCGACGGCTGCGGCACGAGATCCCCCGGAACCTTCGCGGCCGGCGCCGTCCCGGCCACCCAGGTCGCCGCCGCCGCCCGCGAGTCGCTCGAGGTCTTGCGCGAGCCGCTCCGGCAGTCGCTTCGCGGTCGCGCCGAGGCGTGCGCGCAACCCCTCCAGGCCACCGTCGGGCACGAGGAACTCCGACGCTGGGAGCAGCACGACCCGCTCGACCTTACCGGTGGTGCGCTGATCCGTTGGGTCAAACGCGCGGAGCGAGTCGATCTCGTCGCCGAATGATTCGATCCGAACCGGCAGGTCAGCCGACGGCGGGAACACATCGACGATGCCGCCGCGGCGCGCGAACTCGCCCCGCCCCGCGACCTCCAGCACCGGCACGTAGCCGAGCGCGAGCAGTTCGCGGAGGAGCACTCCCTGGCCCACGCGGGCGCCGACCTTCAGCTCCAATGGCTGCGCCGGCAGGTCGTCCGGCGCGATGGTGTGCTGGATCAGCGCCTGGACGCTGGCGACGAGGATCCGCGCCTCGCCGCCGCGCCAGGCTGCGAGCGCCGCCACCCGAGCGGCGGTCTCGTCCGCGACGAGCTCGCTGCGCTCGTAGGCGAGGGCCGTGCGTGGCTCCAGGACGGCAACTGCGCCGGGGTCGCCGACCCACGCCGACAACTCCTCCGCCACGCGATCGCCAATCTCCGAGTCGCGCGCCACCCAGCAGATCCGCTCGTTTGCCACGAGCGCGAGCGCCGCCGCGAGGTAGCTCTTCGCGCCGTGTGGCACCGAGGTGACGCCCGCGTGCCGTCCCGCGTTCGAGGCGGGCGCGGCCATGGGGCCCAAACGCTCGCGCAGGGATCCAAAGGCGCCCGAGCCTGCGAGCAGGACCGGCAATCCCGCGAGATTCGGGAGGCGACGGCCGGGCCCGGACCGCGACGCTGCAGCGGTCGTCGTTGCGCGACCGGGCGCGGGCGCCTTCGGCTGGGCCATCGACCGGACGCTGGGCGCCTCGGGCGGCCCCTGGCCCGCGTCGAGGTCCTTGGTCCGCGCTGGCGACGCTACCTCGCGCTCGGCGTTGCGCCGCTCCCAGCCTTTTCGGCCGCGGAGCGAGGTCGGACCGCTCACTCGCGCCCCTCCGACCCCTCGATCTTCGCCCGGATCTTTCGCCAGCCGGTCTTGGTGCGACGAATCCCATCGGTGCCTGCCGGCCCATCGACAGCCCCCGGCGGCGCGATGAGGTCCTGGTCGGCCGGCCGAAGCTCGAAGGCGTTGAACCGGGTCGCGGCTTTGTTCGTGCCCTCCTGCGCCCACGCCTCGACGGCGTCGGCCGCGGCGTCGAGCAGCTCGTCCAGTCGCTGGCGTTCGTCGGGCTCGAACTTGGTGAGGACGTGATCGATGAACCGATCGCTGGGCGCCCCGATGCCGACGCGCAGCCGGCTGAACGCCTCGTTCTCCAGCTCGCCGATGATCGACCGCAGGCCGTTGTGGCCGCCCGGTCCCCCGCCCTCGCGGAAGCGCAGCTTGCCGAACGGCAGAGAGAAGTCGTCGACCACGACGAGCATCTCGGTGAGCGGGGCCCGGTCGCGTGCCAGCACCTTGCGCACGGCGATGCCCGACTCGTTCATGTACGTCTGGGGCTTCACGAGGAGCAGGTCGAGGCCCCGGTAGCGCCCGCCGGCGATCGTCGACGCGTCCCGGCTCCGGCCCTTGCCACCCCATCCGGCCCGATCGGCGAGGCGATCCAGCACCATCCAGCCGACGTTGTGTCGCGTCTGTCGGTACTGCTCGCCGGGATTCCCCAGGCCCACCACGATCTTGTTGATCTCGATCTACCTCATCTGCGACGCTTGCCCAGCTGCGGGCAGACACGCCGAACGGCCCCGGGACCGCGTCCGGGGGCTCGCGTCCATGGTATCCCGGGAGGCAGGTCAGCCGAGGAGGCGACGCTCCAGCGCGCGCATTTCAGCCTCCTCTGCGGGCTTGGCGTGGTCCATGCCGCAGAGGTGGAGCGTCCCGTGGGTGACAAGCAGCCGCAGCTCGTCCGCGGTCGACCAACGGACGTCGCCGGTCTGACCGCCCCGGCCCTCGACAGCCTGTTCCACCGCACGCTCGACCGAGATCGCGATGTCGCCGATGTGGGTCCTTCGACTCGAGGGGCGATCCGTCGCGATCGACGGGAACGCCTCTGGCGGGAGCATCGGGAACGAGAGCACGTCGGTCGGGCCCTCGTGGCCCATGTGCTCGCGATTGAGGTCGGCGAGCTCCTGGTCGTCGCTGAGAACGACCGTGACCGAGCCTGGCGTCGGAGCCATGGCAGCTTCGAGGGCGGCGACAACGGTCCGAGCAATGTCGCTCGCGGGCAGCAGCGTGCGGACGCCCTCCCGCGTGGCGATGTCGATCCGCCAGGGCGGCAGGTACAGCGATCGAACCGTCGCCTCGGTCACCCGGGCTGCGCTCCGGGCTCGAGCCGCCATCGGATCTCCGCTGGGGACGCCGCCGTCACTTCGAAGCCGGCCTGCCGCAGGACTCGCTGCGACGCTTCGTTGTCGGGTTCGGTCCCGGCGAGGATTGCCGTGACGCCCTTCTGGTCGAACGCCCACCTCACCAGGGCGGCGACCGCCTCCGTGGCATAGCCACGCCGTCGCCGGCTCGGAATGACGCTATAGCCGATCTCCACCTCGCCGGCTTCATCTGGTGCGCGGAAGAAGCCGATGTCCCCGACCACCGCGTTCGCATCCGTCTCGATGATCACCCAGACGCCAAATGCAGCCTCCGAATCCGAGCGCTTCGCGTGAGTGGGCATCAGGTCGAGGATGTCCGGAAGCGGCCACTCGTCGTCCAGCGAAGCCCCAACCAGCCCGGCGGAGCCCGCGCGGTCCGCCGGCAAGATCGCCGCCGCGCCCGGCGGCATCGGGCGCAGGATCACATGCTCGGTGCGAACCTCGATCGACATCAGCGTGGCTCGACGAGACGCGTAAATCGAAGGCGGCGGTAGGCGCCGGCCAGGAGGACGAGCGACCCAGGAATGGTGGAGCCGATGAGGATCGGCATCCAGTCCGGCATCCGAACGACGAAGGAAGCCGAACCGAGCATCAGGACGAGCGCCGATGCCGTGAGCAGGATCGCCTGGAACATCCAACGGCGACTCCTCCATGCCGCTACGGCAAGAAAGCCCATGGCGACGAGCAGGCCAACCAGGATTCGCGTTCGCGTCAGACCAGCCACCTGAAACGCTTCGCACGAGGCCGCGGTGCCACCGCAATCGCCCCCTTCACCGATCGCGGACAGCAGGCCCGTCACCAGGAACAGCACGGCGCCAAACTTGATGAGGCTGATCCCCGATCCCGCCCAAGGCTCTGCCGAGCGGCGTGCGTCACCCACCGGAATGCTCAGTCAGCCTGAGGTCACGCGGGCTTGCCACCGCCGCCGGCGGCGCGGCGCGATTCGATCTCCACGACCTTGCTCGACGGATAGGAGATGCGCTGGTGGTACATGCCCAGGAGCTGCGAGACGAAGGCCTCCTGCGCGCGGCTGATGTCGCGCAGCGTCAGGTCGCACTCGTCGAACTGCCCGTCGTCCATGCGGTCGCTGATGATCGTGGCGACCATCGATCGGATGGCAGCCTCATCGCGCGACGCGAGCGAGCGAACTGAGGCCTCGACACCGTCCGCGAGCATGAGCAGCGCCGCCTCACGGGACTGCGGCTTGGGGCCGGCGTGGCGGTATCGGCGCACGTCGACCCCATCGGCGGCCCTGCTGCCTTCCTCGGACCCGAGTCCGCCGTACGGCGCCGCCGCCTCCTCGCGCGCCTTGCCGTAGAAGTAGCCCATGACCGCGGTCCCGTGGTGCTGCGGGATGAACGCGATCAGCGACTTCGGGAGCTTGGCCTGGTAGGCAACGTCGATGCCGTCGGCGACGTGCTGCTTCAGGATCGCCGCGGATTCCTCCGGATCGAGCATGTCGTGGACGTTCTCGCCGCCGGACTGGTTCTCGATGAACGCGAGCGGGTTCGCGAGCTTCCCGACGTCGTGGTAGTAGGCGGCGACACGCGTGATCAGTGGATCCGCCCCGATCGTCTCCGCTGCGCGCTCGGCGAGATTCCCGACCATCAGCGCGTGGTGATACGTGCCGGGCGTCTCGACGAGGAGGCGCCTGAGGAGGGTCTGCGATGGATTCGCCAGCTCCAGGAGCTGGAACACTGTGAGCAGGCCGAAGACGTTGCCAAGGACCGCGAAGGACCCCACAGCTGCGACGGCCGCCCCGCCGGCGGACACGGCAGCCGCGCCGATGAGCTGCACGACGCCGGTGAGATCACGCTCGCCAAGGAGCGAGAACGCGGTCACCACGACTGCCTGCACGACGAAGATCGCCGCGCCGGCCTGGATGAACGTCTGGAGTCGATCGCCGCGACGGATCGCGAGGATGCCGGCCAACCCGCCGAGCATCACGTACGCGCCCAGCTCGAGCGACGGCCCGTTCACGGCGCCCGCCACGATGGCGAGGATCGCGGTGATCAGGATCGCCGTCTCGGCATCGAGCAG
>JANLSG010000195.1:0-13906 GCA_031362295.1 Chloroflexota bacterium
CGGGGCAGCTCCACGTCGAGGTCGAGGACAACGGGCGTGGCGGCGCGGAGGTGGCGGCGGGCTCCGGCCTCCGGGGACTCGCCGATCGCGTGGCGGCCGCGGGCGGCCGGTTCGATCTCGGGAGCATCGCCGGGGGCGGAACTCGCGTGGCAGCCGAGCTGCCAACCGTCTCGTGATGCCTGCAGACGCCACCCCCGGCGCAATCCGCGTCGTCGTCGCCGATGATTCGCTCCTGCTGCGCGAGGGAATCGTCCGGATCCTCGAGCGGGCCGGCTTCGATGTCGTCGGGGTGGCTGGGGACGCCATCGAGCTGCTCGCGGTCGTTGACGCGACAAGACCTGACGTTGCAATCGTCGACATCCGCATGCCGCCGACGCACACCGACGAAGGGCTGCGTGTCGTTCGGATGATCCGAGCGGCCCGGGGCGCGACCATCGGCCTGCTCGTCCTCTCGCAGTATCTCGAGCCGGCCTTCGCGCACGAGCTCGTGACCGACATCGGGCCCGGTTCGGGCTATCTGCTCAAGGAGCGCGTGGCGGACGGCGGGGTATTCGCGGACGCCGTGCGGCGCGTCGCGACCGGTCAGGTCGTGATCGATCCGGACATCGTGGCGAGGCTCCTTCGCCCCGCCGTGAAGGACGAGCTGGCGGACCTCACCGAACGCGAACGCGAGGTGATTGCGCTCCTCGCGGAGGGACGGACGAACCAGGCAATCGGCGACAGCCTGCGCATCGCCACGAAGACGGTGGAGACCCACGTGAACGCCATCTTCTCGAAGCTGGCCCTCGAGCCTGCCGACGACGACAACCGGCGCGTCCTCGCGGTGCTCGCCTACCTGCGGGCTCGTCCCGGCTGATACTGTCCCGCGATGCGCGCCCCACGCGGAACCGCTCCCCGCCGTACCGCACTTGCACTCGCGATCCTCGCGGGCCTCGCCGTCGTGCTGCCTGCGATCGTACTCGCGGCGACGGTGCAGCAACTCGTCGACAAGTCGACGACGACCTACAGCATGGCCTGCACCCCAACGGCCACCGATGTGACTTGCAGGAATCGCCTCGGGAACCTGACGGCGGTCATCAAGCCTGCCTCCGGGCAGGAGACGAGCCTCGTTACCCAGGCGACGATCAGCACGGCGATCCCGGCGACCGGTCTCGCGGGGGCGTACCGCGCGTGGATGAGCGATATGCACACCCTTGCGTGCGGCGATCCGAAGGGCGTCTCGGCCTACGTGGACCTGGTCGGTGACCTCACGAAGAGCGGCTCCGGCCCAGCGCGGATCATCGGCACCTGCCAGTTCAACGGCAACTTCTTCGCGTTCGCCACCACAGCTGGGGGCCGGTGGACGGTCGGCTCGTCATTCATCCCGCCGCCGTCGCCATCGCCGTCACCAACCGCCGGGCCCACGGCGAGCCCCGTGCCCACCGCGAAGCCGACGCCGAAGCCCACCGCCACGCTCGCGCCCACCGTCACGCCCACCGTCACGCCCACCGTCACGCCCACCGTCACGCCCACCGTCACGCCCACCGTCGCGCCGGCGGCATCGGGTGTGCCGTCGCCATCGCCTTCCGACATTCCGTCGATTGCACCGAGCGACACGCCCTCGCTGGCACCGACCGCGGCGCCACCTGCGACACCCGCTTCGACCCCTGTAAACGGCGCTGAGCAAACCCCAGGGCCGCCGGCAACCGGACCACCCGCCGCCGCACCCACCCCGGGACCCACGCAACCGACATTCGACCAGTCGGTGCTCGGGATCACGGACGTGAACAGCGACGGCGGGGCAATCGGCGGGAGCCTGCTCCTCGCCCTGCTGATGCTCCTGATCATCGGGTTCGCGGGCGAGCTGTTCAACAACACGGTCGAGAACAACTACCAGGAGATCTCCGGCTGGTTCAGGAAGGGTCCACTGGGCTGGCTCAGGCGGATGGGCGGGAAGCTCGGAGGCCAGGCTCGCGTCGGCCTCCTGCTGTTCCTCGCCCTGACGGCGCTGATCAGCTCGTTCGTCGACCCGCACTTCGGCATCGACCTGCGCTCGCTCGGGGAGTTCCTCGGCTTCCTCGTCGGGCTGATCGTCGTGCTCGCGAGCTTCAAGCTGCCGCCGATGCTCGCCCACAAGCGCAAGACGGGCGAGCTCGGCAGCCTCCGGCCATTGCCGTGGGCGCTCGCAATCGCGGCCCTGTTCGTGCTCATCTCGCGTATCGGCAGCCTCCAGCCGGGCTATTTGTACGGGATCGTGCTCGGCGCGATCTTCGTCAAGGACGTGGAGGACAGGGAGACGGGCCGCGAGACGTTCTACGGCTCGCTCTGGACGCTCGGCGCCGCGTTCCTGGCCTGGCTCGGGCTGACCTGGGCCCGCGGCCTCGGCTACGACCCGAACGGCTTCGGGATCACCCTGCTCTCGACCGCCTTCGCGGCGATCCTCGTTGCCGGCCTGGAGGCCACTGCGTTCGGGCTCATGCCACTGCGGTTCATGCCGGGCCACTCGGTCTACAAGTGGAACCGCCTGGGCTGGGGCCTGCTCTTCGGGCTGAGCGTCTTTGCGTTCGTCCACCTGCTGATCGGACCGACGTCGGGTTACGTCTCCGAGCTCAGTCCCCAGGCATTCACGGCGGCGCTCGGCGTCTTCGCCGCATTCGGCGCCCTGTCGATCCTCACCTGGGGCTACTTCCGCTTCCGTCCGAAGCCGACCGCCACCTAGCAATCCGCAAGGCGCGATTCGACGGTCTTCCTATGATGGGTAGCCAGCCGTCCACGCATTTGAGGAGCAGCGCGATGCCGACCTATATGGATGAGCACGACATTCCGGGCGTGACCGCCGAGGCCGTCGCCGGCGCGCACGAAGCCGACGTCCAGGTCCAGGGCAAGTACGGGGTCAACTACAAGAGCTACTGGGTCGACGAGGAGCACGGCAAGGTCTTCTGCCTGGTCGACGCCCCCGATCGCGAGACTGCCACACGCGTCCATCGCGAAGCCCACGGCCTCGAGGCCCACACGCTGTACGAGGTGACGCAGGGAGGCTGATCAGCGGTCCTCGACGCGACGCCTCGCTTGAGGGCCGCCTGATGGGTCAGGCCTGCTCGCGGATCTTCCAGTAGCTGTCCTTCAGGACAACCTGCCCGCCGCGAAAGGTCCACAGGTCACAGCCCCGGACCTCGATCCGCTGCCCTGCCGTCGTCGTGCCCGAGAGCGTCCATTCCGAGGCGCCGCGATCACCGTCGACGAAGTGGTCATCCTGCTGGTAGCGCACGTCCGGGATGCCACTGAAGCGCCCCGCGAATGCCTGGCGCACGGAGTCCTTGCCGCTGAAGCGCGTCCCCCATGGTTCGACGCCGCGGGGCGACTCGAACACGGCATCGTCAGCGAAGAACGACATGATCAGGTCGAGGTCGTGGCTGTCGAAGGCGGCCGCGATTGCCCGAAGCATCTCGACCTGTGTCATGACGCGGCCCAGGCGTCGACCTCGACCTTGAACTCGGGGCGGGCGAGGGCGGCCACGAATACGAGCGTGCTGCACGAGATGTGCGCGCCGAGGTGCTTGTCCAGCACGGCGCGCCGGCCCGCCGGATCGAGTTCGCCGACCACGTAGGTCGTCAACTTCGTGAGCGTCTCGATCCCGAGGCCCGCCGCCTCGAGGTTGGCGACGATGTTCTCCATCGCCACGTCGAGCTGCTCCACCGGATCAGGCGGGACGGTCCCATCTGGCTTGATGCCGATCTGCCCGGAGATGAACAGGATCCGGGACGGGTTCGTCACCTCGATCTGGTGCACGTAGCGCCCCGCCGGCGCCAGGATCGACTCGGGATTCCGTGCGGTGTTCACTCGAACCTCCTCTCAGACTATGTTCGCCTGCTGCCACGCCGACCAGATTGCCCATTCCTCATCAAGTCGACCCGCCGCGTCGAAGCGCGAGATGTTCATGCCATGGCTGACGGACGGTCCGTCGGTGGTTTGGCCCAGCCGGCGCGCCTCCAGCCTCGTGACGAGCCGGTCGCCCGACTCGAATTGCTCGACGACGCGGAAGTCGACGCCCGGAAACGCTCCGCGATAGCGCGCGATCGTGCCGGGATAGGCGGCGCCGTCACGTTCCCCGCCGGGGACTCCGAGTACGTGGCCGCGATAGGTCGGGGCGAGCAGGGCCGGCAAGCCGTCGATCGGCGCGCCGTTCCACATCGCGAGGACCGCGGCCATTGTGGAGCGGTTCGTGGCGCTCACGGCAGCGGCACGGCTGCCGCGACGAACGCGTCGAGCTTCGAGATCGCCTCGGGCAGGTCTGTCCGACCGAGGCCGATTCGGAAGTGCGAATCACCACTCCCGAACGTAGTGGACGGGAGGAGTAGCACGCCCGTCGCCTCGACCAGGCGCGCGGCAAAGTCGTCGGCCGACGCGCCGGCAGGTCCCTCCGGCACGAGCCGCGGAAAGCCGGTCGAGCCACCCCGAGGCCGGACCCACGTGAACGCGTCCGCGCGGCGGCCGAAGAACTCGTCAAGCACCGCGAGGTTCGCCGCGACGATCGAGCGGCTCCGGGCCAGCACACGCTCCCGTGCCCGCAGCCCGATGAGCGCGAGCACCTCCGACGGCGCGGACGAGCAGATCGTCGTGTAGTCCTTCATCCGAGCGCATCGATCGAGCACCGCGCGATCGCGGGTCGCGACCCATCCGATGCGCAGCCCCGCCATCGCGAATGACTTCGACATCACCCCGATCGACACGGCGCGCTCATCGAGGTCGGCGCCGGCCGGCAGGGTCGCCGCGCCGTCGTGCTCGAGGAAGCGGTAAACCTCGTCTGCCACGAGGCGAATGCCCGCCGCGGCGCACTCGGAGGCGAGACGCCGCCACTCCCCCTCCGTCGGGAGCATCCCCGTCGGGTTGTGCGGCGCATTCACCACGACCATCCGCGTCTCCGGCCGGAACGAGCGCACGAGCCGGTCCACATCGAGCGACCAGCCGTCCTCCTCGCGCAGCGCGTGCAGGCTCACGGTTGCCCCTGATGCGCGCGCGATCTCGTACAGCGACTGGTAACCGGGCCACGTCACGATGACGTGGTTGCCCTGCTGGAGCGACGTCGACAGGAGGCAGAAGATCGCCTCCTCGGCGCCGGCGAAGACGAGCACGTCGTCGGCCTCGATCGACTCGTACAGCTTCGCGATCTCCCTGCGCAGCAGCGGATTGCCGGTCGATTCCGTGTAGCCCAGGTTCAGGCCGGTCCACATCGCCTGGGTCTCGTCGTCGGCGAGCTCCAGCAACTCGGCCATCGGCCAGCCCTCGACGTCGCTGGCGCAGAGGACGTGCTGGACCGCGAACTCCCACCGGGCGAAGTACCGCTCCAGGGCGAAATCCGCGAGGCGCATGAAGGGATGATGCGCTGCGCACGCCCGAACGTCCGGGACACCGCCGGATATCCACCGGCTACGCTGCCGGAGTGACGATGCCCGAGCTCGGCTCGACCATCGCGATGGTCGGGTCACCGACTGCGCTGGGCGGCCATTTCCCCGGCATGGACAAGGGCCCAAGCGCGCTGCGCCAGGTTGGATTCCTGGATCGCCTGCGGGCGCGAAAGGGGCTCGCCGGCGTCTCGATCGTCGACAACGGCGACGCACCCATCGAGGCCGGCTGGGCCGCGGATGACGACCCGTTCATGAAGAACCGCGAGCGAATCATGGCGTACATGCCCCGGCTGATCGTGCATATCGACCGGGCGCTCGGCGGCAAGGACGCGACCGTCGCCCCGCCGCGGCTTCTCGTGGTCGGTGGCGACTGCACGTCGCACGCGGGCGCGATGGCAGGCCTGAAGCGCCGCTTCCCGGACGCCCGCCTCGCCATCGCCTGGTTCGATGCGCACGGCGATTTCAACATCCCGACCACGACGCCCTCCGGCAATGTCTGGGGCATGCCCTTTGCCATGCTCTGCGGGCGCGGCGATCCTGGGCTCGTGGCTTCCGTCTCGGGCCCGACGGTGAAGGAGGAGGACGCCGCGCTGCTTGGCGGCCAGGTCCTCGACGAACAGGAGTCGCGGATGCTCGCGGCCTCGCCGGTGGCGTTCTTCAGTTCGGGCATGCTCGCGGGCCCGGCCGGCCTTGCGGCGCTCGAGACGTGGGCTCGAGTCGTCGGCGACCGCACCGATGCGATGTACATCGCGTTCGACCTCGACGCAATCGACCAGTCCGAAGGCGTGTCCGTCGCGATGCCGGAGCCGAAGGGCCTTTCGATGTGGACCGCGACGATCGCCCTGCGCCTGCTCGCCGCCACGAACCGCATCGTCGGCTTCGGCCCGACGGCCACGATGCCGCGTCCGGGCATGGACCTCGCGAGGCACGCCGACCTCGTCGCCCAGCTGACCGAGGCGGCACTCGGATGACTCGCACCATCGTGTTCATCCACGGCGCGTGGGTCACGGCGGACTGCTGGGACCGCTTCGTGCCGTTCTTCGAGGCGAAGGGCTATCGCTGCCTGGCGCCATCGTGGCCCGGCAAGGAGCGATCCGTCGAGGAGATCCGCGCGGATCCAGCGCCGCTCGCGGGTCTCGGCGTCGGCGAGATCGTGGCGGCCTACGAGGCCATCATCCACGATCTGGATGAGCCGCCGATCCTCATCGGCCACTCGTTCGGCGGTCTGTTCACGCAGATCCTGCTCGATCGCGGGCTGGGCGCGGCCGGCGTGGCGATCGACTCCGCGCCGCCGCGCGGCGTGTGGGCTTACGAGCCGACCGCCCTCCGATCGCTCCTGACCACCCTTCTCCACTGGCGCGTCTGGCGGAAGGTGGTGCGCTGGAAGTACTCGAACTTCCGCTACGCGTTCGTCCACACACTGCCGGAGGTCGAGGCGCGCGCGGCCTACGACCGGTACGTGATTCCGGAGACCGGCCGGATCTTCTTCCAGAGCGCGACCGCGATGCTCGACCGCTCCAGCCCGATTCGCGTGGACTTCTCCAACGGGACCCGCGCGCCGCTGCTCTTGATCGCCGGCGCGAAGGACCGCATCGTGCCGCCGGTCATCAATCGCCGAAACCACAAGGCCTACGCGAAGTCCGGGGCCCGAACCGACTTCCGCGAGTTCCCCGATCGAACCCACTGGATCATCGCCCAGGAGGGTTGGGAGGAGGTCGCGGAACACGCGGCGGCGTGGCTGGCGAACCTCGGCCTCGCCTGACCAAGGCGAACGCTCAGACGACCGCGGAGCCTCGCAGGGCGGCGGGCAGGCGGACCAGGGACGGGTCGACACCGAAGACGTCGCGGATCCGGTCGTGGGTGAGCGACTCGGACGGCGGGCCGTCGGCGACGAGGCGGCCCCTGTCCAGGACGACGATGCGCGGGAAGAAGTGCGCGGCCAGCCCGATGTCGTGCAGCACCGAGATGATCGTCGTGCCGTCGCGGGCGTTCAGGTCGGCCAGGAGTTCCATCACCTCCACCTGGTGGCGCAGGTCGAGGTGGACTGTCGGCTCGTCAAGGACGAGGATCGGCGCGGCCTGCGCAACGGCCATCGCGAGGAGCACGAGCTGGCGCTCGCCGAGCGAGAGCTCGCGGGCGTCCCGACCGAGCAGGTGCCCGACCCCGACGCGATCGATCGCGGCGGCGATGGCCGCGCGATCCGCCGGGCGGAGCCCGCGGATCGGGTGCTCGTGCGGCAGGCGACCGAGCGCCACGACCTCCTCGACCGTGGTTGCAAAGGGCAGGGACGGCAGTTGCGGCACCACAGCGAGACGGCGCGCGACCGCGAGTCGATCGAGTCCGGCCAGCGGCGTGCCCGCGAGCTCCACCGTGCCGGCGGAGGGTTCCACGAGCCCCGCGATCGCCCTGAGGAGCGTCGACTTCCCGGCACCATTCGGACCCACGAGGGCGACGCGTTCGCCCGCCTCGATGTGGAGGTCGATGTCGCTCAGCGCGGGCCGGCCGCGGTAGGCGACGGTCAGGCGCTCGGTGCGGATCGCCGCGGCGGCCGGTCGATCGAACGTGCCGGTCACAGGTCGTAGCCCGCGCGGGTCCGACGCAGCAGGAACAGGAAGAACGGCGCACCGATCACCGCGGTGACGACGCCGACCGGGATCTCGCCGAGCAGCCGCGCCGCGAGGTCCGCGCCCACCATCAGGATCGCGCCGAACAGCGCGGCGAGCGGCAGGACGATGCGCGCGTTCGGGCCGACGGCGAGCCGCACCATGTGTGGCGCGACGAGCCCGACGAATCCGATCAGCCCGGACACGGCCACCGAAGCGGCAGTCGCCAGCGACGCCAGGCCGAGCAGGATCGCCCGCTCGCGCCGGACATCGATGCCCAGGTGCGACGCCGCCTCCTCGCCGAGCAGGAACCCGTTGAGGGCACGCGCCCGGAGTGCGATCAGCACGGACGCGCCGATGATCAGCGGCAGGGCCGCGGCGAATCGCGCCCACGAGGCGGCCTCGAACCCGCCGAGCAGGTACGCGAAGATCTGCCGCAGGCCCGTGCCGGACACGAACATGGCCATCGACAGCCCGGCGGCGAGGAGCGACGCGATCGCGTACCCGGTCAGGAGCAGGCTCGTCATCTGCCCGTGCCCGCCCACGCGGGAGAGCCGGTACACGAGCCAGACCGCGCCGAGCGCGCCGAGGAACGCGAGCCCGTGGAGCAACCCGAACTCGAGCACGAGCGTGCGCACGGGCAGGATCACCGCGATCGCTGCCCCGAGCGCCGCCCCGGAGGCCGTCCCGAGCACGTACGGGTCGGCCAGCGGGTTGCGCAGGACGCCCTGGAACGTGGCCCCCGCCACGGCGAGGCCCACGCCGACCGTCATGGCGCTGAGCACGCGCGGCAGCCGGAGGTCAAACACGATCGTCTCCTGGGCCTGCGTCCAGGTGATCCCGAGATCCAGCCCGAACAGTCGATGCGCAAGGATCGCCAGGGTGTCCCCGGGCGGCACGAAGACCGACCCGGCAGCAACCCCGGCAACCTGGGCGATCGCGAGCGTCGCGAGGCCGAGCCCAGCGAGCACGAACGGCCGGCGAGCGATCGACCGCGCCGCGCCACGTCGGGCGACGACAGCCGTGGCCGCGCTCACGTCAGCGCGAGCTCCGGATGGATCGCCTGGATGAGGACCTTGAGACCCTCCGCGATGCGCGGACCGGGTCGGGTGATGACGATGTCATCGACCGCGAAGATCGCACCGTCCTTGACCGCGGTCATGCCGGACCAGCCCGCGCGGGCCGCCACCGACTTCTTGGTCACGCCGTATGCCGCGTCGCCCAGGAGGATCACCTGCGGGTCGGCATCGACAAGCTTCTCGAGCGAGATCGAGTAGTTGGGGTCGCCCGGAATGAGCTCGGCCCCGGCGAGCTCGAACATCTCGCCATAGATCGAGTCCGCGGGCGGCGTGAAGATCCCGCCGGTCACGTCGATCTCGTAGAAGACGCGGGGCGTCTCTTCGATGGTGCCGGCGATCGACGAGAGCTCATCGATCTGGCCGGAGATCGAGTCGGCAAGCGTGGCGCCGGCATCGGCGAGGCCAACTGCGATGCCGATCAGGCGGATGCCCGCGAGGGCCTCATCGATCGTGGTCGGATAGCTCACGAGGACCGGGATGCCGGCATTCCTGAGCTGCTCCACCGCAGGGCCCTGTGTCAACCCGGCACCGCCGGACACGACGAGGTCCGCGCCACTTGCAACGATCTTCTCGACGTCGACGCCGGCGAAGGTCGCGACGACCGGGACGGCGGAGGCTTCCGCCGGAAAGTTGGCGATGTCCTCCACCTTGCCGACGACGCGACTGCCCGCACCCAGCGCGAACAGGGTCTCCGTGGTCGCGGGCGTGAGCGAGACGATCTTCTGGGGCGCGGCGGGGATCGTGACGTCCGTGCCTTCATCGTCCGTCAGGGTCAGCGGAAAGGTCGGCGCCGAGGTCGGGGGTGCCTCCGTCGGAACGACCGAGGTCGCATCCGGGTGGAGGGTCGGGACCCCGCTCGATGCGGGGCCGGCGCAGGCCGCGATGACCAGGACGAGGGCGACGAGGAACACCCGGAATGGGTTGGTGGATCGCACGCGGTGCCTACCCTTTCTCTCGAAGGTCGGAGCAGCCACTGCGGGTCGGCGACCGGACTTCCATCGCAACGCGATGGTCACCGTAGCGGGACTGTGCCGGACTCTCACCGGCTTCGCGAGCACGCAGTGTGTCGTCATGGCGACGACCTCCGGAGGTTAGCACCCGGGCCGATAAGCGGCGCGTAAGTGACGGGTGATGCGCCGGTGATCGAGCGTGCAGGGCCGGGGGCGATCATGGCGACGTCATCGCCTCCCGCCGGCAAGCCCGCCGCGGAGGTTCAGATGTCGGGACGTCGATGGTCAATCTGGCTGGGTCCGCCCGTCGCCCTGGTGGCGATTGCGCTGGTCCTTGGCCGCTTCCAGCCGGGAGCGGAGGCGGGCGGACGCGTGACGCCGCGCCCGGCCGGGGTTTGCGCGAAGTCGGCTCCGGAGCTGCGCGGGCTCCATGCGGAGAAGGGCACGTGGTGGCGGCTCGTGGACCGCCTTGACGCCAGCGGCGCGCTCGCCGGCAGGACGCTGTTCGCGGGCAGGGGTGGAGCGACGAATCTCACCCTCGACCTCGGCGCCGAGAGCTCCGCCAGCGGTCCAGTCGGTGGCATGGTCGTTGCCGCCACGGACGACGGGACCTTCTCGGAGGTGCGGCTCGTCTCCTCCGCCGAGGGTTGCTCGTGGCTGCTGCATCGCAGCCAGGACGTGGTCAGGAGCGCGATCCTGGACACGACGGGCGGCGCGATCCTCGCGCACCTCGTCGCGCGGGAGACCCGGGACGACAAGGGCACGTGGCGAATCGGCGGCATCGATCCAGACGCGACGCTCGCGCTCGTCCTCGCCCCGCTCCCCTTCCAGCCGGGCCTCGGGCCTGTCTGGGCGACGGAGTTGCGACTGGACGCGAAGGGCACGCAGCTCGCGGTGCAGTCATGCGCGGAATCAGCGTGCGTCATTCGCATCGTCTCGCTCGACGGCAATGGCAACGGCGCCGCACTCGCCAAGATCGGCGGCCCCGACCAGGGCTCGATCATCGGCTTCGCAGGCGGGCGCGTGGTCACCTGGGCGCACTGCCAGGGCCTGCCGTGCGCGCTCCAGTCCTGGACGGCCGGCGCCGCCAAGCCGGCGGCCCTCGTCGATCTCGCGGCCGGTGCCGCACTCACCGGTGACGGCCGCTACGTCGTCGCGGTCCTCGACGCCACCGGGCGGGCCGCCCGCTTCGATCTTGCGACCGGGGGATCGCAGCGCATCAAGGGCGTCGTCGCCGGCGACCTGCCGCTCGCCACAGGCGTCGGTGCGTACGCCGGGTTCGAGGTCGGGGCGGCGGAGGTCGCGATCGCTGCCATGAACGCCGACCCGCATGCCTTCAACCCAGGCGAGGCCGCCCTCGCGCCCTGACCCAACGCCGCTCGAAACCGGCCGCCGTGGAGGTGCTCTCGTGATCAGGTACCCATCCATTCGTGGACGCGCGTCTGTCGCGCGCGCCCAGCTCGCAGTCCTCGCCACCGCGTTCGCGCTCGCCCAGGCCTTGCCCGTCGCAGCACACAGCCCGGACCCACTCCTCGGCACGACGCCGTGGGGCCAGAACCAGGTCGTGCAGTACATGTGGGCTTCGGGGCAGGTCCCGCCCGCCTGGGCGGCGACGAACATCGACGCCGGGGCCGCAGACTCGGAGGCGTCGCGCAACTCGAAGGCTGCGCTCTTCGAGCGGTCCGACGCCGCGGCCAGCAAGATCGCCTACGGCGGCGCGCATCCGTGTCCGAGCTATGGCATCGCGTGCATGAACCGCAGCGGCGTGCCGATCAGCTTCGGCGTGTGGTTCCGACCCCACGGCACCGCCCTCGATTGGGGGGCGCTCCGCTGGTGCCAGGCGCAGTCCACGTTCACCAACGGCTGTTACGACATACGCCGCGTGGCCCTCGATGAGTTCGGCCACGTCGAGATGCTCAACCACCACGCGAACTACGACGACGAGAGCGACTACCTGGACGCGGTGGTGCAGTACGCGGGCCGATCCCGGCCGAAAGAGGGCTGGAACACCCACGTCTACGGGCGCTGCGACGTTGCCCGGCTCCAACTCGAGTACGAGCTGCTCGAGTCCGACGACCTCGTATCGACCTGCCTCTCGCTGGCAACGACGCTCACCATCGCTGCGGATCCTGCGTCGGTCGTCGCGGGCTCCTCGACGCGGGTGACCGGAGAGCTCGAGATCGCCGTGGCCTCGGCGGCCAAGCGCCTCTCGGGTGACCCGCTCAGTCTCCGGAAGGTCACGCTCCAGCGGCGCGACCTTGGTTCGACTGCGTGGGTGGTGGTCGCGACGATGAGCGCGGTGTCCGGATCCGCGGGGAGCTACGCGTTCACACTCAACCCGACCGTGACTGCGGACTACCGCCTGAGCTATGACGCCCCGGCGTCGGAGGGGCTGAAGGACACCACGTCGGCCGTGTATCGGATCGCGGTCGGCATCGGACCGTGTTCCGTTACGGGTTCGAAGGTGCCAGCGAAGGACGGCAACGTGCCAGCGAGGCCGTGCCTGTGATGACGAGCGGGAGGTCGGGCTTCGGCCCGGCCTCCCGGTTCAGGCGGTCGTGGCCGCCTGGACGGGCGTGAAGATGGAGACCTGCGCCGCGTCGGGGAGCATGACCCCGAACACCTTCTGGAGGGTGAGAAGGTGCACGCAACTACCCCACGATTCGAAATAGTGGCAAGTGCAGTGCCACTGGCCGGCATCGAGGCTCACGTGGTGGGTGTCGTTGTCGCCGCGGAACGTGAGCGCAAGGCGATCGATCGAGATTCGATCGAGCTCGCGGGCGTAGCGATTCGCCTTCTCGACCTTGCCGATCAGGGAGCTGTGCATCTGGCCAGACCCTCCAGGCCCCCGTGCGGGGCGATGGCGGCCGCCGTCCGGTCCTGCACCGACCGAGCGAGGCGGGCGCATCCGTAGCGTACACCTGCCCACCCGGCGCCGTCCGGGGTGCTATCGTCCGCGACCAATCGGCCGGGGGTTCGCACCGACGGGAGCCAGCGAGAGCCTTGATCACCTGCGGGGTGTGCGCCGCCAGCAACGAGGCCGAAGCCTCGTTCTGTGGCACGTGCGGCGCCCCCCTGGCGCCCCCCGAAGTCGAGGCCACTGGCGCCGAAACCTCGGTCGTCGAGACCGCGGATCCGCAACCCCTCTCGGAACCGGTGCCAGCTCCTGGCGCCGCACCGGCCGCAGAAGCTACGCCGACCCTGCAACCGGAGCCGCTCTCCTTGCCGCCGATACCTGTTGCGGTGGTGGTGACCGCGTCGGTCCTGAAGCCGGGCGAGATCGCCTGCCCGAACTGCGGGACCGGCAACGCGTCATCGCGGTTGTTCTGCGTCAAGTGCGCAACGGAGCTGCACCCCGCGCCGCCCGTGAAGCGCCCGCTCGTGAGCCGGGGTCTCGTCGGACGGTTCCTCTTCAGCGCAGCGCTCGGTGCGATCGTGGTCGTGAGCGGCGCCGCGATCATCACCCGCCTGGCGGCCGCCTCGCAGTCCACGGGCGATGTACCCGCGCCCGTCACGGTGACGGACCAGACGGGCGTCGCGACAGAAGTGGTCCTGACGCCCGGCGATGCCCCGCAACCGATCGCGCAGCTGCCCGCGACGACCACGATCCAGCTGGCGAGCTACAAGGAGCCGTCGCCCACCGAGACCAGCTCGACGGGCGGCACCCCGCGCGCTCGCTGGTGGAACGACTCGATCCCCAGGATTCAGGCGATCTCCCAATTCGATGGGAGCCCCCTCCAGGGGGTCAACTGCGTCATGGCGTCCGGGGCCATGCTGGCGCGCCTCGCGTTCGGGATCGTGACGAGCGGAGCGCAGCTCCGGGCCCTGTCGCGCGACGTCGAGGGCGCAACGAGCTTCCGCGACCTCCAGAACGCTGTCTTCGCGGGCTG
>JANLSG010000205.1:0-4203 GCA_031362295.1 Chloroflexota bacterium
GGCGCAGCGCGCGGCGCCCGCTTCGTACAGGCGAATCGCCACGTCCCGTGCGCGTTCGGCAAGGCCGCGCGCCGCGTCTCCACCCAGCCAGTCGTCCCCGTTCGGCGGCCAGTCCTCGAGGAGCTGGACCATCGACTGGTAATCGATGTTGATGTCGTGGGCACCGAGCTCGGCCTTGGTCGCGGGGGTGAGAATCGGCTCGGGCAGGCGATCGCTCTCCCTGAGCCCCGTCGGCAGCGCGACCCCGCAAACCGAGCCCGAGTGCCGGTATTCCCGCCATCCGGAACCCGAGAGGTAGCCGCGGACCACGATCTCGATCGGCAGGACCGATGCGCGCCGGCAGACCAGCATCCGGCCGCGCAGCTCACCCAGATCCAGGGCGTTCGCGATCTCGGCGGGCAGGCTCGCGGGATGCGTGGCGAGCACCTGGTTGGGGACCAGGTCGCGCGTCGCGTCGAACCAGAAGCGCGAGAGGCCCGTGAGCACGCGTCCCTTGTCCGGGATGTCGGTCGGCAGGATCACGTCGAACGCGGAGATTCGATCCGACGCGACCAGGAGCAGTCGCTCGTCGTCGATCGCGTACAGGTCGCGGACCTTGCCGGACCGGATGAATGCGTCAGCCGTGAGCATTTGCGGGCACCTTTCCGGCAGTCAGCGTGTCGAGGCGCGCAATGACCTCGGGGACATGGGCCAGATGGCGCGCGTCGTCGAAGCACGCGTCGAGGTCCGCAAGGCTGAGCGAGCGCGCCACGGCCGGCTCCAGCGCGAGCAGCTCGCGCAGGGGGCGGCGCTCGTCGGCGGCCGAGAGCGAGGCGCGCTGCACGATCGCGTACGCCTCCTCCCGCGCGAGCCCGGCCT
The DNA here is from genome assembly GCA_031362295.1 of Chloroflexota bacterium. Classification (GTDB taxonomy): domain Bacteria; phylum Chloroflexota; class Limnocylindria; order Limnocylindrales; family CSP1-4; genus UBA5189. The sequence continues at coordinate 859 of JANLSG010000205.1, forward strand.
GCTCGACGAGTGCCAGCAGGACGCGCGACGAGGCGTGGAGCCCGTGTCCGCGCTCGATGTTCTCGAGCATCCGCTCCGGCCGCACGACGAGGTCGCGCACGAGCCCGGCGACCTTCTGGAGCAGGTAGTCGAGCAGGATCGTCGCGTCGGGGAGGATCACGCGCTCTGCCGAGGAGTGGCTGATGTCACGCTCGTGCCAGAGCGGCTGGTTCTCGAGCGCAGTGCCCGCGTAGCCGCGCAGCACGCGAGCGAGACCCGCCACGCGCTCCGACAGGATCGGGTTGCGTTTGTGGGGCATCGCGGACGAACCTTTCTGGCCCGCCTTGAACGGCTCCATGACCTCGCCGATCTCCGTGTGCTGGAGGTTGCGGATCTCGGTTGCGAACCGCTCCAGGCTGCCGCCCAGGATCGCGATGGCGGTGAGCAGCGCGGCGTGCCGGTCGCGCTGGACGATCTGGGTGCTCGCCGGGTCCACGCGCAGCTCCAGCTCGGCCATGACCTCGGTCTCGACCTCGGGTTCGAGGTGGCTGTAGGTCCCGACCGGCCCAGAGAGCTTGCCGGTCGCGATCTCGTCGACGGCCTCGGCCAGACGGCGTCGACCACGATCGACTTCGAACGCCCAGCCCGCGAGCTTCAACCCGAACGTCGTCGGCTCGGCGTGCACCGAGTGGGTGCGGCCCATCATCACCGTGCCGGCCTCGGCGCGAGCGCGGGAGACGAGGACCTCGATCAGCCGATCAGCGTCCCGCAGGAGCAGCTCCCCAGCTGCGCGCAGCTGCAGCGCGAGCGCGGTATCGACGACGTCCGACGAGGTGAGCCCGAGGTGCAGGTAGCGCCCCTCCGGCCCGATCGATTCGGCGACCTGGGAGACGAACGCGATGACGTCGTGGTCGGTCGTGCGCTCGAGCTCCTCGATCCTATCGACGTCGATCGTCGCGCGCGCCTCGATCGCCGCGAGGGCGTCCTGCGGCACGCGCCCGCGGCGGGCCTGCGCGCGACTGACTGCCAGCTCCACGCGGAGCATGTGCTCGAAGCGAGCCTCCTCGGACCAGAGCGCGCCCATGTCGGGCAGCGTGTAGCGCTTGATCACGAGGCCGCTCCAACCGCGACCGCGGCGCTCGGGGGCAGGGATGCGGCGATGTCCCGGCGGCGCTGCATCCCGTCCCAGGAGATCAGGTCGGCGGCGCCCTCGGCCGCCTCGCGAGCCGCCGGCAGGTCCGCGCCGCGACCGACGACCGTGAGCACGCGCCCGCCGCTCGTGGCGTAGCCGCCGCCCGGACGCCCGATCGAGCCGCCGTGGAACACGAGCGCACCCTCGGCCTCGGCAGCCCCGATGCCCTCGATCGGCACGCCGCGCTTCGGTGTCCCCGGGTAACCCTGCGAGGCGAGCACGATGCCAACCGCCGCCCCTGGCAGCACGGTCAGCGGCGGCACCGCGGCGAGACTCCGGGCGGCAGCCGCCGCGAGCACGGGCCCGATCGCGCTCGCGAGCCGGGGCAGGATGACCTGCGCCTCCGGATCACCGAGGCGGGCATTGCACTCGAGCAGGGTCGGGCCGTCGTCGGTGATCATCAGGCCCGCGTACAGGAACCCGATGAATGGGCTGCCGCGGCGAGCGAGCTCCTCGAGGATCGGCCGGTGCACGGTCTCGAGGATCCGCGCCACCGCGTCCTCGCCCAGGTCGGGCAGCGGCGAGTACGCGCCCATGCCACCGGTGTTCGGACCGAGGTCGCCGTCACACAGGCGCTTGTGGTCGCGCGACGCCGGCAGCGCAATTGCCTCACGCCCGTCGCAGATCGCAATGACGCTCGCCTCGCGGCCGGACAACCGCTCTTCCACGACGAGCGCCGGGCCTGACCCGCGACCCTCGAGGTACGCGGAAACGTGCTCGGCGGCGAGGCCGGCGTCGTCATACACCGCGACGCCCTTGCCGGCGGCGAGCCCGTCCTGCTTCAGCACCACGCCGCGTCCCGCGGCGCCGAGCTCCGCCACGTAGGCGCGAGCTGCCGCTTCCTCGCCGGGTTCGAACGCCCGGGCTCGAGCCATTCGCACTCCCCCTGCCTCGGCGACGTCGTGGCAGAACGCCTTGGAGCTCTCGATGCGCGCGGCGGCCCGCGTTGGCCCGAAGACGGAGATGCCCGCCTCGCGCAGCGCATCGACCACACCTGTTGCCAGCGGTGCTTCGGGCCCGATGACCACGAGCTCGGCTGCCGTGGCGCGTGCAGCGCTGACGACCGCGCCTGGATCGAGGGGATCCACGTCCTGCATGCAGCGGACGCGCGACTCGGAGGCGATCGCCGCACTCCCCGGCGCGACCACGACCTCGGTCATTCCGGGCTCGCCCGCAAGCTTCCACGCGAGCGCGTGCTCTCGCGCCCCTGATCCAACGATCAGCGTCCGCGTGGGTACAGTCGTCACGCCGGCACCACGCCAGCTTCGACGCTGAGGCGCCTGCTTCGTCGTCCATGACTCCCAGGCAAGATTTTGGGCCGAACGGGCCTGGCTCGACCGGATGGAGGCTTCTCGAGGCCCTGGGACCCGAGATTCGCGACCAAGCCATGACTGGCCGTCATCGAAGTCGTCCAAAGTTGGCCGGGGACGATCGTTCGGCCGCAAAATATGACTCACAGACAAGGGGCGCGTCCGAGGGCATGGCCGCCTGCCCAGATGCCGCCGCCCTGATCACACGAGCCCCGCGGCGGCGCGGCGGCGCATCGGGCGCCAGGCACGCTCGATCGTCTGCGTTCGCTCGGGACCGACCGAGACCAGGACGATCGGCACGCCCGCGAGCTCCTCGACTGCGGTGACGTACCGGCGCGCGTTCTCGGGCAGCCCTGCGAGCGAACGGACGTCATGGATCGGCTCGGACCAGCCGTCGAACCACTCGTAGACGGGCACCGCCCGCGCCAGCACCTCGGCCGACGAGGGCCAGCGCTCGACCCGGGCCCCATCCACCTCGTACGCGACGCACAACGGGATCGACTCGAGGCCGGACAGGATGTCGATCTTGTTGAGCATGATGCTGCTCACGGAGTTGACCGCAACCGCGTACCGGATCGGCACCGCATCGAACCAGCCGACGCGTCGCGGGCGACCCGTGGTGGTGCCCACTTCGTGCCCGCGCTCGCGGATCCCCTCGCCCACCTCGTCGAGGAGCTCCGTTGGGAACGGCCCGGAGCCCACGCGCGTGGCGTAGGCCTTCATGACGCCCATGACCTCATCGACCTGGAGCGGGCCGATGCCGCCGCCGGTCGTCGCGCCGCGCGCGACGGCGTTGGTCGTGGTGTGGTACGGTTTCGTGCCATGATCGAGGTCGAGCTGTGTCGGCTGCGCGCCCTCGAGCAG
>JANLSG010000216.1:0-1841 GCA_031362295.1 Chloroflexota bacterium
CGAAGCGAACGCCCTGTTCATGCGCCTGTACGCCGGTGGACGGGCACCCTTCTGCGACGAACTCCTGCCCCTGGAGATCGATCGCCGATGAGGGGCGTTCCTAGGTCCGCGACTCCTTCCAGCGCCAATAGCCTCGTCCGCGTGCCGGATAGAGCTCGAACCGATCCGACGATCCGACGAGTGCCTTCCGCATCGTTGGCCCGGTGGCGCGACCCTTGATCCGCACACCCGTCTTGAGGAGTGCTTCCTTGGCGGTCTCGTAGTGAAAGACCCGATCGCTCGGGTATCGCTCTTGCACGAAGGGATAGATAGCGTCTGAGAGCGCACGCCCGGACAGTTCCGTGCCAACCGCTCGTCTCTCCTCGATCGGAACCCACAAGGCGTCGTTCACGAGCCAATGGGCTTGGTCGGCGTTGAGGGCGCTCCGGAGCGTCATCCACGGATCGTTTCCAGCGATGCGAATGCCAGAACCCTCGATCATCCGCACGAGATCGGCGAGCTCGATTCCTTGATGGTGCTGATCTCTGGGTCGCGCGAGGAGGTACGCCGCCTCTGCGAGCTTGGCGCCGCTCAGGGCTTCAGCCATCGTCTGCTTCCTTGCCTTTCCACGCTCCCACGAACTCGACCTGGACTCCGCGCTCGATCGTATTCCTTCGACTCTCCCGCGTGAACGCGATTGCGGCCTCCGGCTCCATCCCCTCCCCAACCAGCAGGCATGCGACGGCAGTGCCAGTTCGGCCCAACCCGCCACGGCAGGCGACGGCGACGGTCTTGCCGGCGCGAAGAGCCGCAACGAGCCCCTCGAGCGTCGCGCGGTACGCACCGCGGTCAGTGGGTACGGACATGTCGACGACCGAGTGGCGCCGAAGCTCGATCCCGTGGCGCTCGAAGGCAGCCGCCAGGCCGGTCGTGCGAGTCAACGCGAGCTCGTGGCCCTCGACGAGCAGGAGGAACACGTCACAGCCATGTTGCTCGCGCAGGCGAGCGACGTCGCGCTCCAGGTCGCGCCACCACTCGCCGCTCCAGTCGCTCACGTACTGCTTGCCCGGCAGGAAGGTCATCCCGAGCCGACCGGGCACGGAAGCGAGATTCGGCACTCCCTTGAGGTCCACCCAGTCCACCCGGATTGGGTGCGAAATCGAGGTTCGCCAGCCATTGGCGCCGATCAGCCCATCCACCAGCGGCTCCACGATCTCACGCCCGCGCATGCCCACGAACCACTCCGCGGGAATCCCATCGAGCCCCCAGCGAATGCCGGCGAGCCCGCCCGCGATCGCCGCGGTGGTGTCCGTGTCGTTGCCGAACTTGATCGCCCGCTCGATGGTCTCGCGATAGCTCGACGCACCTTCGAACGCGGTCCAGGCTGACCAGAACGCGTTCAATGCGCCGCCGCGGCCCTCGGGCTCGTTGGTCGCCGGCCACTCGACGAGCTCATCGAGCGCTCCCGCAAGGGCCTCGTTCGGCGCCGATCCGCCCGGCCCGTATCGATCGCGGACGGCATCGATCGCCACCTCGAGGGCTCCCGCCGGCTCCGCGCCCCGGAGCAGCTCGGAAGCGAGATTCGTGTAGACCGCGCATGCGACCTGGGCAACCCGGTGCCCATGCGTGACCCTGGACGCTCGAGTGGCCAGGTCCGCGAGCGTGCCCGCATCCACCCGCGGCTTCGCGCCGTGCGCCGACAGGGCGAGCGGCAGGATCCGCATCAGCGACCCGTTCGATTGCGACCGCTCGTGCGTCGGGCCCGCCTCCTCCGCGGGCGTCCCGCGCTCGATCGCCCGAAGCGCCGCCGCCGTGGTGCCACCCCAGTCGAACTTGCGCCCATCCGGCGTGTACGCCCCGTC
>JANLSG010000233.1:0-13362 GCA_031362295.1 Chloroflexota bacterium
CGTCGCCCTTGTTGCCGTTGCTGATTCTGGGCGGGCCGCTTCTGCTCGCCGTCATCATTGCGCTGGTGGCATGGCTGGCAACGCAGCCGGGCATGTGACATACACCGACACTGAGTGAGCACCGAGAGATCACCTGCGGCACGGTCGCAGCCGAGCGTTGACGGAACGAGACTGCATCGCGACGATCACCGAATGGTCAGGTCTCTCCGGGTTCCTGTGGAGATCGTGCTCCCCACGGCTACGAGCGTCACCGTTGCTGTGGAAACACTTCAGGCCCACGTTGAAGCGCATTCCTCAATTGAGAGCAGGCCCGGCGATCCTGGGAAAAGGCGCCTGGCAGGGACTGTGACCGACGCTCATGTCGACCTATCGGTGCGGCCGCGGGGCAAGGGCTTTGAGGTCATGTTCCACGGAGGCCTGGAAGCCGCCGGGACCGGTGCGGTATTGCGCGGAACGATCGACATCGAGGAGCACCGCCAGCTGCGACTCGTCCTGAAGCTCTTCGCCCTGATCGGCGTCCTGATCGTCGCCATGGCGCTTGGCTTCGAGGTCCGTGATCTTGCGACCGGCGCGACGTTCGAGTGGCAACCTGTGGCGCTCGCGCTCGGTATTGCAGCGATTACCGTCTACGGGACCGTGCTCGTCACTGCCGGTATCGAACGAGCTGCTGCTAACGATGCTCGCCTTGTGGCTGCCTTCCTCGAACGCGCCTTCGCTGCGTCAGGACAGGCCTCCACTGCCGCCCAACTGCGTGACATTCAACAACGCTGAGCGACTGAGGAAGCGATGCTGACTGCAGGACAGGCGGTCGAGCTGTGCGAGGCCCTCGACGGCGCCGGCGTCCGCTATTGGGTAATCGGCGGCTGGGGCGTGGACGCCATCCTTGGGCGCGAGACCCGCACCCACAAGGACTTGGACATCCTCGCGTTCATAGACGACCTTCCGCGGCTTCGCCGAATGTTCGACGAGAAGAGCTTCAAGCTGACGCATGTCTGGAAGGAGAGTCGGTTGATCGAAACTGCTGGCGAACCTTGGCCGACGGCGTTCGTTGCGGAGGACTCGATTGGTCGGGCCATCGACATCCACCTCATCGAAGTCCTACCCGACGGTGCGATCGTTCAGCACTACGACAAGCCTTGGCCATTCCCTGAATCCTTCGCATCGACTGGAACGATCGCGGGAAGGGCCATTCCATGTGTGTCGACAGCGGCACAGATCAAGATGCATGTCGGGTACGCGCTGCCCGACGAGCAGCGGCGCGACCTCGAACTCCTTCGTGGTCAAGTGACATTCACCGACGCTGAGTGAGCGAAATGTTTGTCCGCATTCGACGAATCCCGAGCCGCCTGCCGTTCCTTCGCCGCTATGATCGAGGCTTCCTGGTGGAACGGTGGCCGAGCGGTGACCACAATGAACCCGTATTCCGCACAACTCTCAGCGGTGGCCGCGTGACCGAGGAACGCGCTGAGGCGATCTTGGCCGCTGTCGCGGGCCGCCAGTATCGCGATGGTCGAGATTCGTGAGCCGCGATTCCGCGTTCCGATTGAGGATCTCGACTCCTGGCATGGCGCAGGATTTGAAATCGCTGGTGCAGGAGGTGCTGCGCGATGGCTTCGCAGTGAACCTTGGCGTTTCCGATGCGAGCGGCCCATGGGTAGCGCCGGTGGTGTACGTCTTTGACGTTGCCTTCAATCTGTACTGGATCTCGATCGCGGATTGCCAACACTCGCGCGCGATCGCCGGGAATCCGAATATCGCTGCCGTCGTAATCGCGACACACGACACGGACAAAGAGCGCGCGCTCCAGATGAGCGGCAGGGCGATGCGGGTCGAGGGAGCGATGTTTGAGCTGGAGCAGCGCTTGCAGGCGAAGCGCGGCATGCCCGCTCCGCAGTCGCCGGGCGACATCCTCACTGGCGGCTACGAGTGGTATAGGTTTACCCCAGACCGTTTCGAAATCACCTACAACGCGCTTTTCGGCTACGACCGGCAGACGTACAAACCCAACCCATGAGGCATTTCGAATAGCGAAATGGCGCCAAGGGCCTTGCTTACCGGCGCACCCCTCACGTGACATTGCGCGCCGCTGACTGAGGGAGAATCTGTGCCCAACTCTGATCGAGGACCTGACTTGGATACCGACGCGCTGCATCCTGAAACGCTCGCGGTCGTCGCCGGCCGCCCGAACCGGACCGCCGGCTCGCCGCTGAACCAGCCGATCACCGCGGCCTCGACGTTCCATTTCGGCGAAGACAGCGCCGTCGAGTACGGCCGCGACGGGAACCCCGGTTGGCACGCCCTCGAGGAGGCGCTCGGCGCGCTGGAGGGTGGCCACTGCGTGACGTTCGCGTCGGGCCTCGCCGCGACATCGGCGATCCTCGACGAGATCCCGCTGGGCGCGCGGGTCATCGGCCAACGCGCGCCGTACTTCGGCGTCGCGAACCTCCTGCAGCAGAGAGCCGCGCGGAACCTGCTCGTCTACGAACCGCATCCCGAGCTCACGGTGGAGGCGCTTGCCCCGACGATCGATGGCGTCGGCGTCGTTTGGATCGAGTCGCCGACGAACCCGATGCTCGACGTCGTCGACCTCCCGGCGGTGATCGGCCTCGCGAAGTCGGCCGGCGCGATGGTCGTCGTCGACAACACGTTCGCCTCGCCATTCCGGCAGCGCCCGCTCGACGATGGCGCGGACCTCGTCATGCATTCGGTGACGAAGCTGATCGGCGGCCACTCCGACCTCGTGCTTGGCGCGGTGATCGCGAAGGACGCGGCATTCGAGGCCAAGCTCCGCAAGCGCCGTCACGACTCCGGCGCGATCCCGGGAACGCTGGAGGCGTTCCTCGCCCTCCGGGGCCTGCGCACGCTTCCGACCCGGCTCGCCCGTGCGGAGACGACGGCTCGAGACCTTGTTGGGCGACTCACCGCTCACCCGTCGATCGCGCGCGTTCGGTATCCGGGCTTCGGCCAGATGATCTCGTTCGAGACCCGCGGCACGGGTGAAGACGCCGAGGCGGTCTGCAAGGCCGTTCGCCTCGTTGTCAATGTCACGAGCCTTGGCGCCGTCGAGACGACCATGGAGCGCCGCGCCCGCTACGCGTCGGAGCGCGCGGTCGACACCCCGGACACGCTGATCCGCCTGAGCGTCGGCTTGGAGCACGTCGACGACATCTGGCACGACCTCGACCAGGCACTCCGCCACGCGCCATCACGCTGACCGACCGCAGCTGTCCTCACGCGCCTAGGTAAGTCGGCCCTTGACCAGCGCGCACCGAGGCGCAGACTGGTTCAGGCATAGGCCTATCGCAGTCCCGTTGCGGCATCGAGGAGTCCGATATGTCGTTCCCTCAGCAGAGCAGGTCAGACCTCGCCGCGGCGGAGGCAAACGAACGGCGCCGGGAGTTGGATAAGCAGCCACATACCGATGGAAGCCGGGACTCTGGCCGTGGTGTTAGCACGCAGACCGTAGGGATTGTCAGCAAGTTCAGAGCGTGGGTCCGCGGCCTACTGGCGAGGTAGGCAGCGTGCTTCGCTCAGGTGACATTGGGCGACGCTGACTGAGAGGTCGGGCTTATGCAGATACGAATGCGAATCGGGCTGATCGTGCGTGACGGGTTGTCGAAATCGGCGAATCCGGCAAACCGGCAAGCACGGTCGTGGCGATTCGTATGCACATCCGAATACGGCGCGCTCGCTCGCGCCGGCGCGAGGCCGCGAGACATTGGCGAACGCTGACTGACGCATGCGCAACCTCACGTTGGCGCTCGCCTTGCTCGTGGTCGCGGGTTGCGGCGGGCCGGCGTGGCCGAAGAACGCGGGCGACACGACGTGCTCCGAATGGACCAGCGAGATGACCAACGACCAGCGGCAGGCACTTGGCGCGGCGATGCTCCTCGCGCTGCGCGCCAATGACGGCGGGACGATCCGCCCGCGCGCCGACGTCATGACCGCGTACACGAAGGCCGTCGGCGATGTCTGCGAGACCACGCCCGACGCGAAGGTCTCGGCGGTCGGCGCGACGATCTACGCGCTCTCGAACGACCTCAAGCCCTGACGATCGGGTCCCGCCAGCGGCCCATCGTGATCCTTGGCCCCGCTTGACCGGTCGGTGACACTGCGGGCATGGGGGATTTCGTCAGGGCAATCGGGGAGGGCGTCAGCGGCCTGGTCGGCGGGTCGGTTGACGCACTGGTCGGGGCGTTCAACACCATCGTCGGTTCGATGCAGGCGATGCTGCCGGGGCCGCTCTTCCCGCTGTTCATCGTCGGGTTCATCGTGGTGCTCGCGTTGCTGTTCAAGCGGCTGTTCTAGTCGCGGGTCCCTCCCGACTTAGCCCGCGATCGGCTGGCCCATGGTGTGCCGGCGGACGAACTTCAGGAGCTTCTCCCACGCGTCGGCCGATTCGGTCGCGAATTCCTCTGCCTTCCTGTCGAAGAAGCTGTGCGGCGCGCCCGGGTACACGACGGTCTCGTGGCGAACCTTCGCCGTATCCATGGCGTCGTCGAACTCCTTGATCGTCGCTGCGGGGATGCCCTCGTCGGCGCCGCCGTAGAACGCAAGGACGTCGCACTCGATCATGGAAGCGTTCTCCGCCGGCGCGGGCGTCCCGTTGCGGTTCGGCCCGACCGGCCAGCCGTAGAAGGGGATGACGCCCGCCAGTCCGAGACCGAGCGTCGACGACATCGACGACAGTCGACCGCCCATGCAGAAGCCCGTCGTGAAGATCGATCGAGGCTTTGGATCGAGCGAGCGCAGGTGCATGACACCAGCGCGGATGTCGCCCTCGAGGTTGTCCCAGCGCGCGCCCACGACGTGGGGCATGTAGTCGAAGTCCGGGCCGCGGTCGTCACTGCCCGCCGTGCGCCCGAAGTAGTCGATCGCGAGCGCGGTCATCCCGTGCTCGGCGAAGCGGAGGGCCAGCTCCTCGAAGTACGAGTGGAGCCCGCGCACGTCCGGCAGGATCAGGACGCCGGCGCCGGTGGGCTCGGCCGGCCTCGCCAGGTAGGCAACGAAGGGGGCGTGGTCCTTGTCCTCGCTGGCGAGGTGGATGCGTCCGGCGTCGAGCGCCGCGCCGCTGATCGGATCGATCGGAGGATGGCTGTCGTGGTCGTAGCACATGTGCGCATTCTGGCCGCACGGGGTTGCAGGCGTGCTGCGCTGGCCACTCGATCCCGCCATGCCTGCCAGACATGTTCTTCGGGCGGTACGGGCGTTGGGCCCCTTGCGCGACCGCAGTCCGCGCAAATTCGATGCTTGGCAGGCATGTCGGAGTCACAAGCGGGCCCGGGGTGCCCCTCTCGGCCCGGATTGATGTCTCCCAGGCATCGCGCGGCCCGGAAGGGTGCCATTCACCCCGATCCGAGAATCCTTGCTCCAGATTCATGTCCGTGAGTCATACGCCACCGGCAAGGGGGCGCGGCCTGAGGACGAAAAGGCCGCTGATAGACTTCGCCGCTCCATGAACGGGCAGCTGGTCGTGCAGAAATTCGGGGGGTCCTCGCTCGCGGAGGCCGCCCGGATTCGGCATGTCGCCGGGCGGATTGCCAGGGCGCGCGCCACCGGCGCGGACCTCGTGGTCGTTGTCTCCGCGATGGGTGACACGACGGATGAATTGCTGTCCCTCGCCGCCGCGATCACCGACGATCCCGATCCGCGCGAGCTGGACATGCTCCTCGCCACCGGCGAGCACCAGAGCGCGACGCTTGTCTCGATGGCGCTGCACGCGCTCGGCGTGCCCGCGATCTCGCTCACCGGCGCGCAGGCCGGAATCACAACGGATTCCAGCCACGGGCGCGCGCGCATCGCCAACGTGGAGCCGCGCCGCGTGCGTAAGGAGTTGGATCGCGGCAATGTCGTGATCGTTGCCGGCTTCCAGGGCCAGCGCCACGGATCCGCGGAGGATGGCCAGCCCGGCGAGACGACGACCCTGGGCCGGGGCGGCTCGGATACCACCGCAGTAGCGCTCGCCGCATCCCTTCGCGCGGACCGCTGCCAGATCTTCACCGACGTGCGCGGCATCTACACCGCCGACCCACGCCTGGTCGCCGGCGCGCGCCAGCTGAGCGTGATCGGCTACGAGGAGATGCTCGAGCTCGCGCAGCAGGGCGCCCAGGTGATGCAGGTTCGCGCGGTCGAGCTGGGCTGGATCAACGGCGTCGAGATCGAGGTCCTGAGCTCGTTCGAGGATGCGCCCGGTACCCTGATCAGGGAGGATCCGCTCGTGGAGCAGCGCAACAAGGTCCGGGGACTCGCCCACGACCGCAACGTCGCGAAGGTGACGCTACTGGCCGTGCCCGATCGGCCGGGCATCGCCCGGAGCGTCTTCGCGCCGCTCGCCGACGCCGGGATCAACGTGGACATGATCGTCCAGAACGTGGGCCACGACGGCGCCACGGACCTCTCGTTCACGGTGCCGCGTGCCGAGCTCCCTCGCGCCGAGAAGGTGCTCGCCCCCGTGGTCGCGGAGATGGGCGCCCGCGGGATGGCCACCGATCCAACCGTCGCGAAGGTGTCGATCATCGGCGCGGGCCTGCACAACGCGCCCGGGTACGCCGCGCGCATGTTCGGGACACTCGCGGACGCGGGCGTGAACATCGAGATGATCTCGACGTCCGAGGTGCGGATCACCTGCGTGATCGAGGAGGCGAGCCTGAAGGCCGCGCTCGATGCGCTGCACGGGGCGTTCGAGCTGGAACGGCCCGACCCGGTGGACACCGAAGCCGCCCTGCCGCGGGCGGGCTGAGCCCCCGTGTCCATCTCGACCGGCCCCGCCCCGGCAACCGACTGGCTTGCCCGGATCGAGCGCTTCGATGTCGTCGGCTCGACGAACGACATCGTCGCGGGCTGGCTGCGCGACGGGACGCCGGAGGTGTGCGTGGCGATCGCCGACGAGCAGCTGGCCGGCCGTGGGCGCAACGGACGTGCGTGGGCGGCTCCTGCTGGTGCCTCGCTGCTGTGCTCCATCGGGTTTCGCCCGACCTGGCTGGAGCCTGCGCACGCGTGGCGGCTCGGAGCGATCGTGTCGCTCGCCATGGCCGAAGCCGCGGAGGTTGCGGCGCGACTTGACGTCGGAACAGTCCGCCTGAAGTGGCCGAACGACCTCGTGCTCCTCGATGAGGGCAGCGGCGCGCTGAAGGTCGCCGGCGTGCTCGGCGAGACGCAGGGCCTCGGGACGGCGCAGCCGCAGGCCGTGATCGGGATCGGCATCAACGTGGACTGGCAGCGCTCCGGCTTCCCGGCGGAGTTCGCGTCGGGCATGACCTCGTTGTCCGAGGCAGCCGGCGACGCCTTCGTCGGGCGCGAGCCGCTGGCCGAGGCGTTCCTCCTCCGCTTGCGGCCGAAGATTCAGGCGCTCCGAGCCGGCGTGTTCCCCGAGACCCAGTGGCGCGGCCGCCAGCTCACGAACGGCCTCCCGGTTCGCATCGAGTGGCCGGACGGGACCGCGGAGACGGTCACCGCGCAGGACGTGGATGTCGACTCCGGCGCCCTGCTCGTGGCGCCGGTGCGCGGCGACGGGCCGGCGAGGGCCGTGCTCGTCGGCGAGATTCGGCATCTCCGATTCGGCGGCGTGGTCTGAGGCGGGGTGTAACGAAGTGGCGCGCCGGGCATTGTGGAGAGTGGGAGCGGCGAAGGACGCCGTCCCCCGGCTCGCGCATCTCGACCAGGACCGACCGCTGGTGCTGGCCGCGCAGCGTGATCCGGCCCGGTTCGATGCCCTGTATCGCAGGTACCTCGCCCGCGTGTATTCCTTTGCCTACTACGAGCTCGGCGACCATCACGCCGCGGAGGACGCCACCGAGGCAACTTTCGTCGCCGCCCTGACGAACCTGTCGCGCTTCCAGGAGCGCGCCCGGCCGGCGGATGGCGATGGCGCCTCCACGTTCCGCGTCTGGCTCTTCCAGATCGCCCGGAACGAGATCGCCGGGGAGCGGCGGCGCGCACGCCGCCGTCCCGTCGAGCCGATCGGCGAGACGATCGTCGCGGACCCGCTCAACGTCGAGGACGAGGCGGTTCGGCGAGACCAGGCTCGGGAGGCGTGGCGCGCGGTCGGGCGGCTGCCCGGCGAGCGCCGGCAGGCGATGGTCCTCCGCTTCGTCGACGAGCTCAGCACGGCGGAGATCGCCGGCGTGCTCGGTCGGTCGGAGGGCGCGGTGCGCGTGCTGATCCACCGCGCGCTTCGGAGCGTGGCGAAGGAGCTCAAGGTCAGCGAGCGCGGCGACGGCGAGCGCGGTCGCCCGTCGTGACGGTCCATCGCCGGGACGTCGGCGAGATCGAAGCCCTGATCACGGATCGCTATCTCGATTCGCTGCTGGCGGTCCAGCCGTCGATCGACGACGGCCTCCTCGGCGGCCCCGGTTCGTCACTGAGCGCAGCGGTCCGAGCAGTCTCGCGCCGCCTCTCGACGGACCTGCCCCGCTTCCACCCCTCGTTCCGGTTCGAGGAGCGCCTCGCACTCCGTCTCGCCGAAGTGGCTTCCTCGATGCGGCTGCCGATCGCGGCGGGTGGCGAGGGTCAGTCGATGGCCATTCGCCGGATCGAACCTGCCGCCGCGCGAGACCCGCTCGTGGTCGTCGATGACGCGGACCTGGAGCGCCGGCTGGACTCGCGCCCGCTGGTGATCGGTGGTGCTGTCGCCGCCTCCGCGCTCAGCCTCGCCGGCGCGTGGCTCGCCTGGCGCCGCCGCACCTCGCCGATGGCCCGCGCCATTCGAGCTGCGCACGCGATGCGCCAAGTGGAGCTCTGATCGATGCCGATCAAGCTGCCCTCGTTCCGCCCACGACGCGACGTGTACCCGCCGGACCTGTGGACGAAGTGCCCGTCGTGCTCGGAGATGCTGTTCAACAAGCAGCTCGAGAAGGCGGATCGTGTCTGCCCCACCTGCGACCACCACTTCCGGCTCTCGGCCACCGCGCGCCTCGGGATGCTCGTCGACCCCGGTACGTTCCTGGAGCGTGACGCCGGGCTCCAGTCGGTGGACCCACTCGGTTTCGTGGACCAGAAGGCGTACCCGGATCGTGTCGCGACCGCCCAGGCCCAGACGGGCCTCCGCGACGCCGCAGTGAGAGGCCTCGGCGCGATCGAGGACCAGCCGGTCTCGATCTGCGTGATGGACTTCGGGTTCATGGGCGGCTCGATGGGTGCGGTGGTCGGCGAGAAGGTGACGCGCGCGGCCGAGGACGCGCTCGCCGAGCGGATCCCGCTGATCGTGGTTTCCGCGTCGGGCGGGGCGCGGATGCAGGAGGGCACGCTCGCCCTGATGCAGCTCGCCAAGACGTGCGCAATCCTGGAGCGGCTGCGGGCCGCGCGGGTGCCGTACATCAGCGTCATGAGCGACCCGACGACCGGCGGCGTGTTCGCGTCATACGCGGTCCTTGGCGACGTGAACCTTGCCGAGCCGAACGCCCTCATCGGCTTCGCCGGGGCACGCGTCTCCGCGGGCACGATCGCACAGGAGCTCCCCGCCGGCTTCCAGCGCAGCGAGTTCCTGTTCGAGCACGGGTTCATCGACCGGATCGTCCACCGACGCGCGCTCCGTGGTGAGCTCGCGAGCCTCCTGCGCTTCATGCGCGCGCCCGCCTCGGCGGAGGCCCTGAGCGAGACGCGCCCCACCGCCAGCCCGATTGGCACGCTGGTTTCGTCCGTCGTGGGCGTGGCGAGTGGTGCGGCCGGCAGCCTTGCCGGCGCGGCAGGCGGGATCGTCGGCGCTGTCTCGGGTGCCGGCGGTGGCAATGGGGAGGCTGCGGACCATGGTTGACCGCCTGCTCGGCCGCCACGAGCCAAGGGCCGACGGCAAGGCCGCAGAGATCCCCACCGATCCGAAGGCAGCCATGTGGCGCAAGGTCCAGCTCGCGCGCAACCTCGGCCGGCCGCGGACCCTGGACCTTCTGAAGGAGATGGCCGACGAGGTCATCGAGCTGCACGGCGATCGGGGATTCGGCGACGATCCGGCGATGGCCGCCGGCTTCGCGCGTATCGATGGCCGGCGGATCGCGTTCGTTGGGCAGCAGAAGGGCGCCGACACGGAGGAGAACATCCGGCGCAACTTCGGGATGCCCCATCCCGAGGGTTATCGCAAGGCGATGCGTGTCTTCGAGCTCGCGGAGCGCTTCAACCTGCCGATCGTGACCTTCGTGGACGTGCCCGGCGCGCACCCCGGTCCGGAATCGGAGGAGCGCGGCATCGCCGAGGCAATCGCCCGCTCGATCGGGCTGATGAGCCGCCTTCGCACGCCGATCGTCGCGATCATCACCGGCGAGGGCGGCTCCGGTGGCGCGCTCGCGATCGCCGTCGGTGACGTCGTGATCGCGCTCGAGAACGCGGTCTACTCCGTAATCAGTCCCGAGGGTTGCGCTTCGATCCTGTGGCGCACCGCCGACGAGGCGCCCACCGCGGCGCTTGCGATGCGCATGTCCGCCCAGGACCAGCTGGAGCTTGGGGTCATCGATCGGGTGGTGCCGGAACCCGGCGAGGGTGCCCACGCGGATCCGAAGGAGACTGCCCGTCGCCTGCGCGCCGTCATCATCGGCGAGCTGGATCGGCTGTCCGCGCTTACGCCGGACGAGCTCGTGGAGGCGCGCTATCGGCGCTACCGCGCGCTCGGCCCGTACACTGAGGTCGCCGCGCCAACCGTGGCGCCACTGCCCAGCCGGGGGCTGGCCGATCGCCTCCGCGACCTGCTGGACCCGACCCGCTGGTCGATGGGTACGCCACCCCCGGCCTCGTCGCGACGCGACGAACCGCCGACCCACGAGGAGGTCTGATCGGTGCCCGAGGCAGGCCGCCAGCGCGAACGCCAGGATGGAGGCTCCGATGCGAGCCGCCAGGTCGACCACGCCGGCATCGCGCGCCTCGCCGATGAGCTCCTCCCAGCCTTGATCGCGAAGCTCTCCACGACCGATCTCGGTGAGCTCGAAGTGCGCGAGGGCGAGTGGCACGTGCGGCTCCGCCGGCCGTATGGCGTCGGACCCGGCGAGGGTCGCCGCGCGAGCGACAAGCCCTCCCGCTCGCAACCGGGCCATGAGGGGCATGGCCACGGCCGGGCGGGCGTCGAGGGCCATCGGCCGGCGCGTTCCCCCGGGTCCGGGAGCGGCTCTGGCTCCACGGGCGTGGCGTCGGGCGTGACCGCCGGCAGTGGTGCCGCGAGCGCCGCGACGAATGGCAGCAGCGGTGGCCCGCGCTCCGGCAGCGCCCGCGACACCGACGGCACGGACCGTTCCCGCGCGATCGCAACCTCCCCGGCTGTCGGGACGTTCAACCCCGGCTCCCGCGCCGTGTCCGGCACCCGGGTGCGCGCCGGCGACAGCCTCGGGACCGTGGACATGCTCGGTGTCCCGCAGGACATCCCGGCGCCCGCCGACGGGATCGTGGGCCAGACGCTCGTCGAGGCGGGTATGGCCGTCGAGTACGGCCAGGAGCTGATCCGCCTGGAGCTGACCGCACCCGCCGCACCGGCTGCGTCTGCGGAGGCGCGCTGATGTTCCGCCGGATCCTGATCGCCAACCGCGGGGAAATCGCGCTGCGAATCCTGCGAGCCTGCCGGACGCTGGGGGTTGAGGCGGTCGTTGCATACAGCGAGGCGGACCGCGACAGCCTGCCGGCGCAGCTGGCCGACGAGGCGATCTGCATCGGGCCGGCGGACGCGCGTCGCTCGTACCTCTCGGCGCCCGCGATCATCTCCGCGGCGCTCGTGACTGGCTGCGACGCGATCCACCCGGGCTACGGCTTCCTGTCCGAGGACGAGACGTTCGCCGAGGTGGTGCGCGCCCACGACCTGACGTTCATCGGGCCGCCGCCCGATGTCCTCGATCGGTTTGCGTCGAAGGAGGGGACCAGGCGGCTCCTCGGCGGCTTCGGGCTGCCGACGATCCCGGGCTCCACGATGATCAGCGACGACGACCACGCGCTCCGCGAAGCCGACAAGATCGGCTACCCCGTGCTCATCAAGCCGTCGGCCGGCGGTGGCGGCAAAGGCATGCGCATGGTCCGCACGTCGCGGGAGCTGGAGTCGGCGATCAAGATCTGCCGTTCCGAGGCGAAGTCCGCGTTCGGCGACGACTCGCTGTACCTGGAGAAGTGGCTCGACGACAACCGCCACGTCGAGGTTCAGGTCGCGGTGGACCGGTTCGGCGCGGGCGTCCACTTCGGCGAGCGCGACTGCTCCGTCCAGCGCCGCCACCAGAAGATCCTCGAGGAGGGCCCCACGCCGGCGCTCTCCGCCGAGGCGCGCGCCGCGCTCGCCGACAAGGCGATCAAGGCGGTCGTGGCGGCTGGCTACGAGAACGTGGGCACCCTCGAGTTCCTCATCGACGGCGCGGGCAACGCGTACTTCATCGAGATCAACTGTCGCATCCAGGTGGAGCACCCGGTCACGGAGCTGCTCACCGGCATCGATCTCGTCACGCTGCAGATCAAGATCGCCGCGGGGGAGCCGCTCGGGCTGCGCCAGTCGGACGTGGTCACCCGCGGGCACGCGATCGAGTTCCGGATCAACGCCGAGGACCCGGCGCACGACTTCCGGCCCGGCGCTGGCGTGATCGAGCGCTATCACGCGCCCGGTGGGCCCGGTGTCCGCATGGACTCGCACCTCTACCCGGGCTACGAGGTCCCGCCGTACTACGACTCGCTGCTCGGCAAGCTCATCGTCTGGGGCCCGGATCGCCCGACGGCGATCGCCCGCGGCCGCGCCGCGCTGGAGGAGCTGCTCGTCGAGGGCGTGACCACGAACATCGAGATCCACCGAGCCCTGCTGGAGAACGAGACGTTCCTCGAGGGGCGCATGACCACCAACCTGCTCGACCGGGTCGGTGGCGCCGCGTTCCTCGCCGCGGCAGCCGCGCGATGACCGACACCGTGACCGACCCGATGGCGTCCGCCGGGACGATCCACACCACCCGCGAGATCCAGGCGCTCATCCCGCATCGCTGGCCGATGCTGATGGTGGATCGGATCGTCGAGTACGACCCCGAGGCGAAGCGAATCGTCGGCATCAAGGGCGTGACCGCGACCGAATGGTGGGCACAGGGTCACTTCCCGGACTTGCCGATCATGCCTGGCGTCCTCCAGGTGGAGGCCCTCGCCCAGACGATGGCCGTGTACGTCGCAAAGCAGCCGGGCTTCGGGGATCGGATCGGCCTCTTCGCCGCGATCGACGACACGCGCTTCAAGCGCATGGTCGTGCCCGGCGACATCCTCCGTCTGGAGGTCACGATGGAGAAGCTCGGCAAGCGCTTCGGGCGCGCTCGCGGGGTCGCAACCGTCGATGGCGAGGTCGCCTGCGAGGCCTCCCTCTCATTCATCATTCCGCCGGAAGGGGCACTGCGCTGAGCACCAGGATCGCCGTGCTGTCCGATATGCACGGCAACGTGC
>JANLSG010000235.1:0-4319 GCA_031362295.1 Chloroflexota bacterium
GGTCTTCCGCGGCTACGAGGGCGATGATCAGCTGCTGGGCGCGGTGCGGCCGGACGACGACGCGCCCCTCGCGATCCTCCGACGCGAGATCGCCCGGCTGGAGCCGCAGACGCTGTACGTGCCGCTCGCGGTCGGCAACCATGTTGACCACCAGCTCTGCCGCGACGTGGGCGTGTCGCTGATCGCCGAGCCGCGGTCGTGGGTCATGCCGGGCCCGGACTGGGCGAGCACGGTCGTGTTCTACGAGGACTTCCCATACGCCTGTTGTAACAACTTCCAGTCACTCTATGAGCTGCCCGTGGGCGCGCTCGAGGGCATCCCGTCAGAGGTTCTCCTGACGCCCCACTACGCGGACATCGGCGACCAGCTGGAGCGCAAGGTCCGCGGCATCTCCATGTACGAGTCGCAGCTGGACCGGCTCTTCGGCGGCGAGAAGGCGATGGCCGCAGCCGTGCGACAGCGTGCCCAGGCCGTGGGCACGATTGGCCGCGTCAACGGCCCCGCCGAACGCTACTGGCACAGCTACCGCCCGTAGCCGCTCCGGGCAGGCCAATCCGACCTAGGGGGTGGGTGCCTCCCAGATGGAACCCTCGGCGTCCCAATAGAGCCTGTGCCAGCTGAACGTTCCTGCGAGTGCGGATGCGAGACTCGTCTGATCGGCGGAGACCACGATCAGGTCGACGCGGTGTCGCTCCAGGATGGCGAGCCAATCGCCCGACCCCGTCGCCACCTGCCCTACTTCAGCCCACAGATCGGGCCGGAAGAGCTCCACCCGGGAATCGACGTTGACGCGCGCCCAGGGCACCGCGTATTCGATCCACGAGCCCCACGTCTGCGGCACCCACACGGGCCCGCGACCGGGCCGCGCCCAGCTCCTGTCGAGCGCCGCAGCAATCCCCTGTGGCGCGTGGGTGAGGGTCGCGACGGGGACGCCGGCGGGGCCGAGGGGGCGCCAGACCGGAAGTAGCGCGATCGCGGCCACGAGGAGCACGACGACGACCAGCGCGTTCAGCGGGTTGCGGCGCGCCTCGCTGTTCGAGGCCTCGCGGGCGGTGCGGGCTTTGAGCCTTGGCAGCTTCCCCAGCCGGACGTCCTGGAGTCGGAGGCCCGGCTGGAGCTTGACCATCGCCACGGGGGCGATGAGCGCCCACCAGGCGAGACCTCGGCCGGTGACGACGGCGAGGACCGCGAACACGCCGACGGTCAGGATCGGGGTCAGGAGGCGCGCCGGCGGGCGACCGCCGTGGCCGCGCAGACGGAAGACGATCACGCCGATGACGATCGCAAGCGTGACGTAGAAGATCAGGCCGGCCGGATCGAGCGGTGAGGGCGGGCGCCATTCGGACACCTCGCTCGTGATTGCCGGGTTGCGGGCGAGATTCTCGATGTACCGCCAGGTGTCGATGCCGAACGGCGTGACGAGCGTAGCGATCGCCGAGATGGCGCCGATGAGCGCGAGACCCGTTGAGCCGAGGAGTCGCTGCGGAAGGGGTCGCTCCGGCTGGCCGGGCGGTGTCGGCTCGCGGATGAGGGCCACCTCGTCCACCCAGGCGAGGCCCACGAGCACGACCACGAGCGGGAAGCTGCCGTGGAGGTTCGCCCAGGCCACCGCGATCAGCGGGATGAGCCACAGGCGGCGGGGGTGCGATGCGCGCTCCACGAGGATCACGAGGGTCGCGGCGAACAGGAAGATCGCGAACAGCTGGGGTCTGAGCGCGAGCGCGGGCGCGGCCACGATGAACGAGCCGAGCAGGATCAGCGTCGCGGTTCTCGACGAGCTCGCGATGGCCGAGCCACCGGCTCGCACGGAAGCGAGGGACCACGCCACTCGCAGGGCGGACAGCACGATCCCGAACGTCAGCGCAACGAGCGTCGCGCGGAGGATCGCGAGGCCCGTCCAGCCACCCACCTGGTAGACGGCGGCGAGGATGACCTGGGCGCCCCACTGCTGGTCAAGCCAGGGCACACCCGCGGCGGTAAAGGTCCAGGTGTCCACCGTCGGGATGCCCTCGCCGGCGAGAATTCCGGCGCCGGCGCGGAGCTGGTAGGCGAGGTCCACGGCGGGCATCGGCACGAGGAGCGCCGCGAGCGCGGGCAGCGCGACCCCGAGGAACGTCCACAGCTCCCCCAGGCTCGGCCAGAGACGGCTGGTCCTGGTGCTCCCGCTCACCGAAGGCTTCGACGTTGCCATTGCAGCGAACGGTACAGGCGTCATCGACGCGGCACCTCAATCGGGGCCGCAATGATCACGCGATGATCATTTTCACGGTTTCAGGGGTGCTTTTCGGGTCCCGGTACGCCCGTGGCCCCTGTGCGCCGCTCGGCTCGTGCTCAAACCGTGCTCAGACGCCTCGGTCGCGTGGCGCCGAGGCGACCTCGGCCTGCGAAACCCGGCCCAAAAGCCCAGAAATGATCATGCGGCGATCACGGGATCCGGGTTGGGCGGCGAGGGTCGGCGGCGGGCGATCGGCGGCGGGCGATCGGCAGCTTGTGATCGAGTCGCCTGTCCTGTCAGCGGCTCGTCAGCCGGGGGTCGGGACGGCGCTCGGCTTTGGGCGCAGGACGGTCGGGAGGAGGCGCTCCCGCAGGAGCCATGCGCGGGCGGGGGTGAGGCCGGGCTCTTCGCGAAGCGGGATCACGGCGATGAGCAGCGTGAAGACGTTGACCCAGAGGATGGGCATGGCGAGGAGGATGCTGATCGGGACGGTCCAGTGTCGATTGGTCCTGGCGCCCCAGACGATGATCGCGACGGCGAAGGGCAGACGCGCCCAGATGGGGATCGCGAGGTAGGCGCCCTCGACGACCTGCTTGTCCAGCACGCTGCGCCGAAGCAGGTCGTACCAGTCGTGCCAGAGCTGGGGCGCGAACAGGGCGGACACGGCCGCGATTGCGACGGTGGAGGCCAGCGCGATGGCGAGATTCCGCCACTCCCGTCGGACGACGAACCACAGCAGCCCGATCCCCGGCGCGACCTTCGTCAGCAGCGGGAATGCCCACACGACCGGATAGCGGAAGCCGACGACGACCGCGGCGGCGATGAAGACGTCGATCTGGCCCAGGTACAGCTCCAGCGCGACCGCGCCGCTGAAGAGGAGCACCGGGAAGGACCAGCGCCCCACCATCCAGATCAGCGTCGCGGCAATCGCGGCGGTCCACACCGCGGCGAACCACGGCCACGGCAGCAGCGTGAGCGGCGCGATGGCCTGGCCGAACGCCGGCGCGTACAGGTAGGCGCCGATCACGTATGGGTTCGATTGGGCGTAGCTCATGCCCGCCCCCGTGGCCCAGTACGTGTGCATGTCGAGCACCCACGGGGTCCACGGCGAGACGTTGAACAGGCGCAGGACGACGACCACCGCCGCGACGACCAGGAACAGGTCCAGCCCCAGCCGCTCGCGGATGCGCGCTTCCACCGGCGCGGGCAGACGCGCGAGGAGGCTGTCGATGGGGCGGAGGAGTGCGCGTGCGGCGCCAAGTCGTGTCACGGGGCGTACAGGGTACGGTTAGGCGGAGATGAGCGCCATGGTCGTCGTCCTGTCCGGCCTGCCCGGGACGGGCAAGAGCGCGATTGCCGACGGCATCGGGCGTGCGCTTCGGCTGCCCGTCCTGTCCGTGGATCCGATCGAATCGGCGATCGTCGCGGCTGGAATCGAGCGCAGCTTCGAGACCGGGCTCGCGGCCTACGTCGTCGCGGAGGCTGTCGCGGATCGGAACCTGGCGGGCGGCCTCGATGTCGTGATCGATGCGGTGAACGCCGTGGAGCCCGCGCGGGAAACGTGGCGGGCGCTTGCGCGCCGGCGCAACGCGCGGCTCGTCCTGATCGAATGCGTCCTCTCCGATCGCGCGATGCACGCCGCTCGGCTCGCCGGGCGCGATCGCGGCCTCGCGATCCCCGAGCCGGCCTGGGAGGACGTCGAGCGTCGCCGCACCGAATGGTCGAGCTGGGCGGAGCCCCACTTGACCCTGGACGCACTCGAGCAGATCGATCTGAACCTCGCGAAGGCGCTGGCCTACATCGCAGGCGAGGCCCCTCGATCCCTCTGAGCATCCCGTACCAATGGGGCTCCGTGGATACCTCGTTCTGGCTGCTAGAGTCCCGGCGGTGACAGACGCGGATCTCGACCTGGTCGTGCTCGGGGGCGGAGGCCATGTTGGCCTGCCGTTGAGCCTCGCGTTCGCCGACGCCGGCCTGCGCGTCGGCATCTACGACATCAACGAGGCGACGCTCGAGAAGATCGCCAGTGGGTCAATGCCGTTCCGCGAGACCGGCGCCGACGAGCTCCTGCCCAGAATCCTGACCACGGGACGCCTGGAGTTCG
>JANLSG010000239.1:0-2362 GCA_031362295.1 Chloroflexota bacterium
TAGCCGGCGTCGACGAGGCGCGGCCAGACGCCGTCCCAGGCGCGCCGGTTCACGACGGCCGAGTGGACCAGCAGGATCGGGGGCGCGGCGGGATCGCCATGGTCCTCGGCCGCAAGCCGGCCGCCGGGCACGTCGATCCAGATTCGTTCGGTTGGCATCGACCGATCGTACCGCGCTTTGGCTTCAGACTCCGCCGTGGGCGGCGAGGAAGACTCGTACCCAGCGCGCCCATTCGTCCGCGCATACCTCGACGACGCGCCCGTGCTCGGCGCCGGCACAGAGGTGGACCTCGATGTCGACGCCCGCCGCCGTCGCCGCGGCGACGTTGACCTCGAGGCTGTCCGCCGGCCGATCGACGACATCGCCGAGCCCATGCGTGAGCAGGATCGGCCGGTCGAGGAGTCGCACGATTGTCCGAACCGGGTCGACCGACTCGACGGATTCGCCGAGCCGGTACGACACGCCCGCGACCAGCCCCCAGGCGCCGGGCCAGGCCGGCAGGCCCTTCTCGGTGGTGATTACGTTGCCGACCTGCCGCTCGATCGACGCGTGCATCGAATCGAGGACCAGCGCCTTGACGCGCGTGTCGCCGAGTGACTCGGCGAGCGCAGTGGCGGCACCGTTCGAGTTGCCCACCACCGCGATCCAGCTCGGATCCTTTTCGCGGACCAGCCAATCGAGCATCGCCCGGAGGTCGCTCTGCTCGTGGAGCCCGCCGGTTGAGTCGGCGTTGCCGCTCCGCCCGCTGTTCCGCAGGTCGACGATCAGGAGGTTGTACGCGTCGTGGAGCGGCGCCGCGTACGCGAGCATCCCGCTCTTGTTCGCCTTGCCGCCGTGGACGATCACGATGGTGGCGCCGGCGCGGGGTTTGGACGGGTCGAAGCGGATCGCCTGCGCGACCGCCGGGATATACCACGCAGCGAGGTGCACGCCGTCCGGCGCGACGACCTCCGACCCAGCGAGGGAGCCCTGGGTTTTGCACTTGGTGGGATCGGGGTTCGCGGCGAGAAGCGTGGCGTCGGCGGCCAGGTCGTAGTTCACGGCCTCGTACCGCCAACCGAGCCGGCTCTCGGGCGTCTGGCAATCCGCGCTCCTGGGCTTGCCGCCGAGGTACTCGTCCGCACCCGCGGTGAACCCATACGCGGCGAAGCCGACGACGTAGACGGCAACGAGCAGCACGGCGACGATCGCAACGCCGCGAATGGTTCGGGAGCGCATCGGCCGGAGGGCCTCCTACGTGTGAGCGAGTATGGCCGTCACCGTAGACACCACGGGCAGGCTGCCGTGGGACGCTTCTCCTGCGAGCATGTTTCGAGATGGTTCCAACGAAGCGGAACCATCGCCGCCGGCCTCGATTGCGTCGCCGGCCTGAATCGTGCTGGTTGCCCGCGCGAGATAGTTCCGCATGAGCGGAACCTTCTCGAATCGGGAGCTGCGGGAGAACACCCAACAGGGAGTGCCACCCGCGCCGCCATCCCGCGCGGAGCCGCTACGCTCCGCGGCGATGTCCCTGCTCCTCCTGGTCGATCTCGACGGCGTCGTCTATCGGGGCAACGATCCCGTGCCCGGCGTCGCGGCCGTGCTGATGGCGCGGGCGCAGGCGGGCGACGACGTGGTTTACGTGACCAACAACTCGATGCACTACCGGGCCGATTACGTCACCCGCCTGACGGACCTCGGCGCCCCCGTCTCCGCGGATCGCGTGATCAGCGCGCCGCGCGCCACCGCCCTCTACCTGAAGGAGAAGCACCCCGACGTGCACCGCGTGCTGGCAGTCGGCGCGGGCGGGCTTGATCGCGAACTGCGTGACGTGGGCATCGAGGTCGTCAATGCGGGCTTTGCCGCGGAGCGCATGGGCCGCGAGGGCATCGATGGCGTGGCGGCCGCCGGCAATCCCCAGGCGGTGGTCGCGGGGGTGGATCCGCAGCTGACGTACCTGCGCATCGCCGCCGCGGCGGACTGCATCCGTGCCGGCGCGCTATTCATCGCCACGAACCGGGATGCGGTCTACCCGGTGGAGCGCGGACTCCGGCCGGGGGCGGGGAGCATCGTCTCCGCGATCGAGGTCGCATCCGGCGTGACGCCGCTCGTCATCGGCAAGCCGGAGCCGCTGCTGATGGAGCAGGCGGCCCACGCCGTGGGCAGGGACCCGAAGGAAGCGATCGTGATCGGCGACGGGATCGTCACGGACCTCGCCGCGGCGAACGCGGTTGGCGCCCGAACGATCCTGATGCTCACCGGCGTGACCACCACCGCAGGCCTTGAGGCCCTGCTCGCCGAGGATCGTCCCTTCGCTGTCGCGGCCGACGCCGCAGAGCTCGAGCGCGTGCTCGCGGATCTTTCCGCCTAGCGGGGCCGGTCG
>JANLSG010000252.1:0-41173 GCA_031362295.1 Chloroflexota bacterium
TTCCTGCGCGAGCGATCCACCTGGGTCCTGCGCCACCTGGACAAGCTGGCACGGGAGCGAGATGCGGCACTGGCCCGGGGCGGCGCCCGCGATGGCGGCCAGGTCTTCTACCGCGGCCAGCTCCACCGCATCCGTGTCCGCCCCGACGCAATTCCCGGTCGCCGTTCGATGATCGAGCGCGCCGGTGGCGACACCGAGGACGAGCTGATCGTCTCGCTCGCGACCGGTGAGCGTCGACCGCTCGAGCGGATCCTCGCGGCGTGGTTCCGCGAGCGTGCGGCCGAGGCGATCGATGCGGTCCTCCAGGGCCACGCGGCCGCGCTCGGCGTCCAGCCGACGAAGGTGGATCTCCGCGACCCGAGCAGCCGCTGGGGGAGCGCCTCGCGAAAGGGCCGGCTCATGTTCTCGTGGCGGCTCATCCTGGCCCCGCCATCCTCGCTGGAGACGGTCGTGGTCCACGAGCTCGCACACCTTCGCGCATTCGGGCATGGGCCTGCGTTCTGGGCGCTCGTCGCGAGCCGGCGCCCGGGTCACCTCGCGGATCGCGCGTGGCTCCGGCGCAACTCGCACGCACTCCACGCGGCACTCGACACATAGAGGATGAGGGCCCGGTTGCCCGGGCCCCCTTTGATGATCGAAGTGTGGATCGCTCCGCGCGGGGTTACCGCTGGCGGATCGGCTTGGCAGGGGTGATCAGCACCAGGCTCGCGAGGAGCAGGCCCAGCGAGAGCACGAGCAGGAGCGTGTTCGGGCCCGTCCCGACGCTGCCGGCGCCGAACTCGGCGTCCGTCGTCGGCTCGGTGGCGCCTGCGTTTTCCTGGGTCGGCTCGAAGGTGCCGACCGGGGGCGCCGACGGCGCCTGCGAAGGAGCCACAGATGGCGCCTGCGAGGGCGGCGGCCCTTCGCCTTCGGTCACGGTGACCGAATCACTGTCGGTGGCATCGTGCTGGTCCGTGCACGCGCCCTGGTCGTGGCATGCGTTGGCCGAGGCGGTGTTCTGGTCGCCGGGCATCACACCCGTCACGGTGCAGGAGTACGCCCACGTCTCGCCGGACTCGAGCTTGCCGTCGGCGTCGTCGCCGGTCGGCGCCCCGAGCGTGCAGCCGGCCATGCCGTCATCGACGGTCACGACCTGGAAGAACCCGGTCCCGGTGTTCTCGACCCAGACCGTGTACGTGACGGACCCGCCGGTGACCGGCACCGAGGCAGGATCGGCCGTCTTGGTCACGTCGATCGTGTAGGTAGGCGCCACGGCGACTACCGCCGAGGCTGCCAGCAGGACAAGACCACCAGCCCCGAGCAAGGCTCCGAGCTTCGTTCTCCATTCCATGGTTCGCGACGTCCCTTCGTTGGCCCGATTGGGCCTGCAGATGAGTGCAGTCCGTGCCACGGCAAGTACCAATGGCTACAGGCCGCGGAAGGTAGTGCGCGCGTGCACCACTGTCGTGAACCCGAAGGTCACCTGGAAGCGGGGTACGGATGCACCGGGTCCGCAGCGCACGGGACCGCACGGGACCGCTCTGGACCGCCACGTCACCGCACATGGGGCGGCAGGGATCCAGGGGAGGGAGTGCTGGTGGGCCGGGGCAGAATCGAACTGCCACAGTCGAAGACGAGGGTTTTACAGACCCTTGGGCTCACCACCTGCCCAACCGACCCGGTGTGGTGGTGGAGATGAGGGGACTCGAACCCCTGACCCCCGCGATGCGAACGCGGTGCTCTTCCAGCTGAGCTACATCCCCACGCGGTCGCGGAGTCTAGCAGGGATCACCCGCGCTCCGGTTCCGAGCCAGGCCGTGGTTGGCGTTCGGCGCGGTGCCCCGGGGCGTTCGACCCGGCGATGCTCACG
Organism: Chloroflexota bacterium; assembly: GCA_031362295.1. Classification (GTDB taxonomy): domain Bacteria; phylum Chloroflexota; class Limnocylindria; order Limnocylindrales; family CSP1-4; genus UBA5189. Next base: position 1,850 of record JANLSG010000252.1, read on the forward strand.
ACATGATCATTCCTGGCACTTCGAAGGGCATTTGGGCCGAACAAGGCCGCGGCAAGGCTTCGGTACTGCTGATTGGGGCGGCCATCGTGCGTGGGCCGCCTACGATTCCAGGGGCACAGGCGGACGCCGCGACGCGTCCGGATGGCGAGATCGCCTTGGAACCCTCAGAAAAGATCACCCCGTGAGCATCCCGGCCCGTTTGGGCATCTGGCAAGTGGTCTCGCCGTTGGTGCCGGCCCGAGTGGCGGTTCTCGTCGGGGTCGGCCGGTTCCAAGCCACCAGCGGACCCCTCTTGATTCATTAGAACATCTGTTCGATACTGAGCACATGACGGCTCCCTCGACGGACCTGAACGCGGCCCTGGCGACCCTTCGATCGCGCTGGGGTGCCGCTGCGCCCGGGTATGCCGGCGAGGTCGTCGGGGCGCTCGCCACGGTGCCGCTCGAAGCGGCGGGCCGGGGGGTCGATCCGGATCGGATCTATTCGACCGGGTTCAACGAGCTTGATGCCATCCTCGGTCCCGGCGGCGTGCCGCGGGGCATGGGCGTGTCGCTGCGCGGGGATGCCTCGAGCGGCCGAACAACGCTCGCCCTGCGGCTGGCCGCGGAGGCGCAGGCAGCCGGCTCCATCGTCGCCTGGCTGGACCTGACGGAGGCGCTGGATCCGGTCGAGGCGGTTGCGCGCGGGATCCGGCCGGAGTGGCTGGTCGTGCTGACCCCGGCCGATCCAGAGGAGGGCCTCGCGATCGCCGGCTCGCTGCTCGCTGGCCGCGCGGTGGACCTGCTGGTCATCGACCTGCCCACCCGGCTCGGTGCCGCCACGGGAGCGGGTGCCGGCACGGGAGCGAGATTCGCCGATCGACTCGGGCGCCTCGCCGCGCTCGCGCGTCGTGCCGGGATCACGCTCGTCGTGCTGGAGCCGCCGAGCGTCATGACCGGTCCTGATTCGGACGTGAAGGGCGGCCTGGCCGCCGCGGTCGGCGAGGCGACCGGCATCCGGCTGGAGCTGGCCCGTCGATCGTGGATCCGGCTCGGCCGGGACGTGATCGGCCAGCGAACGGAGGTGATGGTCGCGCGCAATCGCGCCGGCCCACCCGGCCGGCGAGCGACCCTCCGGATCCTGTACGCCGACGGAGGAGCTCGCGACGCTTGCCTCCGGCGTGAGGAACTTCTGAATCGTTGGCCGGTTCAGCTGGCCGGAGCGCAAGGCGGGGCCGAGTCGGGAGAGCGAGCGCACTCGGAAGCGTGCGTGAGCGAGCCCGGCGCAGGCCCCAACGCAGCGAAACGGCCAGATCAACCGGCCAACCTTGCCCCCGTCATCCCAGTGCCCGGGAAGCGGAATACCGATGCGACTGCTCCATCTCCATCGACAGCACCTCCTCCTCGACTTCGCGAGGCGACGCCTGTCCTCCGGCTCGTGGCCGGCGGGGCCGGTGGTCCTGGGCGGCCAGCCGTGGACGAACGGGAACGTCCTGGACGCGGACCCGGCCGCGAGGGCGCTCGGCGTCCGGCGCGGGATGCCGCTCGGGTCGGCGCACCGACTGGCGCCGGAGGCGACCTTCCTCGACGCGGACCCGGAGGCTGACCGAACCGATCTCGAGGCCGCCTTCGAGCGGCTTGCCGCATTCAGCCCGGCGATCGCCGGGACGTCCGAGCCAGGCGACGTCGCGTTCGGGCTGCTCGAGGCCCAGGTGGACGGGCTCGAGGGGCTGTGGGGTCCCGAGCCGGCGATGGTTCAGCGGATCGGCACGGCCCTGGAGCCGGTTCTCGCCGGCCGGCCTCGAGCGGGGATTGCCGGCACGCGCTTCGCGGCCACCGTGGCGGCCCTCGCGGCGCAGCCCGGCGCGCTGATCTCCGTGCCGCCGGGCGCAGAGGCAACGTTCCTCGCGCCGCTGCCGGCATCACTGCTCACGCCGGACGGCGAGATTCGCGCCCGACTGCGCCGCTTCGGCCTGCGTCAGGTCGGCCAGGTGGCCGCCCTTGCGACGTCCGCGCTCGTGGCGCGATTCGGCGAGGAGGGGGCCCGCATCGGGTCTCGCTCCCGTGGCGAGGAGGTGGATCCCTTCCGGCCCCGTCGCTCGCCGGAACGGCTGGCACTGGGCCTGCCCATCGAGCCCGCCGTGATCGATATCGAGGCGATCCGGTTCGTGCTCCGGCGCCTTGCCGTCGCCCTCGGCGAGAACCTGGCGGCGCGCGGACTCGCGGCGGAACGGGGCCGCCTGCGCCTGGAGCTGGACCTCGCCTTCGCGCGCACCGGCACCCCGCCGGAGCTCACGGTCGAGACCCGCTTCCCGGAGCCCACCGCCGACGCGGAGGCGATCGAGCGGCTGCTCCTCGCCAAGCTGGAGCGGACGCCACCCACGGCTGCCGTCGCCCGCCTGGAGCTGGAGCTCAGCGGCGCGAGTCCCGCGGCCGGCCAGCAGCTCCCGCTGTTCGTGCCCCAGGCGCTCCACGGCGCGCGACTCGCCTGGCAGCTGGCTCGCCTCGCCCTGACCTACGGCGAGGATCGAATCCGGCGCGTGGAGATCACCGATCCCGAGGCATCCCTGCCCGAGCGTCGCTGGGCCTGGCGCGACGTCGGCGAGCGCGCGGCGGCGCCCGCCTCGGGCGTGCGGCAAAGATGACCCGCCAGGTACGGCCGTGACCCGCCTGCTCCGGGGTCACCCCTCGATCAAGGTGGAGCTCGACGACGGGCGCGTCGTTGCCATCGCCTGGGCGGATCGGCGCGAACCGGTCGAGGTCTGCAATCGCTGGCGCGTCGAGGAATCGTGGTGGCGCGAGCCGATCGCCCGCGACTACTTCAAGGTCGTCGGCGAGCACTGGCTCGCCCTGATCTATTTCGATCGCGTAGCGGGTTCGTGGCACCTCGAGCGCCTGTACGACTAACGCGACCGTGATGCGGCCCATCGCCGCGTTGGCACCTCCGGGCGGTCGCTCACGCACCTTGGGGTGCGCTCGCTCCCGTCCTCGGCGCCGCCTTGCGCTGGGCTCGCCTGACGGCCGCGGAGGGCGCCGCCTCAGTCGAAGTCGCAGCCCGCGCCGTAGAGGATAGTGATCAGGCTTTCGGAGCCGCGCGGCAGGACCGTCACCAGCGAATCGCAGCCGTAGCTGTTCGACGACCAGACGGTGTAGGAGCCGTCCTCGAGCGGGCCGTCGAGCCCCGTGCCGCCGAAGCCCTGCTCCTCGAGCTGGTCGCGATAGAACTCCGCGATCGCAAGCGGCGCGGCCAGGTCGGTCGACACCGTGAACGCGCCACTGACCGGGCCGCGGTCCGCGTCGGCAGGATCAGCACCCGCAAACACGGGATAGGACGGAGGCAGCGAGCTCCAGATCCGGCCCCAATCGGTGTCCGATTGCGGGGGCAGGTTCGGGTCGATGGACTCGGGCACGGTCGGAGCATCGGTCTCGGGGCCCAGGGTCACCACGGGCTGCGACGCGCCCGGCGAGCCGACGGGCCCTTCCGGCCCGGTCCCGCACGCGCCGACCAGGAGCGAGACCAGGGTGAGGGTCGCTGCGATGGAGCCGAGGCGATGCATGGGCCAGATGGTAGAGCCGGACATGAAAGAACCCCGTCGCCCCCAGTAGCGACGGGGTCCTTCCGTTTGGTCGATCGCCCGCTCACCAGGCAATCGACCGGTCACCTAGCCCCGGGGTTGGAGGTGCCCGGGGATCGGATGCGTGGTTACCGGCTGCTTGCCGCCAACGCCGCCGGGAGGAGGACGAGGATGAGAAGCACCGCGAGCAGGAGCATCACGGCGGTCCTCGTCACGACAGCGGCAGGGCTGCGAGGGTCGATTTCCACGGCCGTCAGACGATACGGATGAGGCCCGTGTTGCGTTGCATGGATTAGAACGTTTGTTCTATGCTGCGGAGCCCCCTCGGTCGCGAAGAGCCAGACGGGCCAAGCCATGCCACGGACCTACGCCGAGCTCCATAGCCACTCCAACTTCTCGTTCCTGCACGGGGCGTCCACGGTGGACGACATGACCGAGCGCGCGACCGAGCTGGGCCTCGCCGGCCTCGCCGTCACGGACCACGACGGGCTGTACGGGGTGGTCCGATTCGCCACCGCCGCCAGGAACGTGGGGGTGCGTCCTGTCATCGGAATCGAGATCGAGCTGCTCGATTCCGCCGCGCCGGATCCCGCGCACCTGGTGGTTCCCGCGCGGCGGCCGGCACGGGGGCGAGCGCCGGCACTCCCCGAGGTGGGGCCGGTCGAGGGTTTGCCGGCGCGTCCTCGTCCGTCCCACACGCTCCTGCCCGGGCATCGGGCGGTGGTCAAGGAGGACCTGCGCGGCATCAGCGCGCGCCAGCGCGGGCCGCATCTCGTGCTCCTCGCGCGCGACGCGACGGGCTATCGGAGCCTGTGCCGGCTCGTCTCCCGCGCGAATCTCGACGGGACCAAGCGCGTCCCCCGGTTCACCCATGCCCTGCTCGAGCAGCACCGCGAGGGCCTGCTCGCGCTGTCCGGCGGCCGCGAGGGCGAGATCGCGCGCCGCCTGCTGGTCGGCGATCGAGCGGGTGCGCGGGCCGCCGCGGAGCGCTTCGCGACGCTGTTCGGTCGCGGCGATTCGCCCGCCACCGCGGGCTTCTTCATCGAGCTGTTGCACCACCTCCTGCCCGACGACGACTGGCTGGTCGCGGAGCATGCGGCGCTCGCCGACGAGCTGGGCCTGCCGGTCGTCGTGACCAACGACGTCCACTACGCCCGGCCGGAGGACCGCGAGCTCCACGACGTCCTGACCGGCATCTTCCACGGCCGCACGCTGGAGACGCTTGGCGACCTGCGCCGCCCCGATGGCGAGTCGTACCTGAAGTCCGGCGCCGAGATGGCGGCCCTGCCGCCGGGGTCGCCATGGCCCGGCGACATCGATGCACCCACAGGCATCACGAACCTGATCGAGCCACCGACGGATCCCGCCGCCCGCGCCTGGTCGGAGGGGATCGCCACCTCGGTCGAGATCGCCGCCTCGTGCACGGTGGACCTCGGCTTCGAGCAGTACCGCTTCCCGGGCTTCCCGGTCCCGAAGGGCGAGACGGCGTTTTCCTACCTTTCGGAGCTGTGCTGGGCAGGCGCCCGCCGGCGCTATCACCCGTTGACCCCGGAGGTCGTCAAGCGGCTCGCCCACGAACTGGGCGTCATCGAGCGCGCGGGCCTCGCCGAGTTCTTCCTGATCTGCTGGGACCTGATGCGCTTCGCGAAGGAGCAGGGCATCCCCGCCCAGGGCCGCGGCAGCGCCACCAGCTCGATCATCTCGTACACCCTCGGGATCAGCCGGGTGGAGCCGATCGTCCACAACCTCCTGTTCGAGCGGTTCATCAACGAGGGCCGGACCACCTACCCGGACGTCGACATCGACTTCTCGTCCGAGCGGCGCGAGGAGGTCATCCAGTACGTGTACCGGCGCTACGGCCCGGAGCACACCGGGATGGTCTGCAACCTCGTGACCTATCGCGCGCGCTCCGCGGTCCGCGAGGTCGGCTATGCGCTGGGTTTCCCGCGGCCGCTGGTGGACCGCGTGGCCAAGGCGCTCGAGACATACGACAGCGTGATGGTCCGGCGCGACCTGGAGGCCGACGGTGGCTTCGCCGACTTCTTCCGCCAGCCCGGCGAGGGCGATGCCTCGGTTCGCGCCGGCGACCTGGCCCGAGCCGCCGCTGCCGACGCCGAGGCGCACGGCCTCGTCGACGGGATGGGCCAGCTCAACAAGCGCCTGCCCCTCGTCGGCAAGGTGCCGCCCTGGCGCCAGCCCCCGAAGCCCGTGGACCCTGCTGCCCCTACCGCGCCGCGCCCGTTCGCCTGGCTCGGCTCGGCGCCTGGCGGCGCACCGGACCAGCTCGCACCGGAACCTGGCAGAACAAACACCCGGGGTTCATTACGCAACTCGGCAGGGTTGCCCGGTCACGATCCGACCGCCCGTGGGGCTGGCGATCTGCCCAGCCAAGCACAAGTCGCGCAGATCGCAGGAGCAGCGTTGGCGATTCCGGCGCCGGAATCGTCAACGATCTTGTCTAGCTATCCCCCGGTGTTCGTTCTGCCGGAACAGACGGCCGTCGCAGGCACCGTCGCAGGCCCCGTCGCAGGCCCCGTCGGCCCCGATCCAGGGCCGAGTGCATCGGGGATGTGGGAGGAGGCGCCGGAGTCGCCGCCGGCGGTGCGGCCGGGTGGGCGCACGGACGACGAGGGCGGGCCGGGCGACACGCCGGCGAGCGTTGCCTGGTTGCGGGCCGGCCGCGGCACGGGGTATGGCGTTCCTCCCGCGCGGCCGGGGATCCGGGTTCGTGGCGAGGCGCCGGCCACCATCGACGGCAGGCGGATCGACCCGGAGTCCGGTGCGCTGGAGCAGCCGCCGCGGAAGACGGACCGGCTCGGCAGGCCGGTGATGTGGGATCCACCGGCGCCGTCGACGAACACGATGGGTCGCGGTGGAGCGGACCCGCGAAGCTCGGTGGCGAGAATCGAGCCGGAGCCGGTGCCAGTGGCAAGAGGCGGGAGCACCGTCGGCATGTCCGACTGGGATCGCTGGCTGGAGTTCTGCGCTCGAATCGACGGCTTCCCCCGACACCTGAGCATCCACTCGGGCGGGATGCTGGTAACCGCGGCACCGCTCATCGACATCGCCCCGATCGAGCGGGCGACCATGCAGGACCGGGTCGTCGTCCAGTTCGACAAGCGCGACGTCGAGGAGCTCAAGCTCATCAAGCTGGACCTGCTCGGGCTCGGGATGCTGGCCGCGATCGACGAGACGCTGCAGCTCATCGAGCACGACTGCGCCACGTGCATCGATCTCGATCGGATGCCGGAGGACATTCCCGAGGTCTTCGAGATGATCCAGGCGGCCGACACGGTGGGGGTCTTCCAGATCGAGAGCCGGGCGCAGATGCAGACGCTGCCGAAGTCGCGGCCGGCCTCGCTCGACGATCTGGTCGTCGAGGTCGCGATCATCCGGCCGGGCCCCATCCAGGGCAACGCCGTCCACCCGTACCTGCGCCGGCGGCAGGGCCTGGAGCCGGTGACGTACCTCCATCCCAGCCTCGAGCCGGTCCTGCGCGATTCGAAGGGCGTGATCCTCTACCAGGAGCAGGTCATGCGGATCGCGATCGAGGTCGCGGGATTCACGCCGGCGGAGAGCGACGGCTTCCGGCGGGCTATGGGCACGTGGCGATCCACGCGGGAGATGGAGAAGCTCCACCAGCAGTTCTTCGATGGCTGCATGCGCCAGCCGGCCATGACCGAGGAGATCGCCGAGGAGCTGTTCCGGCAGGTCTCGGCGTTCGCGAGCTTCGGATTCGCGAAGAGCCACGCCGCGGCGTTTGCGCGGACTGCATACGAGTCGTCCTTCCTCAAGCTCTTCTACCCGGCGCAATTCCTCGTCGGGCTGATCAACGCGCAGCCGATGGGCTTCTATCCCGTGGAGGTGCTCGTCAACGACGCGAAGCGCCATGGCGTGAGCGTGCTGCCGGTCGACCTCAACGCCTCGACGTACGCGACCGTCACGGAGTGGGTCGGAAGGCCGGGCTGGGCCCTCGCGGGAGTGGCGGGCGACGACGGCTCGCACGACGACGAGACGCTCCACCCGGGTGACGAGCTGCCCGAGGGCGCGGGCATCGATGCGCGACCGCGCCCCGTGCGCTCGTCGTCATGCGTGATCCCGGGTGCCGCCGCGCGGGAGAAGTGGACGCCGGCGAGCACGACCGGCTGGGGCGTGCGACTCGGGCTGCACCTGGTGAAGGGGATCGGCGAGCAGCACGAGGAGCTGCTCGATACCGAGCTGGCGCGCGGGCCGTACGTCTCGCTCGCGGACGTGGTCGAGCGCACGGGCCTGCCCGAGGAGACGATCGAGCGGGTGATCAGGACGGGCGCGCTGGACTCGCTGGGCCGCCCCCGGCGCGAGCTCCTGTGGCAGCTCCGGGAGGTCACGGGCGCGTCTCGCGGGAGTGTCGGCACCGGCGGCAGCCGCCGCGGTGCTCGGGGCTCGCGGGGGCCCGCGGCCGGCCGACCGATGGACCTCCGGCTGCCCCCAACCGAGGCGCCGCTCCTGCCGGCGATCACGGAGCCGGAACGGCTCGGGGATGCCTACGCGGTGGTGGGCCTCGATGCGCGGCACCAGGTGATCTCGCTCTTCCGCGAGGCGCTGGACAAGCTCGGGGCGGTGACCAATTCGGCGCTCGCCGAGCGGCGACCGGGGCCGGTGCGCATCGGCGGCCTCGTCGTCACGCGCCAGCACCCGATGACCGCGAAGGGCACGGTCTTCCTCGCCCTCGAGGACGAGACGGGCATGGTCAACGTCACGCTCTGGCCGGATACCTGGGCGCGCCTCCGTGGCGTTGTCCGCCGGCACGCCCTGCTCCTGGTCGACGGCGACCTCCAGCGCGAGTCATCGGTCGTCAACGTGATCGCCCACGAGGTGCACGCCCTCACCGACGCTGCGGAGCGCGCCGGCGGACCAGAGGCGCCCGCGGGTGTGCGCCAGCTCGGGCACGCAGGAATGCGCCGCCTGGGCTAGCGGCCAGCGCGCCTCGATGCCGCGGGCTTGGCGGGTCCCTTGCCCGCGGACCCCCTGGCAGCGGCAGTGCGCCTCGGGCTCGAAAGCGAGAGGAACCGTCGATACCAGGCTGCGGCCGACGCGAAGAGCATGCCGCTGAACGGGCCGGTCAGGACCGAGCGCATGAGCAGCGCGATCGACTGGTCGCCCGTGAGCGGCGTGCCGAGCTTCGCCGAGAGCTGGGTCACGAAGATCACGTCCAGCACGCCCTGGATCAGGCCGATCACGAGGCCCAGGAAGTAGCTCGCCCGGGGGGCGAAGAAGCCGGCGACCAGCTGCGGCGCGAGCGCCGAGCCCGGCAGGAGGAGCAGCTCGTACGCGAAGCGGCCCCCACTGTAGTTCCAGAACCCGAACGCACCAATTGCCCCGGCGGCCGTCAGCGCAAGCGCCGCGAGGAATGCCCGGCTGCGGAGGAGCTTCGCGAAGTGTGGGATGTCCTCGCGGACCCGGGCCGGGCGGTAGGCGCCCCGAAACGCACCAAAGAAGCCGGGTCGACCGGAAGGCGTCTGGTTCGGGCGGGGAGGCGAGGCAGGCTTTGCTGCCGTCGCGGGCTCCGGCTCGCTGCCGTCGAGCTCTTCGCCGATGTCATCCCCTGGCTGGTTCGCGCCCTGGCGATATCGCCGGCGCGCCTCGGCTCGAACGGTCTGCTTGGCGCGGGCCACGCTTCCTCCTTCGATCGTCGACCGGCGTCCACGGGCCGGTCCGTCATCGTACGCGCCGCGCGTGATCCGCGGGTGATCGGCGGATAAGCGGCGCCTGCTACAACCGCTGCTGCCGTCCCGCCCGGCCTCGCTGGCACCCGCCCGGAGGTCGATCGTGGAGCGTCGCGTCGCGCCCCTCGCCGCGCTGATCATCGCGCTGTCCGTTGGCGGCGCTGCCGTTGCGGCTCCGTCGGATCCCACTCCCGTGCCACTCGCGGCCATCACGTGGCCGGTGTCCACGCTACTGGTCTCGGAGATCCAGACCGGCGGGGCATCGGCCTCGGACGAGTTCGCGGAGATCACGAACGTCGGGTCGGCGTCTGTCGATCTGGCGGGCCTCGAGATCGTCTATGTGACCTCGACCGGGACCACGGTGACACGCAAGGCGTCGTGGGCCACGAGCACGCTGCTCGGTCCGGGCCGACACCTGTTCGTTGCCAACACCTCCGGCATCTACGCCTCGCTTGCGGACGCAACGTACGGCGGCGGTTTCGCCGCCACCGGCGGCGCGATCGTGCTCAGGGCGATCGGCGGTGCGCCGGTCGATGCTGTCGCTTGGGGCGATGCGACGAGCACCTTCGTCGAAGGTTCTGCCATGGCGGCGCCCGCCGCAGGTTCCAGCATCGAACGGAAGCCCGGTGGCCTTTCCGGCAACACGACCGACACGAACGCGAACGCCTCCGACTTCTTCATCCAGGCGTCGCCCAACGCGCAGTCGCTTGCGGCTCCGCCGGTCCCCGCGCCCGGCGCCTCTCCGACACCGTCCCCAACCGCGACGCCCACCGCGTCGCCCGCCCCAACGGACACACCTGCGCCGACGGTCGCGCCAACCGCCACGCCTGGCGCGACCGATCCGGTGCCCACGGATACTCCCGCGCCGACGGCGACCGCGGAGCCCTCGGCGGTCCCGACCGTCGAGCCGTCACCCACAGCAACCTCCGATCCGACACCGACACCCACGCCAACTTCCGAGCCCACCGTCGCTCCCACACCTGAGCCGACGCCCGTTCCCACCCCATCGCCCACGGCCACGCCGCTGCCGAGCGTCACGATTGGCGAGGCGCGCGCCCAGGCGAACGGCGCAACCGCGCGAATCACGGGCGTCCTGACGACACAGCTGGGCGCGCTCGAGTCCGGTCGCAAGGCGTTCATCCAGGACGCCACCGGCGGCATCGCGCTGTATCTCGACGCGGCGGTGACCGGCGGGCTGCCCGCGGGCAGCTTGGTCACGGTGACCGGCACGGTCGACGACCGATTTGCCGAGAGAACGCTCCGGGTGGCCGTCGCGGACATCGAATCGCTCGGTGACCAGGCCGCGCCGTCGGCGTCAACCTCCCAGACAGGTGCGGTCGGCGAGGCAGTCGAAGGCTCCCGAGTCCAGGTCCAGGGCGTGACCGTCGGGTCGCCGACGGAGCTTGCGGATGGGCTCGGGCTCATGGTCGATGACGGGAGCGGCCAGATCCGGGTGATCGTGGGGACGGATGCGCTCGGCGGCCTCACCGTCCCAAGCGGCACGCTCGTGTTCGCGATCGGTCCCGTCGGGCAGCGCGACAGCAGTGGCACGGGGCTCGCCGGTTACCGGCTTCACGCGACGGAAACGGGCGCGTTCACGATCTTGCCGCCGCCCACGCCTTCGCCCACGCCGGTGTCAACCGCCGCACCCACCGCGGCTCCGACGGGAACGCCAGCTCCCACCGCGATGCCCACGCCGACACCCGCGCCCACGATGACCCCGACACCCGCGCCAACGCCGGCGCCCACTGCCACGCCAACGACACTGCCGACGAGCGCTCCGACGGCAGCGCCGACCAGCGCTCCGTCACCCACTCCGGCTCCAACCGCAACCCCGGGCCCCACGGCGCCGCCAACGCTCAGCATTGTCGAGGCACGGGGCGTACCCATCGGGATGGTCGTGACCGTCACTGGCGTGGTGACCGCTGAGGGTGGCCGGCTCGGCCTGCCGCCGTTGATCGCCATCGCGGACGGGACGGGCGGCATCGCGGTCCGCCTGCCCGATGGCGTCGCGTCTCCTGCGAGAGGCCAGACGGTGCTCGTGAAGGGTGCGCTTGCGGATCCGTACGGACAGCTGGAGCTGCGACCGGCGGCCTCGGGCTTCAAGGTCACCGGCCAGGGCAGCCTGCCTTCGCAGCTCCAGCTTGCGGGGAGGGAGCTCGGCGAAGCGACCGAGGGACGCCTGGCCACCATCACCGGCACCGTGAAGGCCGCCCCGACCAAGGGCACGAGCGGCGACCTCACGATCGACGTCATCGACGCAGCCGGCTCGACATTCCGGGTCATCGCCGACGGGTCCAGCCAGATCCTCGCCGCCGACCTCGTGAAGGGCAAGGCATACCGGCTCACCGGGATCGTGGGCCAGCGGGCTTCCCGCAAGGGCGCGCTCGACGGCTACCGGGTCTACCTCCGCGATCGCACGGACATCATCGCGGTCGCCACGGGATCAGGAGGTCCCGGCGCAAGCGGCGCGCCGGTCGCAGTGGCAACGGTCGCGATGGCGCTCGCCCTCGCCGACGGGTCGCAGGTGACGATCGAGGCGACGGTCACCGCGGGCGTGACCCTGCTCGATACCAGCGGACGGCGGATCGTGGTGCAGGACGCGTCGGGCGCGATCGAGGTCTTTCTGCCGGCCGGAGCCTCCGCGCCGGGGCCTGGTGCGCACCTTCGGATCACCGGCGCAACCGGCCACGCCTGGGGCGCGCCGCGAATTGCGGCCACGAGCGTCCAGTCGATCGGTGGTGGTAGCGGGATCAGCGCCGCCAACCTCGGTCGGGCCCCAGCAGAGCGCGATGAGTGGCTCCTCGTTCGCCTGTCCGGCACGGTCCTGAAGGTCGAGCGCCTCGGCGACCGGTGGCGGGCGGAGATCCAGCTCGCGAATGGCACGAAGGTGCCGGTCCAGGGCCAGGCCGGTGCGGGGATTCCGTCCACCGCGATCGTGGCCGGCCGAAAGATCACGATGACAGGGATCGTCAAGCGGCCCTACCCGACCGCGAGCGATCGCCGCTTCGCACTCCTGCCCCGCAGCGGCGGGGATGTCTCGATCGGGCCTGCGGGCGATGGCTCACCCGGCGGCCCGCTCGGCTCCACGGTGCGCTCGGGCAGCGGCGGCGCGATCCCCGGCGCCGCGGAGGCGAAGACCTCCGACGTGACGCCGGATACGGACCTGGCTGCATTGCTCGAACACGTGGGTGCCCGGGTTCGGGTTGGCGGGCTCATCGTGAAGGTCACGGGGGATGGGTTCGACCTCGATGACGGCACCGCGCTCGCGCATGTCGAGCTGCGGGGCGACATGGCCGCGCTGCTGCCGCACCTCCGCGATGGCGAGGCGGTGGCCGCGACCGGTGTCGTGCGCGTGGTCGATGGCGCGGCGGTCGTGATCGTCGGCGACGACGGGGCGCTCGTGCGCGTCGGAAGCTTCGGTCAGGCGCTCCCGATCGGTCCCCTGGCGAACGAGCCGAGCCCCGCGCCGAGCGGGAACGGCGGACTGTCCGCGATGGCCGCCGACTCGACCGGGCTGGGCTCCGGGCTGCCGCCCATGAGCCTGGTCGCGCTGCTCGGAATCTCGGCGATGTCCGTCCTCGCGACGGTGCTCCGGAAGCGCCTGCTGCGCCGGCGCCTCCGGGCCGCGCTCGTGGAGCGGCTCGCGACGCTGCGCCCGAAACGGGGATGAGCGCGCCGCGCCAGGGGGCCCGATAGTGGCCCGAGCGTGGCGGGAGCGCGGGACCGAGCGCGGCACGGAGCGCGGGCTGAGCACGATTGTGCTTGACGCTCGTTCGAGGGCGCGCCTACGCTTCGTGCAGTTCCGCAGCCGCGGGCAACGAGGAGGAGAACCGGATCTTGCCGAACGCGGACCACCGCGTCGCGCTCCCGACTGGGGAGCGGCAGTACCACATCGATCTCGGCCCGGGCGAGCTGGCCGAGTACATCCTCCTCCCCGGCGACCCCGATCGGACCTCCAGGATTGCCCGGCTGCTCGACGACGTCGAGCTCGAGCGCCGGAACCGTGAATTCGCGTCGGTCACCGGTACCTACCGTGGCCAGCGCGTGTCGATCGTGTCGACCGGGATCGGCACCGACAACGTCGAGATCGTGATGGCCGAGGTTCTCGCCATCACGCAGCGGCCGACGATCATCCGCGTCGGCTCGTGCGGTGGCCTCCAGCCGGAGATGGCCCTCGGTGATCTCGTGATCACCACGGGCGCGGTCCGCCTGGAGACGACGACGAGCTGGTTCGTCCACGACGGCTATCCCGCCGTGGCCGACTACGAGGCGGTGAGCGCCCTCATCGAGGCCGCCGAACGGCTTGGGAACCGCTATCACGTGGGCATCACGGCCACCGCACCGGGCTTTTTCGGTGCGCAGGGCCGCCCGATCCCACAGCTTCCCATCCGGTACCCTGACCTCGCCGAGGACATGGCGCGCCAGCGCGTCATGAATTTCGAGATGGAAGCCTCGGCGTTGCTCGTGCTCGCGGGTCTGGCGCGGTGTCGAGCCGGAGTGGTCTGCGCGGTCTACGCGCAGCGCACGACGGGGGACTTCGTGACAGGCGTCGCAAAGGACGCGGCGGAACAGGCTTGCGTGGAGACGGGGCTCGAAAGCCTCCTGATCCTCGCGGAGATGGACCGTCGCAAGCAGGCGGCGGGTACGGATCGCTGGCGACCGTCGCTCGGCATCTAGAGCGCAGCGTGACTCCGGGCACCGAGCTCGGGGCGCAACGGAGCTTCGGGAGGACCTGGATCTCATGTCGATGGCCTACTGCGTCAAGGACAAGATGAAAGTCGAAGTCCAGAACCCCGTCCAGATCACGATGAAGAACGGCAAGGCAGCCCTGTCCGGCACCTGTCCCAAGTGCGGGACCAAGGTGTTCAAGATCGGCGGCTAGCTCTTCTCGTCAGAGCACCTTGGACCCCCGTCGGGCAACCGGCGGGGGTCTTGGTATTTCCGGGGCCGAGTGGCCCGACTGCTAGAATGACGGGGCATTCCCGATCGAAATTTCCAGAGGCTTCGCCCTGTCCTCCCTCCCCGTCATCGCGGTCGATCTTGGCGGCACGCGGATTCGCGCCGCGATCGTCCTGCCTGATGGCACGCGCATTGCCCGCAACGATCAGCCCACGCCCAGCGACGAGGGGCCCGCGGCCGTCGTGGCCGCCTGCCTGGACGCGGCACACCGAGCACGCTCGGAGGCGCCCGCCGAGATCGCGGACTCCATCGTCGGCATCGGCGTCTGCTCGCCGGGACCCGTCGACCCGGTCAACGGCGTCGTCGTGGAGACGCCCAATCTCGGACCGCACTTCCGCGACGTCCCGCTTGCCGCGGAACTCTCGGCCGCCGAGAACCTGCCGACATTCCTGGACCGCGACACGAACGTGGCGGCGCTGGGAGAGCATGCCTTCGGCGCCGCGCGCGACTGCGACGACTTCATCTACCTGACCGTCTCGACTGGCGTCGGCGGCGCGGTGTTCACCGGTGGGCAGCTGTTGCACGGCCCCGACGGATTCGCCGGCGAGCTCGGGCACGTGCCCGTGAGCCTCGACGGACCGCGCTGCGGCTGCGGCGGGGTGGGGCACGTCGAGGCGTGGGCTGCGGGCGTGTCGCTCGCCCGTCAGGCGGACGCGCTCGTCGCCGCGACCGCCTCCCCATTCCTCGCGGATCGCGCCCGCGCGCTGGACCCTGGCGAGGCCCTCTCCGCAAAGGACGTGGCCGAGGGCTCGCTCGCGGGCGACCCCGCATGCGCGGAGCTCATGAGGACCGCGCGCCGAGCCGTCGCGGCCGCATGCGTCGGCTATGCCAACGCCTTCAACCCACATCGGATCGTCATCGGCGGCTCGATTGCCGTGGCAGAGGGCGACCGGCTCCTGGAGCCGATCCGCGCCGCGATCGCGAGCGAGGCCTTCCAGGTCGTCGCGCGCCGTGTTCGGGTCGTCCCGGCCGCGCTCGGCGGCGACGTGTCCCTCGCGGGCGCGCAGCCGCTCGTGATGGCGCGCCTCGCCGGCCAGCACAAACAGGACACACAGGCAAGAGCAACCACGCCGCGACCGGACAGCCCGGTCGCCGTCTCAGGAGGTACCACCGCATGACCGTCCGCGTCGGCATCAACGGCTTCGGCCGAATCGGCCGCCAATCACTCAAGGCCATCATCGAGCGCGCGCCCGACGTCGAGGTGGTCGCCGTCAACGACCTCGTCGATACGAAGATGAACGCGCTCCTGTTCAAGCACGACTCGACGTACGGCGCCTATCCGGGCAGCGTCGAGCACACCGACGACGCCCTGATCATCGACGGTCGCGAGATCAAGGTTCTCCAGGTCAAGGATCCCGCCGCGCTGCCGTGGCGCGACCTCGGCGTCGACGTGGTCCTGGAGTCCACCGGGCTGTTCACCGACGCGGAGAAGGCCCGCGCCCACCTCGACGCCGGAGCCCGCAAGGTGATCATCAGCGCCCCGGCGAAGGGCGAGGACATCACGATCGTGCTCGGGGTCAACGAGGACAGGTACGACCCCGCGAACCACCACATCATCAGCAACGCCAGCTGCACGACGAACTGCCTCGCGCCGGCGGCCAAGGTCGTCCACGACCTGCTCGGCATCGAGCGGGGCCTGATGAACACCATCCACAGCTACACGAACGACCAGCGGATCCTGGATGTCGCGCACAAGGACCCGCGCCGCGCACGAGCCGCCGGCCAGAACATCATCCCGACCTCCACCGGCGCCGCGAAGGCGCTCGCGCTCGTGATCCCCGATCTCAAGGGCAAGTTCGACGGCTTCAGCCTTCGCGTGCCGACCCCCACGGTCAGCGTCGTGGACTTCACCGCGGACGTCTCGCGCCCGACGACGGTCGATGAGCTCAACGAGGCCTTCCGGACCGCCGCGGCGGGACCCATGAAGGGCATCCTCGGCGTCTCCGACGAGCCGCTCGTGTCGTCCGACTTCCGCGGCGACTCGCGCTCCTCGATCATCGACTCGGCGAGCACGATGGTGCTGGGCGGGACGATGGTCAAGGTCATCGCCTGGTACGACAACGAGTGGGGCTACAGCTGCCGCTGCGCGGACCTGCTGAGCCTCGTCGCAGCCAGGCTCCCTTCCGGCACGGCGGCCTGAGCCCCGTATGGACAAGCTCACGGTCCGCGACGCGGACGTCACCGGCAAGCGCGTGTTCGTTCGGGTCGACTTCAATGTCCCGCTCGAGGACGGCAAGGTCACCGACGATTCGCGCATCCGCGCCTCCATCCCGACCATCCATTACCTGCTCACCCATGGGGCCAAGGTGATCCTGGCGAGCCACCTCGGGCGCCCGGACGGCAAGGTCCAGGACGGCCTCCGGCTCCGGCCGGTCGCCGAGCGCCTCTCGCAGATCCTGGGCCGGAACGTGCCGGTGACCGGCGACGCGCTGGGCATCGGCACGGTTGACGCCGTGAAGCGTCTCCGCAACGGCGAGATCCTGCTACTGGAGAACCTGCGCTTTCACGCCGCCGAAGAGAAGAACGACCCCGCGTTCGCGCGCCAGCTCGCCGACTACGCCGAGCTGTATGTGAATGACGCGTTCGGCACCGCCCACCGGGCGCATGCCAGCACGGTCGGTGTCGCCAAGCTCCTGCCACCGTATGCGGGCTTCCTCATGGAGCGCGAGCTCGCGATGCTCTCGAAGGTCATGGGGAACCCGGCCCGGCCGTTCGCCGCGATCGTTGGCGGGGCCAAGATCTCCGGCAAGCTCAAGGTCCTCGACACGCTCATGGCGAAGGTCGACGTGCTCGTCCTCGGCGGCGGCATGGCCAACACGTTCCTGCTCGCGCAGGGCAAGGCGGTGGGCAAGAGCCTCGCGGAGCACGACATGGTCGACGAGGCACGGCGCGTGCTCGCCGCGGCCGAGAAGGCCGGCGTGAAGGTGATCCTCCCGGTGGACGTCGTCGTCGCCAAGGAGGTCACACGGGGAACCGAGTACAAGACGATCCCGGCCGAGAAGATCCCTGCGTCGTGGCACATCGTGGATGTGGGCCGGGCGACGCTCGACCTCATGGAAGAGGCGCTCGCGACGGCCCAGACGGTGTTCTGGAACGGACCGCTGGGCGTGTTCGAGATCCCGTCGTTCGCGCACGGCACGCGGGCGATCGCGCGCTACCTCGCGATCCGTGCCGACGCGGGCGCGACGGTCGTGGTGGGTGGTGGCGATTCCGTGGCCGCGATCACGCAGCAGGGCCTCGCCGATCGGTTCACGCACATCTCCACCGGCGGCGGTGCGTCACTCGAGTTCCTCGAGGGCCGGGCGCTACCGGGCGTCGACGTCCTCCAGGACCGGCCGGTGCTGACGCCGGCCGAGAAGGGCGCCGCAACCAAGCGAGCGAAGGCGGCAAAGGCCGAGAAATCCGCGTCGAGCGCGTCGTGAGCGGCGGGACGCGGATCGCGAGCGTCCACGGGCGCGAGATTCTCGACTCCCGTGGGAATCCGACCGTCGAGGTCGACGTCACCCTCGCCGACGGCTCGTTCGGCCGGGCGGCGGTGCCATCGGGGGCCTCCACCGGGATCAACGAGGCCGTTGAGCTGCGCGACGGCGACAAGGCTCGCTACGGGGGCAAGGGCGTCCGGAGTGCCGTGGCCGCGGTCAATGGCGAGATCGCGGGCGCCCTCGCCGGGCTCGACGCCCGTGAACAGGCGTCCGTCGACCGAACGCTGATCGACCTCGACGGCACGCCCACGAAGCGGCGGCTCGGGGCCAACGCGACGCTCGGCGCATCGCTCGCGTCGGCACACGCGGCGGCGGCTGCGGCGGGCCTCCCGCTCTACCGCCACCTCGGCGGGGCGGACGCCACCACGCTGCCGGTACCGTTCTTCAACATCCTCAACGGCGGCAAGCACGCCGTTGATTCGACCGATTTCCAGGAGTTCATGGTCGCGCCGGTCGGTGCCGCAACGTTCGCCGAGGCCCTTCGCGCCGGCGCGGAGGTCTTCGCCGCCCTCCGCTCGATCCTCCACGACGAGGGCCACTCCGTCGGCCAGGGCGACGAGGGCGGCTTCGCGCCAAGCCTGCCGTCGAACGAGGCCGCGATCGAGGTCATCCTCCGCGCCATCGAGAAGGCCGGCTACCGGCCCGGCGAGGACGTGGCACTCGCGCTGGACCCCGCCGTGAGCTCGATCCTCGTCGAGGGCACCGGCGATCAGGACACGCCCGGCCGCTACCGCCTCGAGACCGAGAAGCGGACGCTGGACACGGACGAGCTCATCGATCTCTGGGCATCCTGGCTGGACCGCTACCCGATCGTCTCGCTCGAGGACGGCATCGGCGAGGTGGACTGGGCCGGCTGGCGCGCCCTCACGGCTCGGGTGGGCTCGCGCGTCCAGCTCGTGGGCGATGACCTGTTCGTCACGAACACGGCGTTCATCGAGCGGGGGATCGCGGAGCACTCAGCCAACGCGGTCCTGATCAAGCTCAACCAGATCGGGACCCTCACCGAGACGATCGGCGCCATCGACCTGGCCCGCAGCGCCGGCTGGGCGGCGATGGTCAGCCACCGCTCCGGCGAGACCGAAGACACGACCATCGCGGACCTCGTCGTCGCGCTCGGGACGGGCCAGATCAAGTCGGGTGCGCCATCGCGCTCCGAACGCGTCGCGAAGTACAACCGCCTCCTGCGCATCGAGGAGGAGCTGGGCGCCGACGCGCGCTACGCGGGCCGTTCGGCGCTCGCGACGACGGTGACTGGCGCGAGCGCGGGGGCGACGAGCGCTCGATGAGCCGGTTCGTCGATCGCGGCGCCGTCGTCGCGACGTATGTCGGCATCGGCATGGCCGTGACCATGGCGATCAGCTTCCTGCTCGTCATCCCGATCGAGCCTGCCTACGTGCTGCTCTCGATCCCGGGCGGGCTGATCATCGGCTACTACGCCAACGCGCGGTCCAACCGGACCCGCGGCGAGTGGCGCCGGATCGTGCCCAATGCGCTGCTCGCGGGCGCCGTGACCGGCCTGACCCTCGCCGCCTTCGTGCTCGGCGTGAAGGCGCTGTTCTTCTTCGGCGACAGCGGCTTCCCGGACTTCAATCGCGTCGAGAACGGCGTTGCCGTTGGCCCGACCTGCGCCCCCGGCGGCGATTGCGTCTACCACCGCTATCTCCTGGCCGAACCCGGGCACCTCGCCACCGCCGGCATCACCGACTCGGCGTCGTTTGCGAACGTCTACTGGGAGCAGCAGTGGTCGTCGGCGCGTCTCCTGCTCGGGACGACCACGGGCGCCGCGCTGATCGGCGGCTTCCTGTTCGGGATTGCCGGCCCACGACGCCGCGTCGAGACCATTCCGAGGGCGGTACCCGCCAGCGCCTGAGGGCTCCCTGCAGCCCGGGATCCGAAGATTGAAGGTCACCTGCGGTCGGGGAGCCCGTACCGTGTGAGCGTCGGTCGAACTGACGCCGCACCGGTGGAGGGACGTGGACACCGACCTCGTGATGCGGGCCCAAGGTGGCGACCGGGCAGCCTTCGGGCTGCTCGCCGCCGACATCGCGACGAGGTTCCTCGCCGTGTCGCGCAGGATCCTGCGCGACATCGATCTCGCCGAGGACGCGACGCAGCAGGCGCTGGTCGCCATCTGGCGGGACCTTCCAGGGCTTCGCGACCCGGCGCGCTTCGACGCCTGGTCGTACCGGCTCCTCGTGCGTGCCTGCTACGCCGAAGGGCACCGGTCGCGCACCTG
Source organism: Chloroflexota bacterium (assembly GCA_031362295.1). Classification (GTDB taxonomy): domain Bacteria; phylum Chloroflexota; class Limnocylindria; order Limnocylindrales; family CSP1-4; genus UBA5189. Next base: position 21,788 of record JANLSG010000252.1, read on the forward strand.
GTCACCGAACCTTCGGATTCTGCCGGCTGACGAGCCGACGGAATCCCGCGGGCTCGACGCGGTCATCCAGCGGGACCAGCTCGAGACGGCCATCCGGCGTCTGTCGGTGGACCACCGCACCGTGCTGGTCCTGCATCACTACGCGGATATCCCGCTCGAGCGAGTCGCCCAGATCCTGGAGATCCCGCTCGGCACTGTCTTTTCCCGACTTCATCACGCGATGCGCGGCATGCGGGCGGCACTCGATGCCGACGCGCGTTCGGCGGCAGCGGAGGCTTCCCGATGACCACCGAACGCGATCCCGGCACGCGCATCGTCCTGTCGTGGCTTCGCGAGGACGCGCACGAGAACGCTGAACACGTGCTCCTGCGCGCCCTCGACGAGGTGGACACGACCCCACAGCGCCGCTCCTGGAGGCCGGCGTGGAGGTTCCTCGACATGAACACCAACCTCAAGCTCGCGATCGCGGCAGCCGCCGTCGTCGTGGTCGCGATCCTCGGATACAACCTGCTTCCTCGTACCGGCGGAGTCGGCACTACGCCGACACAGCGGCCGACACCGTCGGCGGGATCGTCGTCAGTTCCATCAACCTCTCCGACCTCGTCGCCGGGGCCGTGGGTGCTCACCGAGGGCCCTTTGGCTGCCCACGAGTACTTCACGCTCCCCTTCGCGTCCGGCAACGGAATCTGCCTGGGCGACGGCTCGCAGCCCGGGTGCACCGATTCTCCGGCGGACGACACGATCCGCGTCACCTTCACCATCCCGGATGGATGGGCTGGAGTCGGTGGAACGATCTGGCGGGCCGTCGAGCACAACTCGCCACCAGGGGGGGCCGGCCTCATGTTCAGTCGCGGCGGGTGGTTGTGGTCCAACCTCTGTGCGACGGACGCCCCGCCTCGCGTGGACATCCCCACCGGCACGACCGTCGCCGAGTTCGTCGATGCACTCGTCGCCCATCCCGCCCTCGATGTCAACTCGCCTGTGGACGTCACCCTTGCGGGCTACCCCGGCAAGTACCTCGAGCTCCTGGCGCCCGACAACATCGCCACGAATTCGGACAATCCAGCCGAAGGGGAGTGCGCCGGATACTTCGTTTGGGAGCCCGGGGTCTACGCCCAGGGCCCGAACCACCTGTGGCACATCTGGGTGCTCGACGTCGACGGCACTCGCGTCGTCATCCGCAGCGACAGCTACCCGGGGACGACGCCGGCGGTCCAGGCCGAGCTGAGCGCGATCGTGCAGTCGATCGAGATCACGCCCTGATCGGCTAGCCACGTCAGGTATCAGGACGCCGGCAGGAGCTCGCTCCGCCGGCGTCTCGATTCCCCGGTCCGGAGCGGCCGCCTCCTGCTTCGTAGCTGCCGTCTTGGCTCTCGCCGCGCGAAGATTGCGCCACGACACCCACGACTGGGCCCATACCGGTAGACCGCACCGACAGGTTGTCGGCAGGTCGGAACGGGAGCGGCATGGACACCGACCTGGTGGTTCGGGCGCAACACGGCGACGAGCAGGCCTTCGCGAGCCTCGCCGTCGCCGCGGGCGACCGCCTCCATGCGGTTGCGCACAGGATCCTGCGCGACATCGACCTCGCCGAGGATGCGACGCAGCAGGCGCTGCTGACCATCTGGCGGGACCTGCCCCAGCTCCGTGACCCGGCGCGCTTCGACGCCTGGTCGTACCGGCTCCTCGTGCGTGCCTGTTACGCCGAGGGTCGCCGAACCCGCAAGTGGGCGCCGAACCTCCGCCTCCTCCCGGCCGACGGGCCGCAGAGCGTGGATGCCCTGAGCTCGGTCGTCGATCGCGACCAGCTCGAGCGCGGCTTCCGCAGGCTGTCCATCGACCATCGCGCGGTGGTGGTGCTGCACCACTACCTCGACCTTCCGCTCGAGCAGGTCGCCGAGACCCTCGGTGTCCCCCTCGGGACGGTCAGATCCCGACTACTTCACGCGATGCGTGGGCTCCGCGCGGCGCTCGATGCCGACGCCCGACCTGCTCGACAGGAGGCCGTCAGATGAGCACCGATCGGGACACCACGCGCATCGTTCGGTCGTGGTTGGAGGAGGGCGTCACGGCGCTCCCGGACCGCGTCCTGGACGCCGTGCTCGACCAAGTCCCCGCGACCTCACAGCGCCGGTCCCCGTGGCCGCCGCGGAGGTTCTACGACATGAACTCGATTGCGAAGGTCGCGATCACGGCGGCCGCCGTGGTGGTCGTGGCGGTCGTCGGGATCAATCTGATCCCCGGTCGGGGGCCAGCTGGGCAGCCGACCGCACCCCCGTCCAGGGCGCCAACCGCCGCGCCGACTGCGCCGCAGTTCCCGCCGTCGGGCCCCCTCGCGATCGGGCGGCACTCGATGACCCTGGGAGGGGCCGCGTTCACCTTCGAACTGACGACCCCGGATTGGTCCAGCAACGGGACCTGGGGCATCGACAAGCAGGCCGTGTCGATGAAGCCGGATGGCGCCGGCTTCATCGTCTGGGATGACGACGCGAACGGCGTGTTCTCGGATCCATGCAAGGGCGTGAAGGCACCCGCCGTTGGGCCGTCCCCAGGGGCGCTTGCAGCCGCGATTGCGGGCATCCCCGGCGTCGAGGTCGTGAGCGGGCCGACCGCCGTCACGGTCGGCGGCAAGCCCGCACAGAACGTGGTCATCAAGATCCCTGAGACGATCGCCTGTCCCGCCGAATCGTTCATGCTCTGGTACGACGACAGCAACCCCGACAACAAGCGGTATGCGAGTCAGGCTGGACAGACGATCCGCGTCTGGATCATCGAGGTCGGCGGAAAGCGGATCCAGCTCGACGGGGAAACCTTCGTCGGTGCCGGCGCACAACCGGGCAACGAGATCCAGGGAATCATCGACTCCATCCAGTTCGACTGACTTCACGAAACGGAGGGGGCTCAAGCCCCCCGAACCATGAACGCCGGCGCGGGCCTTGCCCCGCCGGCGTTTCGATTCGCTGCGAGAGATTGACAAGACCGGGCAAACGCAGACCCATACCGGTTGACGAGCAGAGGGCGATACCGATGCCGTCACCATGGAGAGGCATGGAAACCGATCTCGTGATCCTCGCCCAGCACGGCGACAAGGGAGCTTTCGGGCTCATTGCCGCCCGGATCGCGGACCGATTCCTTGCCGTGTCGCGCCGGATCCTGCGCGATATCGACCTCGCTGAGGACGCGACGCAGCAGGCGCTGCTCGCTATCTGGCAGGACCTCCCTGGGCTCCGCGACCCGGCGCGCTTTGACGCATGGTCGTACCGGCTCCTCGTGCGCGCCTGTTACGCCGAGGGCCGGAAGGAGCGCCGCTGGGCACCCAACCTCCGACTCCTGTCGGAGGGCGAGCCACTCGCCAAGGATGACCTGAGCTCGGTCGCCGATCGTGAGCAGCTCGAGCGGGGCTTCCGTCGCCTGACCATCGATCACCGCACAGTGGTGGTCCTGTACCACTACCTCGACCTGCCGCTCGACGAGATTGCCGAGGCGCTCGACATTCCTGTCGGCACGGCTCACTCACGTCTACATCACGCGATGCGCGGTCTGCGTGCCGCCCTCGAGTCGGACGCACGGTCCACGGAGCGGGAGGCAGCGCTATGAGCGCAAACCGCGACGTCAATCGCATCGTTCGGTCGTGGCTTCGCACCGACGAGCACGAGTCAGCTGACGCTGTCCTTCAACTCGTGCTCTCGAGGCTCGACACGACCCCACAGCGCCGGTCCTGGTGGCCGACGTGGAGGTCCAACCGCATGAACACCTACGCGAAGCTGTTGGCTGCGGCTGCAGCGGTCCTCGTCGTGGCCGTCGTCGGCTACCAGTTCCTGCCGCGGGCTGGCGGGCCCGGCGGCCAGCCGACGATCGCGCCATCGCCGAGCCCGGCGCTTCTCGCCCGCGGCACCTTCACTGCCACGGTTGGCAGCGGCTACACCGTCGTTCTCGATGCGACTGGAGCGGACTCCAGCGTGAGCGGGAGCATGGTCGTGTCCCAGGGAACCAAGGGCTACACCGTCGATCTCGAGTGCACGCGGACCATCGATGGCTTGCTCTGGATCGGCGGTGACGTCACGCAGTCGACGGACAGCAACCTACCGGCGGGCACGCGCGCCGCGATCGTCCTCCTGCGCGGATCCCCGGTGGAGGCGATCTTCGCGTGGCAGGGGACCGACCCGCCGTCGGCCAGCTGCGAGGCGTTCATCGACGACATGGCCGCGGCGACGGGAGATATCCAAGCAGGGATGGAACCGATCACGGGAACGCTCGAGCTCGCTCCGTAGCCGTCGCGGGGAATCCCCGCACCAAACGAAACGCCGGCGAGAGCTTCCGCTCCGCCGGCGTTTGGATTCGCTTGTCCGATTGGCTCGCTACTTCTTGGTGGTCGCCTTCTTCGTTGCCGGCTTGGCCGCGGCCTTCGCCGTGGTCTTCGCTGGTGCCGCCTTGGCGGTCGCCGCCTTCTTTGCTGCCGGCTTGGCCCCGGTCTTCGCGACCGGCTTGGTCGCCGCGGCCTTCGCGGTTGCCTTCGCCGCGGGCTTCGCGGTTGCCTTCGGCGCGGCCTTCGCGGCTGCGGCGGCAGCGGCCTCGGCGCGGGCGGTCTTGCTCAGTGCTGCGCGGGCCTTGCCGGCAGCGGTCTGGGCGCCCTTCGCCTTGTCGGCCTTGCCGGCGGCGATGCGGGCCTTCGCGGCCTTCTGGGCGGCAGCCTTGCCGACGCTCTTGGCCTTGCCCTTCGCGACAATCGTGGTGCCGGCCAGGAGGTCGTTGACCTTCAGCGCCAGGCGTGACTTGCGGCGCGCCGCCGCATTGCGGTGAATGGCGCCGCTCTTGGCGGCGCGATCGAGCGCGCTCATGGCCTCCGCGAGGCTGACCTGGGGATCCGTCTCGCCGGGGTTGCCCGCGACCTCCAGTGCCGCGCGCACGAGCGTCTTCGCCGCTGTGCGACGTGGCCCGAGGACCTCGTGTCGTCGCTCGGAGCTGCGGACGCGCTTGAGACCGCCCGGTGATCGGGCACCCGTCCACTTGCGGGGCGTTCTGGCCAAGTGTTGGAACCTCTCGTTCGACTTTGGGTCAGGCAGTCGGGCGCGAGTCGGGCGCCGGACGCGAACGCGGATGGTACCAGAGGCGGACCTGTCACACTCCCGGATCGATGGTTGCCATTCTCGGTGGCCTTGGGGCCGCCCTCTCGTGGGCCATCGCCACCCTGGCTTCGTCCCGCTCCAGCCGGATGATCGGACCAATGTCCGTGCTCGGCTGGGTCATGGCGGTCGGCCTGGTCGCGGCGATCGGCCCCGCGCTGCTCGCGACCCCCATGCACCTGGAGCTGCCCCAGCTCGCAGGGCTGTTCCTGCTTGGCCTGTGCCACAACACCGGGCTCCTGCTGACGTACGCCGCGCTGTCCATCGGGCGGGTGTCGATCGTGTCCCCGATCGTCGCCACCGAGGGCGCCCTCGCCGCGGTCCTTGCCGTGCTCCTCGGCGAGACGATCGGGATCCCGACCGCGATCGTGCTCGCGGTCATCGCGGTGGGCGTCGTGCTCGCGGCCTACGAGCGCAAGCCACGCGAGGGCGAGGTGGTGCCATCTGCTGCGACAGCCGCGAACACGCGTCGTGCGTCGTTGCTCGCCGTGGCGGCCGCCTTCGCCTTCTCGGTCGGCCTCGTGCTGTCGGGCAAGCTCGGGGCCGCCGGCATCCCGCCGGCGTGGGTGATCGTCGCGACCCGCCTCGTCGGCGTCCTGCTGATCGCGCTGCCGCTGATCGTCACGCGGCGCTTCCGGCTCACCCGCCCGGCGGTGCCGCTCGTCGTGCTCGCCGGGCTCCTCGAGGCGCTCGGCAGTGGGATCTATGTCATTGCCGCGACCGCGGATATTGCCGTCGCTGCCGTGCTCTCGTCGCAGACCGCCGCGATCGCCGCGGTTGGTGCCTTCCTGCTCTTCCACGAGCGGATCCAGCGCCTGCAAGTGGCGGGCGTCGTGCTGATCGCGGCCGGCATCACGCTGCTGTCGGTGGTGTCCACCTAGCCTCGACCGGGCATTGCCCGACGGCGACTAGACTGCCGCGTCGTGACCATCCCCCAGTCGAGATTGCGCAACTTCTCGATCATCGCCCACATCGACCACGGCAAGTCGACGCTGGCCGATCGATTGCTGGAGTTGACGCACGCCATCGACCCGCGCCAGATGACGAGCCAGGTCCTGGACTCGATGGACCTGGAGCGTGAGAAGGGGATCACGATCAAAGCGCGCGCAGTGCGCCTGGAGCACAAGGCGAACGACGGCCTGGTGTACGGCCTCAACCTCATCGACACGCCGGGGCACGTGGACTTCGCGTACGAGGTCAGCCACAGCCTCCAGGCGTGCGAGGGCGCGATCCTCGTCGTCGATGCGGCGCAGGGCATCGAGGCGCAGACGCTCGCCAACGTGCACCTTGCCATGCGCGAAGGCCTGACGATCATCCCGGTCCTCAACAAGATCGACCTGCCGTCCGCACAGCCGGATGTCGTCATGGACGAGCTGGAGAACGCCCTCGCGATCCCGCGCGAGGAGGTCCTGCTGGTGTCCGCCAAGGACGGGACCGGTGTCCCGGCGCTCCTGCAGGCGATCGTCGATCGCGTCCCGCCGCCCAAGGGCGACCCGAAGGCGCCGCTGCAGGCGCTGGTCTTCGATTCGCACTACGACCAGTACAAGGGCGTCGTGGTCTACATCCGCCTGGCCGCCGGCACGCTGCACGACAACGATCGGGTGCGGCTCATGGCCTCGGGCGCCGAGGCGGAGTTGATCGAGATGGGCGTGTTCCGGCCGGCCCTGGTGCCCGTGCCGTTGCTCACCGCGGGCGATGTCGGCTACGCCGCGACGGGGCTCAAGAACGTGCGCGAGGCGCAGGTCGGCGACACGATCACGCTGGCCGATGCACCGGCCGCCGAGCCGCTGCCGGGCTACCAGGAGGCCAAGAGCCTCGTCTTCGCCGGGATCTACCCGGTCAGCGGCGAGGACTACCCGCTTCTCCGCGACGCGATCGAGAAGCTCCATCTCAACGACGCGTCGTTCACGTTCGAGCCGGAGAGCTCCGTGGCGCTCGGGTTCGGCTTCCGCTGCGGGTTCCTGGGCCTGCTCCACATGGAGATCGTCCAGGAGCGCCTGGAGCGCGAGTTCTCGCTGGACCTCATCGCGTCCGCGCCATCGGTGGAGTACGAGGTGCTCCGGATCAACAACCCCGCCCCGATCCGTGTCGACAATCCGTCCAAGCTCCCGCCGATCGGCGAGATCGAGGAGATTCGCGAACCGTGGGTCCAGCTGTCCGTGGTCACGCCATCCGCCTACATCGGCGCGCTGATGGAGTTGTCGACGACCCGGCGGGGCAGCTTCGTGGACCTCGAGTACCTCGATCCGACGCGCGTCCTGATGCGCTTCGAGCTACCGCTCGCGGAGCTCATCGTCGACTACTTCGACCAGCTCAAGACCCGCACGGCGGGCTACGCATCAATGGACTACGAGGAGATCGGCTACCGGGAGGCCAAGCTGGTCCGGCTGGACGTGCTCGTGGCGGGCGAGCCCGTCGACGCCCTGTCGATGATCGTGCACCGCGACAACGCCCAGAAGCTCGGTCGTACGCTGGTGAGCCGGCTGCGGCAGCTGATCCCCCGGCAGATGTTCGAGGTGCCGATCCAGGCCGCCGTCGGCGCGAACGTGATCGCGCGCGAAACCGTGCGAGCGATGAGCAAGAACGTGCTGGCCAAGTGTTACGGTGGCGACATCTCACGGAAGCGGAAGCTCCTCGAGAAGCAGAAGGAAGGGAAGCGCCGGATGAAGCGGGTCGGCTCGGTCGAGATTCCGCAGGAGGCCTTCCTCGCCATGCTTCGCACGGACGAGTCGTGACGCCGCGATGATCACTGACCTCCGCGTGCTGGTGGCCCTCGGGCTGACGCTGCTCCTGGTGATGCTCCGGGTCGAGGCGTCGCGCTTTGGTGCCGCGGAGTACGACGAGCCCGTCGGCGGCCGGCGACCTTCCGTGCTGCGGCGCATGGCCTGGTACATCGTCGGGGTTGGTGGCGTCCTCGGCCTGCTGCTCATCCATCCCACCCCGGAGTTCTCGCTCCACCTCCAGGTGGGGGATCCGTCCGGAATCCTGCTCGCCTTCTTGCTCGGTGGGCTCGGCATCGGGCAGGCAATCGCGATCGCCTGGTACCACTACCGCCGCCTGCGCTTCCCGGATGTCGCGGCCTACCCCGGCGCCCTCGCCAACGAGATCCTCACCGCGTTCATCGATGAGGCGGTCTTCCGCGGCGCGCTGCTCGGCTATTTCCTGTGGGCGACCGCCGGACATCCGTACTCCGTCGCAATCTCGATCACGGGCCAGGCCGTGATGTACGTGCTGGCGACGCGCCTGGGTGCGCCCGGCCGGGATCGCTACATGCTCCTGGTCGCGGCGTTCACGGGGCTCCTCGGCGGCTGGGCGACCTTCGTCACGGGTGGCATCGGTGCCTCGTTCCTGGGCCATGCGGTCACGCGCGTCGCCATCTTCCTGACGACCGGCCACGCCGGGCAGCCGCCGGCGAAGGGCACGGAGGTTGAGGACGTGGAGCGACGCCGGCGAACGCCCGATGGCTGGAGCGCCGTCGACCGGAGCGGCGCTCGCGACCGGTGATTTCGGCGGCGACCGCCTCCGCGGTCGAGGCGCCACCGGCCGGCCTCTACCTCCACGTTCCGTTCTGTGTCTCGCACTGCCCGTACTGCGACTTCGTGGTCGTCACCGGTCGAGACGCCCGGGGGCCGGCGAATCGGATCGCGGCGTTCGTCACCGCGCTGGAGGTCGAGCTCGCGCTCCGCGCCGATGCCCTCGACGCCCGCTGGGGAACCCCGGGATCCCCGACGAGACCGGCCCTCGACACGGTGTATCTCGGGGGCGGCACGCCGAGCCTCGTGGCGGCCCCGCTGATCGCACGGCTGCTCCAGCTCGTCCGCGAGCGGTTCGGGCTCGCGCCGGACGCCGAGGTGACGCTCGAGGCGAACCCGGGACCCGACGAACGCGGGGATCTGCGCGCGCTTCGCGCCGCCGGCGTGACGCGGCTGTCGATTGGCGCGCAGAGCCTGGACGCGGGGGAGCTGCGAACCCTGGGTCGTCGGCACTCGCCGGAGGACGTCGGGGCGGCGGTGTACGAGGCGCGATCCGCCGGGATCGCCCACATCAGCCTGGACCTGCTGTACGACGTGCCCGGCGCGACCGTTGAGGGCTGGGGAAGCACCCTCGACGCCGCGCTCGCGCTTCAGCCGGACCACCTCTCCCTGTATGCGCTGACGCTTGACGACCCGGACGCCGAGGGGATCACCGGGCCGGACGGCGACCACCTGCCCGTGCGCGACGGAGCGCGCCGCTGGCGCGAACGCGCCCGGCCGGCCCAGGACGACGACCGCGCCGCCGCGATGTACGAGCTCGCGGATCGCCGGCTCGCCCGGGCGGGCTACGAGTGGTACGAGATCAGCAACTGGGCCCGCCCGGGACATCGTTCGCGGCACAATCTCGCCTACTGGCAGAGCCGCGCCTGGGAGGCGGTTGGGCCCGGGGCCCATGCGTTCGATGGGCGGACGCGGCGGTGGAACGCCGCGCGCCTGGATGCTTACCTCGCTGCACTCCTGCCTCCCGACGGCTCGACGCCGCACCTCCCACCCGGCGGGCGCGAAGACGCGGTCGACGATGGCCGCGGGACCGAGGCTGCCATTCTCGCGCTCCGTACCAGTTCCGGTCTCCCGGCCGGCGCCCTCGATGAGCCCGCCCGCGCCCCGGCGTTGACCTGGGCGCTCGGCGCGGGGCTGCTCGAACGGACCCCAGCGGACCGCCTCGTCCTGACCCTCCCCGGCCGGCTCCTGTCAAACGAGGTGTTTGTCCGGCTGCTCTGAGCCCGCGGCGACGCTGATCGCGTTGACACTCCCGGCGGCTCGGGCTACGATCCTCATCACCGCGTTAGCACTCTGGCATGGAGAGTGCTAACGGACTGGAAGACAAGCGGGAGACAGGCCTTGGCGCGTCGGATCCGTCCCGCCACCGGCCCTCTGGACCTTCGCGCACAGGCGATCCTCCGGGCCGTCATCGAGGAATACGTCACCAGTGCCACGCCGGTCGGGAGCCAGGCGCTCGTCGATCGGTACCGGCTCGGCGTGTCCAGCGCGACCGTTCGCAACGTCCTCGCCGAGCTGGAGCTCGCCGGCCTCCTCGACCACCCCCACACGTCCGCCGGGCGCATCCCGACCGACGCCGGCTACCGCTGGTACGTGGAGTCGATCATCGACTTCGCGCCGCTTCCGCAGGTCGAGCAGCTGATGATCCGACACCAGTTCGGGCAGGTGGAGTTCGCCAGCGAGCACTGGTTCCGCCTCGCGGCCTCCACGATCGCGTCGCTGACGCACGCTGCCGGGCTCGCGACGCCGGCCAAGCCCGCCTCGGCCCGCGTCCGGCGCGTGGATCTCGTCTCGATCAACGACCACATGGCCAGCCTCGTCGTCGTCCTCCGCGAGGGCTCGATCAAGCAGTCGCTGGTGACGCTCGGAACCCCAGAGGACCAGTCCGCGCTCACGGTCGTGGCCGCCGTCCTCAACTCGCTCGTCCACGACGCGACCGCGGACCAGGCAGAGCGAGCCCTCCTGAACCTCGACCCGCGTCTGCCCCACCGTGACCTGACCGCACGGGTGGGCGAGCGGCTCATCCGCCTCCTCGCCGACTACGACCGTGCGGCGGTCGAGGAAGTCTTCAGCGATGGCTTGCTCAACGTGATGGGCGCCCCGGAATTCGCGGACAGCGAGAAGCTGCGACGCGTCTTCACGGCGCTCGAGAACCGCGCGTACCTCGGCGAGCTCGTCGGGAATGTCGCAGCCTCGGGCGTGGTCACGGTGTACATCGGCCACGAGAACCAGCCGCCGGACATGCGCGAGGTCGCCCTGGTCCTGGCGCCGTACGGGCGCCGGGATCGCGCGGTCGGCGTCGTCGGCGTGCTCGGCCCAACGCGGCTTGCCTATTCCGAGGCGATCGGCACCGTTCGCTTCGTCTCCGGGCTCATGAACGAGCTCGTTGATCACCTCTACAACTGAGCGGGGAACGACAACAGATGGATCGACCCACGCGCGCCCAGCAGCGCGCCGCAGCAATCGACGTGTCGCCGGCCCGCCTGGCCGCTGAGATCGAACGGCTCATCGGCGAGCGTGACGTCGCGCGCCGCCAGGCAGAGCTTGCGCGCCAGGAGCTGGCACGGATGATGGCCGGCGGCCCCATCGCATCCGACGGCGCCGGGGCCTCGGGTGGCGGGAGCGCCGCGGGCCGCCTCGTCGGGAAGGTCAAGAGCGTCGCCGGCGCCGCCGCCGCGGCCATCGAGGGCATCCAGAAGGAGCGCGACGAATACCTCGCCGCCCTCCAGCGGGAGCGCGCGGAGTTCACGAACTTCAAGCGCCGCACCGCGGAGGAACGGGACGCCATGTATGGCCTGGCCTCCGAGGGCCTGATCCGCAAGGTGCTCGGCCTCGCCGACGACTTCGATCTTGCGGTCGAGCACCGGCCGGCTGGCGGCGTCGACGAGGCGTGGGTCGAGGGCATCGCCGCCATCGATCGAAAGCTTCGCCAGCTGCTAGAGAGCGAGGGCGTGTCGCAGGTCGATGCGTCGGCCGGCATCCAGTTCGATCCACGCCAGCACGAAGCCGTGGTCAACGTGCCGGGCACGGGCCGCCGCGGCGGCGAGATCGTCGAGGAGCTCCGGCGCGGCTATCGGCTGCGGGAGCGGGTCATCCGGCCCGCGCTCGTGGCGGTCGCCGACGACGACGGCAGCGACATGACAGCAACAACCACCGAACCAACCGACCTCGTCAACTAACAGGGAACAGGAGTCAGCAGACCAATGGGCAAGATCATCGGCATCGACCTCGGGACGACCAACTCGGTCGTCGCCGTCATGGAGGGCGGCGAGCCCACGGTCATCCCGTCCGCCGAGGGCGGCCGAACGGTGCCGTCCGTCATCGCCTTCACAAAGAGCGGCGAGCGCCTCGTCGGCCTGCTGGCCAAGCGCCAGGCGGTCACGAACCCGGGCAACACCGTCTACTCCATCAAGCGCTTCATGGGCCGCCGCTGGGACGACCCGGAGGTCCAGCGCAGCAAGAAGCTCGTGCCGTACACGATCGAGAAGGACCCGAAGTCGGACGGCGTCGTCGTTCGGATCGGGGACAAGGTCTACACGCCGCCCGAGCTCTCCGCGATGATCCTGCAGAAGCTCAAGGCGGACGCGGAGGCGTACCTCAACGAGAAGGTCACCGAGGCGGTCATCACCGTGCCGGCGTACTTCGACGACACGCAGCGCCAGGCGACCAAGGACGCCGGCCGCATCGCCGGGCTGGACGTCAAGCGAATCATCAACGAGCCCACCGCCTCTGCCCTCGCCTACGGCCTGGACAAGAAGGCCGACGAGAAGATCGCGGTCTACGACCTTGGTGGCGGCACGTTCGACATCTCCATCCTGGAGCTGGGCGACGGCGTCTTCGAGGTCAAGGCGACCAACGGCGACACCCATCTCGGTGGCGATGACTTCGACCAGCGCGTCATCGACTGGCTGCTGGCCGAGTTCAAGAAGGACCAGGGCATCGACCTGTCGAAGGACGCCCAGGCCCTCCAGCGCCTCAAGGAAGCTGCCGAGAAGGCCAAGATCGAGCTGTCCTCGACGGCCTCCACGGAGATCAACCTGCCGTACGTCACGGCGGATGCCTCCGGCCCCAAGCACCTCGTGATGACGCTCTCCCGCGCCAAGCTGGAGGACCTCGTCGGCGACCTCGTCGAGAAGACGATCCCGCCCGTCAAGGCGGCAATGAAGGATGCCGGGCTCAAGCCGGCCGAGATCGACGAGGTCATCCTCGTCGGCGGGCAGACGCGCCAGCCCAAGGTCCAGGACGTCGTCAAGGCGGCGTTCGGCAAGGACCCGCACCGCGGCGTGAACCCGGATGAGGTCGTGGCGGTCGGCGCGGCGATCCAGGCCGGCGTGCTTGCCGGCGAGGTCAAGGACGTCCTGCTGCTCGACGTCACGCCCCTGTCCCTCGGGATCGAGACGCTGGGCGGCGTCATGACCAAGCTCATCGATCGCAACACCACCATCCCGACGTCCAAGTCGCAGACCTTCTCGACCGCGTCGGACAACCAGAACCAGGTGGAGATCCACGTCCTCCAGGGCGAGCGTGACTTCGCCCAGGACAACAAGACGTTGGGTCGATTCATCCTGGACGGCATCCCGCCGGCTCCGCGCGGCATCCCCCAGATCGAGGTCACCTTCGACATCGACGCGAACGGGATCCTCGACGTGAAGGCCAAGGACCGGGCGACCTCCAAGGAGCAGCAGGTCCGGATCACGGCCTCCTCGATGCTCTCCAAGGACGACGTGGACAAGATGGTCCGCGACGCCCAGGAGCACGCCGAGGAGGACAAGGTGCGCCGCGACGAGGTCGAGGTGCGCAACCAGGCAGAGCAGCTGACCTATCAGGCCGAGCGGACGATCGGCGACCTGGGCGACAAGGTGTCGCCGGAGGACCGCGCCGAGGTCGAGACGCAGGTGTCCTCGCTCCGCGAGGCGCTCAAGGGTTCCGACATGACGGTGGTTCGATCCGGCATGGAGGCGCTCACCGGCACGTTGTCACGTGTCGCGACGGCCGCCTACGCCGCGGCCGCTTCCGCGCCCAGCGAGGGCGGCGATGGTCCGGACGGGTCCAACGGGACGGGCGGCGCGGGTGGCGCGACCGGCGAAGGCGCGGATTCCGGCGAGCCCGCCGGCGCCCGCTCCGGCGGCGACGCTGGCGCCGCTGACGAAACGGTCGAGGGCGAATTCAAGGAGGTCTAGCCTCCGCCGGCTCTTGCCGGTTTCTCGCTCCGTTTCAGCTTCTCCGCTTCTGCTCCTGCCGCCGCGCTCGCCTCATACAGCGCGGCGGTGGTGCGTCCGCCGCGTCTACCCAGCGCGCCCGCCGCGTCCGGCCGGCATGTTGCGCCCTGCGCGTGCGGCCGGCCCAGCCGCCACCTAGAACTGGAGCGACTCTTGTGGCCCGGCGACGGGTCTGGAGTCGTCGGATAGAACTGCAGCGGGTTTTCGGCGCCGGCCGGTCGTCGGAATCTCGCCTCAGTGACAGTTCGACGAAGCTCTCGATCGCATCCACGCTCACGACGGCTTTCTTCCTTTGACAACCCGCTGTCGGCTACCCGCTCCAGTTCTAACCGACAGAAACCAGAGTCCTCGCAGGCCCGAAGCAACCGAGGGATCCGCGATGAACCGCCGCACTTCGAGAGCGCGGGCGGGGAAGCGTGCCTCGAAGGTGCTCGCATGGGCCTCGATCCGACGCCGCGATGTTCTGCTTTCGCCGACGATGAGCAGGGACGCGATCCGACCAGAGCGCCAGCCGCGTTCGCGCGCGACCCGATCGGCGAGTCGCAGCTTGCGATCGAAGGCGTGGAGGGTGGCCTGGACGTCCGGCACCACGGACTTGACCTCGATGACGAGGAGCGTGGCGGTTGCTGCATGCCACGCAAGGATGTCGATGGAGCCGCGTTCGCCGTTGATGGCGAACGACACCTCCGGGACCGCCTCCCACCCGAAACGACGAAGGGTCGCGATCACGAACTCGACGATTGCGGCGTGGTCGGCGTCGAGCAGTCTGTCGAGTGCTTCCCCGTTCCAGTCGACCCGGAGAGTGAGCCGAGCGCCGAGCGCCGTGGTGATCGCCTCCAGCGTCGCGACGGTCAGACGATCGGCACCTCCGCGCTCCACCCGGGCGATCAACGACTGAGAGACACCAGCACGAGCTGCCAGATCTACCTGCCGCCAGCCGCGTCGGATCCGCAGCGCCCGGACTACGCGCCCGATTCGAATCGTGTTCATGCCCCGACAGGATCGCGCCGGCCCCTTATCTGCGCCTTATGCGTGCCCTCGGCGCGGCTGCGTCTTTGGTTGTCGGGGGCTAGGATTCGCCGCTCATGACCGCGACGACTGCGGCTGCGGCCGGGACATCGACCAAGGCGTCCGAATCGCTTATCCGAGCCAGGGGGCTCACGAAGCGGTTCGGCGCGTTCACGGCCGTCGATGGGGTCGATTTCGACGTCGCGCCCGGTGAGGCGTTCGGGTTCCTGGGGCCGAACGGCGCCGGCAAGACGTCGACCATGCGGATGATCGGCTGCACCTCGCCGATCAGCGACGGCGAGCTCAGCATCCTGGGCATGGATCCGCGCCGTCAGGGCGCCGACATCCGGGCGCGGCTCGGCGTGGTGCCGCAGCAGGACACGCTCGACAACGAGCTGACGGTCCGCGAGAACCTGCTCATCTACGGCCGCTACTTCGGGCTGTCGCGCGACGAGTGCGCGAAGCGCGCTGACGAGCTGCTCGAGTTCGTGCAGCTCGCGGACCGCGGCAAGGACCTCGTGGAGCCGCTGTCGGGTGGGATGAAACGAAGACTCACGATCGCCCGCAGCCTCATCAACGAGCCGGACGTGATGCTCCTGGACGAGCCGACGACCGGCCTTGACCCGCAGGCAAGACATCTCGTCTGGGATCGGCTGTACCGGCTCAAGCAGCGAGGCGTGACCCTCGTCCTGACCACGCACTACATGGACGAGGCGGAGCAGCTGTGCGACCGGTTGGTCGTGATGGACAAGGCCAAGATCGTCGCCGAGGGCTCACCGCGGCAGCTGATCGAGCAGTACTCCACGAAGGAAGTCGCCGAGTTCCGGTTCGCGCCGGGCATCCAGGAGACGCTCGAGGACCAGTTCGAGGGGCTCGCGGACCGCGTGGAGCGGCTGCCTGACCGGATGCTGCTCTATGCCGAGGACGGCGAGGCCGTCGTCATCGCGGCGCGGGAGCGCGGGCTGCACCCGGAGACCGTGCTGGTCCGGCGCTCGACGCTGGAGGACGTCTTCCTCCGGCTGACCGGCCGGTCCCTGATCGAGTAGCGGCCGCCGATCCTTGAGGGCCATCGCCGAATCTCGCTCCCGTGGCGGCCCCAGACCCGCGGCTGACGCGCCCGCCTGGTCGACGATCGGGCGGGTGGTGGAGCATCGTGCGCTCCAGTACCGCCGCACGTTCCGGGCGTCGCTCTTCGGCTCGTTCGGGATCCCCGCGCTCTTCCTGACGGCGATGGGCCTGGGGCTCGGCGGCTACGTGGACCGCTCGGCGGACGCCGTGCTGAATGGCGTCACGTACCTGCAGTTCCTGGCGCCCGGCCTACTCGCGTCGTCGCTGATGCAGACAGGCTCGTTCGAGGCCAGCTTCCCGATCCTCGGCGGGCTGCAGTGGAGCAAGATCTTCCACGCGATGGTCGCCACGCCCCTTCGGGGGCGCGACGTCGCGCTGGGCAACCTCGCCTGGATCGCGCTCCGACTGACGCTCGTCGGGACGATCTTCGGGATCGTGATCGTGGCGTTCGGCGCGAGCCGCTCGCCACTGATCGTGCTCGCCATCCCGGTCGCCGTGCTGACGGGCGTCGCGTTCGCCGCCCCGATCATGGCGTTCACCGCGACGCAGCGGCGCCCGGATCGGTTTGCGGCCGTCTTCCGCTTCGGGATCACGCCGCTGTTCCTGTTCAGCGGCACGTTCTTTCCGATCGAGAGCCTGCCCTCGTTCCTCCAGCCCGTCGCCTGGCTCTCGCCGCTGTGGCACGGCGTGGATGTGTGCCGGGCACTGATGCTGGGCACGATTGGCGACGCACCGCTCCTCGCGCTCGTGCACGTCCTGATCCTGGTCGCGATCGCCACCATCGGCGCGTTCCTGGCGATCCGGACAGTCGACGCCAGGCTGGAGAAGGGCTGATTCGGTGACCGCCCTCCGCCTCACGCCGCTGTTCTCGCTTGGCAAGCTCCGCGCGTGGCGAATCGTCGAGCGCAACATGCTCGTGTACAGCCACACCTGGCTGGTCCTGCTGTCCGGCTTCTTCGAGCCGTTCTTCTACCTGCTGTCGATCGGTTTCGGGCTCGGGCGGCTGGTCGGAGATGTCGCCGGACCGGGCGGCCAGACGATCCCGTATGCACTCTTCGTGGCACCTGCCCTGCTCGCCGCGTCGTCGATGAACGGGGCGATCACGGAGAGCACGTTCAACTTCTTCTTCAAGCTCAACTACGACAAGACGTTCGCATCGATCCTGACAACGCCGATGTCGGCAGGCGACATCTCCCTCGGCGAGCTCGCCTGGGCGCTGATGCGCGGCGCCCTGTACTCCGTCGGGTTCCTGGGCGTGATGGCCGTGTTCGGGCTGGTTCGCTCGCCGCTCGTCCTGCTCACGCTGCCCGGCTCGCTGCTGATCGGCTTCGCGTTCGCGGCCGTGGGCATGGCGGCGACATCGTTCATGCGCACCTGGCAGGACTTCGACCTGATCCAGCTGGTGATCCTGCCGATGTTCCTGTTCAGCGGCACGTTCTTTCCGCTGGACTCGGTGCCCGAGGGCGTCCGCCTGCTGATCCAGCTCACGCCGCTGTACCACGGCGTCGAGATGCTCCGCACGCTATCCGTGGGCGTTGTTGGGCCGGAAATCCTGGTGCACGTGGCGTACCTCACCGTAATGGGCCTGATCGGCATCGCCGTGGTGTCGCGCCGCCTCGACAAGCTGCTCCTCAAGTAGGGCTCGTCGTGGGCAACAGCGCCCTCCAGACGATCGAGCACGAGGTCGTCGACTGCCGCCGCTGCCCGCGCCTCGTCGAGTGGCGAGAGCGGGCCGCGCGTGAGGCGCCGAGAAGGTTCGCGGGCGAGACGTATTGGGCAAAGCCGCTGCCGGGCTTCGGCGATCCCGAGGCGCGCATCCTGATCCTCGGGCTTGCGCCCGCCGCGAACGGTGGCAACCGTACCGGGAGGATCTTCACCGGCGACGAGAGCGGCAACTTCCTGTGGCCGGCCCTCCACGCGGCCGGCCTCGCGACGAGCCCCACCAGCGTCCGCGCTGGCGACGGCCTCCGGGCCAGGGACGCGTGGGTCACGGCCGCGGTCAAATGCGCGCCGCCCGGCAACAAGCCACTCCCGCAGGAGCGCGGCAACTGCGCGCCGTACCTCATCAGGGAGATCGTGGCGCTGGACAGCGTCGGCGTCGTCGTCGCTCTCGGTGCGTTCGCCTGGGATGCCGCGCTCGCCACGTTTGCGGCCGCCGGCCACGCCACGCCCCACCCGAAGCCTCGCTTCGGGCACGGCGTGGAGGTACGTATCGGGCCGTGGACGCTGCTCGGTAGCTACCACGTGAGCCAGCAGAACACCTACACCGGCCGCCTGACGCGGCCGATGCTCGACGCGGTGATCGGCCGCGCAACGGCGCTCGCGGCGTTGACTTCGGATCGAGGACAAGATCCTGACCAGCGTCAGCGAGCGGATGCGCTACCGCTGATGCCAGACGCCTCGAGGTAGCGGTCCAGGCGGTCGAAGACGACGCCTTCCATGGACTTCGCCTCGGCGATGAACCGTTCGAGCATTGCCATCCGATGGCCGCGCCCTATGCACTCCGGGTGCATGGTGATCGTCAGCAGGCCACCCGCAGCATGTTCATGGGCGTAGCGCAGCTCGCCCGTCCAGATCTCCAGCACCTTCGATGGGGCCGTGAGCCCGTCGCGGGCCGGACCCGGCTCGAAGTGGGGCCAGTCGTCCAATGCCCAGTAGATCGGGACCTCGACCAGGGGACTCACCGGCCCGAAGCTGGAGCCGTTCTCGACGGAGTGGCGATCGCCGAGCCGAAGCCGGTACGGGCGGTAGTCGTCCGCCATGAGCGAGGAGTCGTACTGGAAGCCTGCGTCGAGGACGAGGTCCAGGGTCTCGCCGCCGAGCGCCCAGTACGGCGCTCGGAAGCCCTTCGGCGGCGCGCCGGTGACCGCCCGAACCGCCTCGACGGATCGTTGCAGGATCTCGGCCTGCGCGTCGCCGGTCAGCTCCGAGAAATCCTCGTGGTACCAGCCGTGGCAGGCCAGCTCGTGGCCGCCTTCCAGGATCGCTGCGGTGTTCTCGGGGAAGGTGACCAGCGTGTGCCCCGGCACGAACCAGGTCGCTGGAATCCGCTCGCGCGCAAGGAGCTCGAGGATCCGGGGCACGCCCACCCGTGGCCCGAACTCGCCGTGCGACAGCTTCACCGGCGAATCGCCGCGCCGGATGCCGTCGGAGATCGCGTCGCTGTCGAACGTGAGGGCAACGGTGAGGCGCGGCTCGGGCATCGGCGGCATGGTACGGCGCAGCCGCGCTCGCATCGGAGCGAATCGCCCGTATTCTTCGAGGGATGGCAGTCGGCGATTATTACGAGCTCCTCGGCGTGGAACGCAACGCGACCGAGGCCGAGATCAAGAAGGCGTATCGCAAGCTGGCGCAGCGCTGGCACCCGGACGTCAACCAGGAGGCCGAGGCGGCGGTCAAGTTCAAGGAGATCAGCGAGGCCTACCAGGTCCTCTC
>JANLSG010000246.1:0-10007 GCA_031362295.1 Chloroflexota bacterium
TCAACGAGGCGTCACGCGAGCAGGTCGCGCAACACGGCCAACCCGCGATGGACGTCCGCGAAGGAGGTCGTGAGGGGCGAGAGGCCGATGCGGATCGAGTCGGGGGCGCGGAAGTCGGGGATGACGTTGCGGGCCTTGAGGGCGCGCGTGAGGCGGCGGGCGCCCCGGTGGCGGATGGAGAGCTGATTGCCGCGCCGGGCGGCGTCGCGCGGCGCACCCAGCGTGCAATCGAGCGGCACGAGCCACTCGTCCACGAGGGCGATCGCGTATTCGGTCAGGGCGATGCCCTTGGCGCGGATGGCCGCGATACCGGCCTCGGCCACGACCTCGATGCCGGCTTGGGCCGAGGTCAGCCCAATGATCCCGGGCGTCCCCGTCAGCCAGCCGCCGATCCCGGCTCGCGGCTTGAACGCGGGCCCCATCTCGAACTGGTCCGATTGCGCGAACCAGCCCTGGATCGGCGGGCGGAGTTGGTCCTGGAGCTCGCGGCGGACGTAGAGGAAGGCCGGCGCGCCAGGCCCCCCATTCAGGAACTTGTACGTGCAGCCGACCGCGAGGTCGACTCCGTTCGCGGCGAGGTTCACCGGGACCGAGCCGACCGCATGCGAGAGGTCCCACAGGACGAGTGCGCCGGCGGCGCGGGCTGCATCGGTGACGGCCTTGATGTCGACGATCGTCGCCGAGCGGTAGTTCACGGCGGAGAGGATCAGGAGGGCCGTATCGGAGCCCAGCGCCGCGGTGACCGCGCTGGTCGAGATGCCCTCGACCGGGTCGCCGTCGAGCCAGCGGATCTTGAGGTCTCGCTCCCGTGCCAGGCCCTCGGCAACGTATCGGTCCGTCGGGAACTCGGAGCGCTCAATGACGACCGTCCGGCGCCCGGGTCGCGCATCGAGGGCCGCAACAGCGAGGCGATAGAGGTTGACCGTCGTGGAGTCCGCGATGACGACCGTGCCCGCCTCGGCGCCGAGGACGCCGGTCGCGAGCTGGTCGCCGACGACCAGCGGCAGCTCGAGCCAGCCATCGTCCCAGCCGCGAATGAGCCGCGTCCCCCAGGCCTCCGTGATCGACGCGACCCGCTCGATCGACGCCTTCGTCGGCCGGCCCAGCGAGTTGCCGTCCAGGTAGACGAGGCCACGCTCCACAGGGACGAATCGGTCGCGAAAGTGCGCCAGTGGGTCGGCCGCGTCGAGGGCCTGCGGATCGGGGATCGTCATCGGGCGGAGCATAGTCGCGAGGGACGCTACGTTCGTGCCAGCAAGGTGGCACGGGTCCGGTGGTAACCTCGCCTTGATCAGCCAATGAGGTTTCCTTGACCAGCATCGTTGACGCGCCCGAGTACCTGTTCACCTCCGAATCGGTCACCGAGGGCCACCCGGACAAGCTCTGCGACCAGGTCAGCGACGCCATCCTGGACGCGATCATTCGCGACGATCCGGACGCCCGCGTCGCGTGCGAGACGGCCACCACCACCGGCCTCGTCATCGTCATCGGCGAGATCACGACCTCCACCTATGTCGACTTCCAGCAGGTTGTGCGCGAGACCGTCCGCGACATCGGCTACACGCGCAGCGACTACGGCTTCGACTATGAAACCTGCGGCACGCTGATCTCGATCAAGGAGCAGTCCAAGGACATCGCGATGGGCGTCGACTCGGCGCTCGAGGTCCGCGGCGAGGCGGTGGACCTCAATGAGCTCGGTGCCGGTGACCAGGGAATGATGTTCGGCTTCGCATGCCGCGAGACGCCGGAGCTGATGCCGCTGCCGATCGCACTTGCGCATCGCATGGCCCGCCGGCTCGCCGAGGCGCGCAAGTCCGGCCAGCTGCCGTACCTCCGCCCGGACGGCAAGACGCAGGTGACCGTGGAGTACTCGCACGGCGTGCCGGTTCGCGTGCGAACGGTCGTCGTCTCCGCGCAGCACGATCCCGACGTCCGCATCGATCGACTGCAGGACGACCTGTCGGAGGCCGTGATCCTGCCGGCAATCCCGCGCGAGCTGCGCACGACGGACCCGATCATGCACGTCAACCCGACCGGCCGGTTCGTGGTCGGCGGCCCGATGGGCGACGCGGGTGTGACGGGTCGCAAGATCATCGTCGACTCGTACGGGGGCATGGCGCGCCACGGCGGCGGCGCCTTCTCCGGCAAGGACCCCACGAAAGTGGACCGCTCCGGCGCATATGCCGCGCGGTGGGTTGCCAAGAACGTGGTCGCGGCGGGGCTCGCGGACCGGTTCGAGATCGAGGTCGCGTACGCGATCGGCATCGCGGCCCCGTTGTCGCTCTCCATCGAGACGTTCGGGACCGGCAAGCTGCCGGACGAGGAGATCCTCGCGCTGATCAAGCGGACCTTCGACCTGCGCCCCGCCTCGATCATCTCGGCGCTGGACCTGCGCCGGCCCATCTACAAGCAGACCGCCGCATACGGCCACTTCGGCCGCCTGGACCTGGACCTCCCGTGGGAACACACGGACAAGGCGGAGCTGCTCGCCTCCGAGGCCGGCATCCGCATGCCCGAGGCCGTCCCCGCCGCGTAGGCGTCCGCGGCCTCAGGTCGCGAGCACGCGGCCGGACAAGAGTGCCGGCGAAACAGCTCCTGCTTTGCAGCCACAAGCTCTGCAAAGCGAGCGCCCTGCGCAACCCTGCTCAACCCTGCCAGACGTCGCTCCAGCCGAGCATCTGGCGTGTTTGGGGCCCGATTTCCCGCCAGACGTCAGCGCGCGTAGCACGAGGCGTGCTTGGGGCAGGAGATTCCTGCCAGACGCCATCGGCAGCGAGCATCTGGCAGCGCGCGGGTCGACCGTCGAGCACGAGTGCCGCCGCAGGGCCCCAATGGACCTCGCCGCGTGCTACGGCGAGTGACGTCTGGCGGGAAGGCCCGAGGGCGCGTGCCCGAGGCCTTCGCCGCCGCGTAGGCGTCCGCTGTGGTCAGCCGAAGGCGGCAACCGCGGCATCGACCGCGGCCTGGTCCTCCTCGATGCTGCCGCCACTCACGCCCACGCCGCCCACGAGCACGCCGTCGCGCAGGAGGGGCATGCCGCCGGCGAAGACGATCGTGCGGCCCCGGCCGATGGATTCGTAGCCGTAGAACTCCGCGCCGGGCTGGACGAGGGGCGCCAGGTCACGCGTCGGCATGCGATTCATCAACGCGGTCCAGGCCTTGTCCTGCGCCAGGCCGATCGTGACGAGGTCCGCCCCGTCCATCCGCTCGAAGGCGACGAGCTGGCCGCCCTGGTCCACCACCGCGACGGACAGCGCCACGCCGATGCGGCGGCCATCCGCCATCGCGGCTTTCATCATCGCCTTCGCAGCGCCGAGGGTGAGTCCGGCAGCCTGCGAGGCAGTCGGCCCGCGAAAAGCGTCGACGTTTTCGAGCGGGAAGTCAGGCATGGGTCAGCGCCTCCGGATGCGTTCGGCCACGGCGATCAACGCGAGCGTGCCGGCCATGAGGAGCACGGCGGCCGCGATCAGGACCGGCAGCGACTGTGCGAACCGGAGCTGGCCGATCAGGTAGACGGGGAAGGTCTGCTCGCGCCCGGCGAGGAAGAGCGCGAGCGCGAATTCGTCGAACGAGACGGTGAACGACGTGATCCACGCCGAGACGATCGCCGGGCCGGCCATCGGCACGACGACCAGCCGGAGCGTGCCCGGATACGTGGCGCCGAGGTCCATCGCCGCGTCCTCGAGCTGCGCTTCCGAGCCGATGAGGCGCGCCAGCACGATCAGCGTCGCGTACGGCAGCGCGACGATCGCATGCGCCACGCCGACCGTCAGGAGCGATCGCTCGACGCCGAGCGCGGTGAACACGACAAGGAGCGCGACGGCGAGCACGACGTACGGCACCAGCAACGGCAGGATCGCGAGGCCGGTGAGGAAGTTGCGACCCCGGAAGTCGAAGCGACTCAGCAGGATCGCGATCATCGTGCCCAGGATCGTCGCCGCGACGCTGCTGGCGACGGCGACGATCAGGCTGTTCTTGATGGACGTCAGCAGGGCCGGAGTAGCGAACAGCTTCTCGTACCAGTCGAACGTGAAGCCCTTGAGCGGGAACGACAGCGTGGTATTCGCGTTGATCGAGAACACGAACAGGATCACAATCGGGAGGTAGAGCAGCCCGATCATGAGCCAGTAGAAGCCGCGCATCACGGGGAGGCCTCGACGTGGCCTGCCGGCGGCGCGTCCGGACGTCGCGGGGCGTCGCGAAGGCGCTGCGTTCATACGCCGAGCAGCCGCCGCGGCTTGACGATGCGCAACCCGACGACGACGAGCACGAGCGTCACCGCGAGCATGATCACGGACAGCGCCGCCCCGAGCGGCCAGTTCGCCGCGCGTACGAAGAAGTCCTGGACGATGTTGCCGTACATGGAGCCGCCAGTGCCGCCGACGAGCAGCGGCGTGACGTACTCGCCGACCGTCGGGATGAAGACCATCAGGAAGGCGGCGGCCAAGCCGGGCACGGCGAGGGGCAGCGTCACGCGACGGAACTGCTGCCACGGGTTCGCGTAGAGATCCGCGGCGGCGTCATGCAGGCGGACATCGATCCGGCCGAGGACGGCGAGTATGGGCAGCGTCGCGAACGGGATCCAGACGTAGATGAGCGTGACCACGACCGCGTTCCGGTTGTAGAGCAGGGCATCAAGCGGCTCGTCGATCAGTCCGATGGACAGTAGCCCGGAGTTGATCACGCCCTCGGTCCCGAGCATCAGCTTCCAGGCCATCACCCGCAGCAGGTAGCTGGTCCAGAAGGGGACAAGCAGGAGGATCAGGTACAGCCCGGCCCGGCGGCCGGCACGGAACGCGAGAAAATAAGCGATCGGGAAGGCCGCCGCCGTCGCCACGACCGCGACGATCGCCGCCATCCCTGCCGAGATGCCGAGCAGGCGCCAGTAGCTCAACGTCTCCGCGACCTGCGCGTACTGCTTGAGCGTGGGTGCGAAGGGCGCGAGGAGCTCGCCGCGAAGGTCGGCCCGGAAGCTCAGGGCGACCATGAACAGCAACGGCAGGACGATCAGCATCGCGAGCGCTGCCACCGCAGGGATGGACAGCGCGAAGAACGTCAGCCGTCGTGGATCGGGCGCCCGCGATGGACGAACGCCCGGCCCTCCGGCCCGGTTCGGGCTCGAGTCGGCGCCGGCGGTCACGCTCGGATGGAGCGAACGCGCCGGGCGCCGCCTCGGTCGCTTACTGCGAGGACTTGACCACGGTCCACATCGCCGTCCAGGCGTCGCGCTGTTCGACGGTCAGATTCGGGGTGAAGTTGGTCGACTGGAGGATCGCCGGATCGTCGATCCCGAAGGCCGCCTTCAGCGTCGGGTCGGTGATCGCGGCCATGACCTCGCTGTTCGCGCTCCCGTAGTAGTACAGGGCCGGCAGGTTCGCGCTGGTCGCCATGCCGAGCTTTTCGTCGAGGAAGCGCAGCGCCAGGTCGAGGTTCGGCGTGCCCTTGCGGATGCCATAAACGCCGACCCACGAGTTGCGCCCCTCCTTGGGGTTGGCATAGGCCACGGGAGCGCCCGCGCCGAGCAGGGTCGCGTACGCGCCCTGCCAGGCATAGGCCGCCCAGACCTCGTCCGACTCCACGAGCGGGATGAGATCCGTCTCGGCCGCCCAGTACGTCTTGTTGAGCGGCGCCTGGGCGGTCCACTCGGCCTGGATCGCCGTGAGCTGCTCGGCGGTGATCTTCGTCTCGTCGTAGTCGTGGATGTACGAGGACACGGTGACCGCGCCCGGCCCGTCGTCCCACATCGAGATGTGGTTGTCGTACTGCGGATCGAGCAGCACAGACCAACTGTCCACGGTGGCGATATGGTCGGTCCGGTACAGGATCGAGCTGAAACCCCAGTCCCACGGGATGAAGTACTGCTTACCGTTGAACTGGCCGAGGGCCTTGAACGACTCGGGCACCTTGTCCCAGTTCTTGAGCTTCGAGGTGTCGATCTCCTCGACCATGCCCTCGTCGACGTAGAACTGCAGCCATCCGGTGTACGGATGGAACACGTCGGCCTGGCTGCCGGCCTTCATCTTCCCGTAGATGTCCGCGTCCGAGGTGCCGAACTCGAAGGTTGCGGTGGCATTCTTGTACTTGTTCTTGAAATCGACCCAGAAATCCTCGGCGTCGTAGCCCGACCAGTCGAGGACGAGCAGCTCGCCGGTGACCGCGTCCGGTGGCGTATCCGTCGGCGTCGCCGTTGGCGGGGCCGCGGTGGCGGGCGTACCCGTGGCCGGGCCGGCCGTCGGGGCGCTGCTCGCGGTGCCCGCGTTGGAGCACGCGGCGACGAGGCTGATGAGGCACAGGACGACGCCTGCGCGCAGCAGGGTCAGGGAGCGCCGGGGCTGCATGAATCCTCCTCCCCGGCTCTGCAGTGGCACTTCAGCCGGATGGGCGCATCGTAGGAAACGGGGTCTGGTTCGTCAACGGGGCTGAAGCTATACTTCAGGCGCGATGGCTGTTCGACTGGGGACCGACACCTCCGACGCGCCCGACGCGGCCCCTCCCATAGAGGTTGATCTCGGCGCGCGCATCCGTGCCCTCCGCCTCGCCCGCGGCGCGACCCTTCGCAAGCTCGCCGCTGAGGCTGGCGTCACCGAGAGCTTCCTGTCCCAGGTGGAGCGTGGTGTCGCCTCGCCATCGATCGCGTCAGTGCAACGCATTGCGCGGGCGCTCGGCCAGTCCATCGCGGAGCTGTTCGCGGCCGACGAACGTGCCGGCTCGCTGGTCCGCGTCGATGACCGCCGGCGGGTCGTCTATCAGGGCCTCGGCGCGGTCGATGAGTTCCTGACCCGCGCCACCGATGGGCGCCTCCAGGTGATCATGTCCACGATCGAGGCGGGCGGCGGGACCGGCGACGAGGCGTACACCCACGACTCGGACGAAGAGGTCGTGATCGTGCTCGAGGGCTCGCTGGACCTGTGGGTCGGGCCGGAGCACTACCGCCTCGAGGCCGGCGATGCGGTGACCCACCCGTCGCGCGTCCCGCATCGGAACACCAACCCCGGCCCCGGGGTCGCCCGGGTCCTGTTCTGCATCACGCCGCCCTCGTTCTGAGCGGCTCGGCACGCCGAATCGCGACGTTTCTGTCGGATTCCACCCGTGGTGGCATTCGGCGAGTGGCAAATGATCAGGACCCGGATTTCGGGGTCGGATGACACCGGGGGTGTCATCCGGTGCCAATTCGGGCTGATTTCGAGTGAAATCCGGCCCCGCTGGGTCAGGGGCGCGATCGAACGCCACCCACGGTGTCATCCGACAGGAAGCGAGGGATGGCACTTGCGCATTTGCACTGGCCCGGCATCCGCGCCTTGCACGCGCCCCGGCACCCGCGCGTTTGGGAGCGCCCCGGCACGCGCCCCGGCGATGCGGCGCCCCTAGGATTGCGGCATGTACGCAGTGATCATGGCCGGCGGCGGCGGGACCCGACTGTGGCCCCTCAGCCGGCCGGAGACGCCCAAGCCGTTCCTGCCCCTGCTCGACGATCGGTCGCTGCTCCAGCGCACGGTGGATCGGATCGTGGGGCACGCCGAGCTGCCCCTCGGACCGGAGGACATCGCGGTCGTCACCGAGCGCCGGTACGGCCAGATGGTCCGCGCGCAGGTCCCGGGCGCACGGATCATCGCGGAGCCGCTGGGCCGGAACACCGCCGCCGCCGTCGCGCTCGCCACGTTGCAATTTGACCGTGACCCCGGCGAGGTGATGCTCGTCCTGCCGGCCGACGCCTGGATCGACCCGGAGCGTGACGCGCTCTACCGCGAGGTCCTCGCCAAGGCGGCGCGCATCGCCCGCG
Organism: Chloroflexota bacterium; assembly: GCA_031362295.1. Taxonomy (GTDB): domain Bacteria; phylum Chloroflexota; class Limnocylindria; order Limnocylindrales; family CSP1-4; genus UBA5189. The sequence goes on from JANLSG010000246.1 coordinate 7,781, forward strand.
ACGGCGCGTTCGGGGTGGAGGCGCCGCTCGTCACCCTCGGCGTCCAGGTGGAACGCGCCGCCACGGAATACGGCTACCTCATCCCGGACGTGAACGCCGGGGCCATCATCGATGGCGTCCAGGCGTACCCGCTCCTCGGCTTCCAGGAGAAGCCGGATCGCGAGCGCGCCGGCCAGCTGTTCACGCAGTACGGCGTCGCCTGGAACGCGGGCATCTTCGCGTGGCAGCGCCGGGCGATCCGCGACGCGATCGAGCGATACACGAGCCTCGTGACGATGATCGGCTCCGTGGCGAGCAGCGAATCCGGCCTGACGGCGGCCTACGACCGACTGAAGCCGATCTCCATTGACCATGCGGTCATGGAGGGCGCGGCGAGCGACCGCCGGGTGGTGATGGCCTCGATGTCGGTCGGCTGGAGCGATCTCGGCTCGTGGACGCAGCTGATCGCGGCACTCGGTGGCACGGGGGCGGGCCGGGTGATCTCACCCAACGAGGCGGTGCACGCCGACGAGGCGGACCTCATCGTGGAGCGTGTGGGCGGGCAACTGGCCGTCAGCGCCGGCCCACGCGATATCCTCGCCGCGAACCCGGTGGCCCTGCTCACCGGCGCGGCTGACATGCGCGAGCCCGTGGATGCGCTCGTTGCGAGGGTGGCCGATTGGGAGGAACGCCAGTGACCGACGCGGCGCCGAAGTCTCCGATCGTCTTCGGCACCGACGGCTGGCGGGCCAAGATCGCCGAGGACTTCACCTTCGAGAACGTGCGCCGGTGCGCCGATGGCGTGGCCCGCTACGTCGTTGGGCGTGGCGAGCAGGCCAAGGGCGTGGTGCTGGCGTACGACCGCCGGTTCGCCTCGGAGCATTTCGCGATCGCCGCGGCGGAGGTGATCCTCGCCCACGACATCCCGGTCGCGTTCGCCGAGCACGCGGTCCCGACCCAGATGTGCTCGTACGAGGTCGTGGAGCGCAGCGCGGCGGCGGGCGTCGTGATCACGGCCAGCCACAATCCCTGGACCGATAACGGCTTCAAGGTCAAGGCGCCCACGGGCTCCGCGGGTGGGCCGGACATGCTCGCGGTGATCGAGGCATCGATCGCGCAGGGCGCGCCGGTCGAGCGCCGGCCATTCGCCGACGCCGAGGCCGCCGGCCTCATCGACCGCTACGACCCGTACGAGGGCTACGAGCGCTACGTCCGGCGGACGGTCGATCTCGATGCGCTGAAGGCGGCCGAGATCGACGTTCTGGTCGAGCCCATGTGGGGCGCGGGCGCTGGTTGGCTCTCGCGGCTGCTCGCGGGCGGCCGAATCCGCGTCAACGAGATCCACCAGGAGCGCAACCCGTACTTCGGCGGCGTGAACCCCGAGCCGATCCGTCCGAACATCGACGAGGCGCTGATCAAGATCGTGCGCGACGGCCACGAGCTGGGCCTGCTCCTGGATGGTGACGCAGATCGCGCCGGCGCCGCGGACGAGCAGGGGAATTTCATCCACCAGCTCGAAGTCACCGGCCTGCTCATGTACTACCTCGCGGAGCACCGCGGCCTGCGCGAGCCGGTGGTCGTGTCGGTGAACAACACCTCGATGGCCGCGCGGCTCGGGAAGCACTACGGCATCGATGTCCACGAGAGCCCGGTCGGCTACAAGTTCATCGGGCCCAAAATGATCGAAACGGGCGCGATGATGGGCGCCGAGGAGTCCGGCGGCTACGGCTTCGGGATGCACCTGCCCGAGCGCGACGGCATCTACGCCAACCTGCTCCTGCTGGACCTGGTGTTGCGAGAGATGGCCCGCGGGGTCCACCCGGTTTCGAAGATGGTGGCCCAGTTCCACGAGCTCGCCGGGCCGTCGTTCTACACACGCGTCGACGTCCACGTCGATCGGTCCATCTATGCCGACACGAAGCGTCGGCTGCTCGAGGGGCTGGTTGCCACGCCGCCATCATCACTGGGCGGCGCCCCGGTCACGCGGACGCAGGCGCTGACGACGAACGATGGCTTCAAGTTCTTCGTCGCCGATGGTTCGTGGCTGCTCATCCGAACGTCGGGCACCGAGCCGCTCGTTCGCGTCTACACGGAGGCGACGTCGGCTACGGTGCGCGATGAGCTGGTCCGCGCGGGCGAGCAGCTCGTCCGCGAATGACCCTGGTTTGCGTATGACCCCGGAGCTCCCGCGTCGCGTCGAAAAGCCCTGGGGCCACGAGATCATCTGGGCGCATGCCGAGCACTACGT
>JANLSG010000282.1:0-5852 GCA_031362295.1 Chloroflexota bacterium
CCCTTGGTCGGCGGCAGCCCGAGCCAGCACGCGGCGAGGATGCGGAGCACGTGTCCGTGCGCAAAGACAAGGACGTCGCCGGGCTGCTGCCGGGCCTGGGCGATGACGCGATCCACCCGCGTGGCGACATGGCGGATGGTCTCGCCGAGCTTCGGTCCGTCGCCCCAGATCGACCAGCCGGGCCGGTCGACGCGGATCTCCGGGGTCGTCCGGCCCTCGTCCGAGCCGTAGTCCCACTCGAGCAAGTCGTCACTCGTCTGGACCTGCGCCGCGAACCCCGCGAGCCGCGCCGTATCCAACGCGCGCGAGAGGGGACTGGACAGGACCAGCGCGAACGGCCGGCCGGCCAGCTGAGCGGCGACGGACGCGGCCTGCTCGCGCCCGAGGTCGGTGAGCGGGATGTCGGTGCGGCCGGTGTGCTTGCCGACGCGCGCCCACTCGGTCTCTCCGTGGCGCACGAGCCACATCCTCGGCGGAGCGGGGTGCGATTCGGTCACGCGGGCGATGGTAGGACCTAGTCGACGTACTCCAGCGGCGAGATCGCCACCGCGAAGTCCTCGGGCAGGCGCACGCCGGTCCGATGGTTCGGGCAGTAGCCGCCGGGGTTCTTGTCGAGGTACTGCTGGTGGTAGTCCTCCGCGAAGTAGAACTCGGGCGCGGGCGGCCCGGCGATCTCCGTCGTGATCGTGCCGTAGCCCGCGGCGCTCAGCATCTCCTGATACATCGCCTTTGACGCACCCGCGGCGGCGCGCTGCCCTTCGTTGCGAGCGAAGATCGCCGATCGGTACTGGGTGCCCATGTCGTTGCCCTGGCGCATCCCCTGCGTCGGGTCGTGGTTCTCCCAGAAGACCTTCAGGAGCTGCTCGTAGCTCGTCTTCGCCGGATCGAACACGACGCGAACCGCCTCGGCGTGCCCCGTCTTGCCCGAGCAGGCCTCGGCATACGTGGCATTGGGCGTGTGCCCGCCCTGGTAGCCGACGGCCGTCGTCCAGACGCCGGGCTGCTGCCAGAACGTCTTCTCCTCGCCCCAGAAGCAGCCAAGGGCGAACTCGGCAACCTGGAACCCGACCGGATACGGCCCGGCGATCGGCGTGCCGAGCACGGTGTGCGGCCGCGGCGTGAGGATCGGGTCGGGACGGCCGGGCAGGGCGTCGCCGGGCTTGGGCATCGATGGCTTCGAGAACAGGAACATCGGGTCAGGCTCCTCGGGACGCTGGATCTGGATCTACCCGAACTGTACCCGCAGAGCGTGACGGATCGATGTCAGCCGGAGTTGCGAGACCTTCCCATGGCGCCGACGAGGAGGACGATGCCCACCACGATGAGGACGCCCGGGATGAGCCAGCTCGTGTCGAAGGCCGGGATGTACCGATCGACCAGGAACCAGGCGCCGGCGATCACCAGCAAGGCGCCGAAGACCATGCCGGCGCTGCCGTTGCCCTGGCGGCGAGCCGCCCGGCGGGCCTGGCGCGCCTCCCAGCGCGATTGATTGGCGGCCGCATCACCCGGCGCACCCGTGCCGGGCGTCGGTGCGGCGCCGACGGCCGCGTGCGGCGCGTCCGGGATCACGATGGCCGCGACGATGTACAGCAGCAGGCCGACGCCGCCGGCAAGGATCAGCAGCGCCCAGACGAGTCGGACGATCGCCGGATCCAGGTCCATCCACTCGGCCATGCCGCCGGCGACGCCGAAGAGCATCCGGTCGTCGCGCGACTTGTAGAGTGGCTCACGCACTGCACGATCCTCCGAACTGAAGCTCGAAGCTGCCAGCGTTCGCACTCACGTGCAGCTCGATGTGCGGCTGTCCGGCCACGAAGCCGACACTGGTCCAGGTCTGGTTGTCGACTTTCACGAGGCCGGTCGCCGTGAAGTTGTTGGAGCCGAGCGCTCCGCTCCACTGGGCACGGATGGCGGTACCCGCCGGCACGCAGGCGGTGAGGCTGCCGGCGTTCAGTGAAAGGTTCACCGACCGGTCGCCCGACGGCAGCGAGATGGCTGCCGAGCCCGCGTTCACCGTCGCGTTGACATCCCCGGCCTGCGTCGCGCCCGCGAGATCGAGCGTGACCGAGCCCGCGTTGAGCGTCATCGACACCGTCGAGATGGAGGCGCCCGTGAGGTCGAGGTTGCCCTCGCCGGCGTTGAGGGTGAGCCCCAGCGCGAGGATGGGGGAGCGTGGCAGGGTCACGATCCAGCTCGCGCCCCCGCGCGACCCGACAAAGCTGCGATCCGTATCGGACTTCACGGACAGGACGCCGGAGGTCGACTCGACGGCCGGGCCCTTGCCTTCACGGTCCGAGCCGGCGACGTTCCAGGCCGTGCCCGCCGCCGTATTGACTGACAGCGTGCCGCAGTTGAACACCAGGTCCGCGCGGGCGGTCGCGCCGAAGTCGCCAGTGCTTGTCACGAACGGCGTCGCTGGGGTCGTGCTGGTGCAACCGGACGCGAAGGAGACGCCACCGAAGCCCGTTGCGATCGCGCCCCCACCCATCACCCCGAACGTGATGGCGGACAGCGCACCACCGATGACGGCGAGCGGCGTGCCGCGCAGCAGCAGGCCGAGGCCCCAGCCGATGAGCAGCACGGGCCACAGGAGCGGCCACTGGCCGACTATGGCCTTGTCCAGCAGGCCGGCTCGGACCGCCAGCGGGATCGCGCCGAGAAGGACGAAGAACAGGCCCCAGCCCAGGAGCCGCCGATCCACTTGCATGTGCCGCCCTCGATGAGCGTCGGGACGCTGGTCCGAATGGTAGGCTCCCGCTGGCGAGGGAGGAAACATCGACGTGGTGGCCCAACGGGCGATCAGTCGCGCTGATTCGATGCACGAGACGACGCTCGATCGCGTGGTCGGCGGCGTCGATGCCGTGCTGCCCACCGACCGTCTCGCGGCGCCGGATGCAGGCGCGACTGACAAGGTGGGTGCGCGGCCCCCGTCGCGCCACGCGCGGGTGATCGACCCGGTTGCGGCAACCCGGAACCTGCCCCGTGGCGACGTCTCCGACCGCCAGCGAACGATCCGCCACTGGGCGGGCCGATTGATCGCCGTCGTGTCGATGAAGACCTGGTTCAGGATCGAGGTCGTGGGTGCCGAGCGACTCGGCAACGGACCCGCGGTCTATTGCTTCAACCACCTCAGCTGGACGGACCCGCTCGTCCTGAGCGCCGTCTTCCCGATGCAACCCCGGCTGTACTTCTTCGGTCCAAAGGAAGCGGATCTGCGCAAGGGCGGCCGGAACCGGTTCATGTGGTGGTTCGGCCTGTGCGTCCCGTTCAGCCCGTTGAAGGACGACCTCCTGACCTCCGTGCGCTGGGTCCAGGCTGTCTTCGACACGGGCGGCGCGCTCGCCATCTCCGGGGAGGGCACGATCCACGTCCACGAGGGCGATCTCCTGCCGTTCGAGGAGGGCGCCGCGTACATGGCCCTCCGAGGCGGCGTTCCGCTCGTGCCGGTCGCGATCACGGGGACCTCTTGGGCGCACTTCCGCGGCCGCGTCCAGGTCCGCATCGGCGAGCCGATCCAGACAGGGGAGCGCCCGACGCGACAGGCACTCGCCTACCTCACCGCCCGAGCCTGGCACGCCGTGAGGGCGATGGTGGACGCGGATCGCGATCTGCAGCCGCCCTCCCGAGTCGGCCGATGGGTCACCGACATGTTCAACGACTGGGGACCCGGCGGTCGGCCGGCGGCGACGGAGCGCCGCGGTCCGAATCCTTCCGACGTCCCGATCCCGGCGAGCCGCGACGACTGACCCTCGCCCGCGTGGGGCGCTTCGCCTCTGGCATACTCGGCCCCGATGAGTGGAACAGGCCTTTCGGCAAATCCCACGGAGTATCGAGCGCGGCTCGACGACCAGCCCGATGACCAGATCGATCGCTGGGTGTCGGAGCTCATGCGCGACGTCGTCAAGCGGCGGGGGATCGTCAAGGTCGTCGCGGACTTCCGATCGGCCGCCAAGCTGAGCGAGGCTGAATTCGAACGGGCGTTCGCTTTTGGTGGCGGAGCCCCGAGCACGCTCGGGCGCGATCGCGAAGGGCACGTCGTCGTCCCGACGATCAGCCTGTGGGCGCTCGTCCCCGGGATCCGTGGCCTGCTCGGGGACAGCCGAGCGCGACTGATCGAATACCTCGTGGCCAACTTCGACGAGCTCGTGTACGTCTGACGCCGCCCGCGTGACGGCGCTCGCGCGAGTGGCGGGCCTCATTCGGCTCGTTCACCCCTTTCCGTCGCTGCTCTGCGCATCCGCGACCGGGGCCATTGCCGCACTCGCGGGCGCCGCCCCCGACATCGTCCTCCGCCTCGGTGTCGCGATGCTCGGGATCCAGTTCTCGATCGGGGCACTGAACGACATGGTCGATGCGCCCCTCGACGCGGCCCAGAAGCGGCGAAAACCGATCCCGAGCGGACTCGTAACCCGCCGATCAGCGGGGATCGTGGCCGCCGGTGGAGCTGTCGTTGGCGTCGCGCTTTCGGCTGGCTCGGGGCCGGCGACGGCGATCGCCGGCCTCGCCTGCCTCTCGCTCGGCTTCGCCTATGACCTGCGACTGTCACGCACGCCGCTCTCGTGGCTGCCGCTGTCACTCGCGCTCCCGCTCCTTCCGATCCATGCCTGGCTGGGCGCCAGCGACACCGTCCCGACCGGCCTGCTGACACTCGTCCCGGTGGGCGTCCTCGGCGGTGCCGGCCTGGCCCTCGCGAACGGGCTGGCCGACGTCGAGCGCGACGCCCGGGCCGGTCGCAGGGCGATCGCCGTCGCGCTGGGACGCCGAGGCGCATGGGCTGCGCAGACGCTGGCGCTCGCGGCGGCGGCCGTGCTCGCGGTGATGCTGGCGCCCGCCGTGCCGGCGGCAGGGACGGGGTCTGGTGTCGTCGACCTCGATGTTCTCCGGACGCTCCGCGGCGTCGGTATCTGGCTCGGAATCGCACTCATCGGCGCGGGTGCCGCAGCACTCGCTTCAGGCGCCGCGACCATTCGGGAGCGAGGCTGGGAGCTCGAGGCCGTCGGCGTCGCCTGCCTGGGCGTGGGCTGGCTCGCCGGTACGGCGGCGGCCGCGAGCGGGGGAGCGGGCGGTTGATCCTGGTGCGGCGCCGCGCTGCACCGGACCAAGGTACTGGGCCCTAACACTCGGCGAGGCGGCGCGTTACCGTTCATGGCAACCAGCAATCATCCATTCGGGAGTCAACGACCGTGCAAGACCTCCTCCGCCGCTCAAAAGGGCTGCCGATCGCGCTCGTCGTACTCGCGCTATCGGCCAGCCTCACGTTCGGAGCCCAGGCTCCAGCGGTCGGCTACGCGCTCGGCGGGTCATACGAGGACAACTCCGGAAACGAGACCGTCGGCGACGAGGACACCGACGAGGCAGGGACCACCGACGAGGAAACCGAGGAAGAGGACGCCGAGGACGGCGGGGACAACTGCCTCACTGACCCATCGGCGTTGACCCCTGAGGAGCTCGCCGCCATGTCCCACGGGTCGATCGTGTGCTGGGCCGCGCACCAGACCGAGTGGCCCGAGTGGTTCTCGAACCATGGCAAGTTCGTCTCCTGCTGGGCCCACCAGGGCAAGCCGGGTGCGCCTTCCTGCACGGAAGCGCCTGTCGCCGATGCCGCGGCCGTGACCCACGGCAACGGCAAGAGCAAGGGCAAGGGGCAGGGAAAGGGCCAGGGCAACACGCCGTAGCCATCGCTCGGCTACGGGCCAGCTGGGTCCCAGCCGAGACAACCAGAGAATCGAAGAGCCACGCGCGGGGTATCCCCGCGCTGCGCGTGCTGGTTGCGCGGGGGTGGGGCGGGCCGGGCGCCCGGGGGGGGTGAGCCCCCCGGGGCGCCGACCGGGGGCGGGGCCATTGCCCGGGCG
>JANLSG010000294.1:0-5145 GCA_031362295.1 Chloroflexota bacterium
ACTACGAGAACGCCAAGGAGGACGACTTTGTCCCCGGGCTGATGCACGTCAACCTGGGTGGCTACCACGTCCGCGACATCGAGTTCGTGGCCGCGTTCGACATCGACAAGAACAAGGTCGGCAAGGACCTGTCCGAGGCGATCTACACCAAGCCGAACAACACCTACGTCTTCCAGCAGGTCAAGCATCTCGGCGTCCCCGTCGAGCGCGGCATGACCCACGACGGCCTCGGCAAGTACCTCAGCCAGATCATCGAGAAGGCCCCCGGCCCCACCGCCGACATCGTCTCCATCCTCAAGGAGCGCGAGGTCGACGTCATGGTCTCGTACCTGCCCGTCGGCTCCGAGGAGGCGACCAAGTGGTACGTCGAGCAGGCGCTGCGCGCCGGCGTCGGCTTCATCAACGCCATTCCCGTGTTCATCGGGCGTGAGCCGTACTGGCAGCGCCGCTTCGCCGAGGAAGGCCTCCCCGTCATCGGCGACGACATCAAGAGCCAGGTCGGGGCGACCATCGCGCACCGCGTGCTCACCCGCCTGTTCATGGATCGGGGCGTCCGCCTCGATCGGACGTACCAGCTGAACTTCGGCGGCAACACGGACTTCCTGAACATGCTCGAGCGCGAGCGCCTCGAGTCCAAGAAGATCTCGAAGACCAACGCCGTTACCTCGATGCTCGACTACGAGCTGGAGGACGGCAACGTCCATGTCGGCCCCAGCGACCACGTGCCGTGGCTCCTCGACCGCAAGTGGTGCTACATCCGGATGGAGGGGACCACCTACGGCGACGTGCCGCTCAACGCGGAGCTCAAGCTGGAGGTCTGGGACAGCCCGAACAGCGCCGGCGTCATCACCGACGCCATCCGCTGCCTGAAGCTTGGCCTGGATCGTGGCCTGAAGGGCACGCTCGTCGCGCCCTCGAGCTACTTCATGAAAAGCCCGCCGCAGCAGATCCACGACGACATCGCGTTCAACCGGGTCGAGGCCTTCATCAAGGGCGACGACAACGAGACGCTCGTCGGGACCGAGGCGCCGGTGAAGCGCAAGCTCCGCAAGATGGCCGCGAGCAGCCCGAGTGCTGCGCAGGTCGCGGCGTCCGGCGGGCGCGCGAAGGCGGCGGCGGGCGGGTGACCCCCGCTGCCGACGGCCCTCGGCAGGAGCGGAAGCAGCTCGTCGCGCCGCATCGGCGCGCCGGCAATCGCCGCTTCCGCCCGGCCGAGAAGGCCGCGATCTACGGCTACCGCGCGGGTACGTGGCTGATGAGCCGACTGCCCGTGCCGATCGCCCGCGCCATCGTCAGCTTCGGGCTCCAGCTGTCGTTCGTCCTGTGGCCGAAGAAGCGCCACTACGTGAACGACAACTTCGCGCACGTGCTTGGGAAGCCGCCGGGCAGCCTGGAGGTCAAGCGCAAGGCGTTGGCCGCGTATCGCTCCTACGCGCGCTACGTCGTGGAGCTCATGCGCCTGCCCAGGCTTACGAACGAGCAGGCCGCGGCACTCGTGGACACCTCGACGCTGCTCCCGCTCGAGGCGTACTGGAAGGCGAGCGGCAAGGGCCTCATCCTGACCAGCCCGCATATCGGCAACCTCGAGGGGGTCGCGCGCGGCATCGCGCGACACGGCTGGCCGATCGCCGCGCTCGCGGACGACACGAGCTTTCCCGAACTTTTCGAGCTGCTCATGCGCCAGCGCAAGGACTGGGGCGTCACGCTCATCCCGTGGCGTAACTTGCGGGACATGTTCGGCGTGCTCCGCCGGAACGAGATCCTGGCCCTGATCATCGACTGGGGCTATCGCGCCGAGGACATCCCGGTGCGCATGTTCGATGCGTGGACCACGCTGCCCGCCGGTCCGGCGGCCCTCGCGGCGAAGACCGGCGCCCCGATCGTGCACGTAGCGATCCGCCGGGCGCCCGACGGCAGGACGTTCCAGATCTCCCACAGCGAGCCGATCTTCGTGACCTCGTCCGAGCCGACGGAGCTGCAGCGCGCGACACAGGCCATCGCCGACGCCCTCGCCGAGACGATCGCCGCCGCGCCCGAGCAGTGGTACAGCTTCAAGCCGATCTGGCCCACGACGCCCGAGGAGCAGGCAGCGCTCGCCCTGCGCGCCCTGGCGCCGGCCGGCTGATGCATCTCAAGGCGCGCGCGGTCATCGTCGCCGCGTGGATCGCATGCCGCCTGCCGGAGGCACCGCTCCTCGCCCTCGCGGACTTCGCGGGCCGGGTCTGGTACCGCCTCGCCCCAGAGCGCCGGCGACAGGCACGCCGCAACCTCACGCGGGTGGTGCGCTGGCTCGCCGACCACGACATGGCCTCACCGGAGGTCCGTGAGGCGGCTCGCGACGGGCGCGCACTGAACCGCCTCGTCCGCGCCGCGTTCCGGCACGCCGCGCGCTACTACGTCCAACTCGTCCGGGCGCCACTCGTCGACGCCGCCTACCTCGAGCGCTGGCTCGTCGTGGAGACGCCGGAGATCCTCGAGCTGACCCTGGGCAATCCGCGGGGTGCGCTGTTCGTCGGGCTGCACATGGGCTGGTTCGAGCTGCCCGCGGTCTTCGCCGCCGCGCGCACCGGACGCCCGTCCGTCGTCCCCTCGGAGACGATCTCGGATCCCGCGCTGCAGCGATACCTCGTCCAGACCCGGAATCGGATGGGTCTGGAGCTGATCGAGCTCTCCGGCGCGAAGCGACTGCTCAAGGAAGCCCTCGCCCGCGGGCAAACGGTGGGGCTGCTCGGTGACCGCGACATCACCGGCGGCGGCATCGCGACCGAGTTCTTCGGCGCCCCGTCGCCGCTGGCGGCCGGCCCGGCCCTCCTCGCAATGGACTCCGGGATCACGCCGCACGTCTTCGGCGTGTGGCGTGACGGCGCGGGCGTCTACCACGTAGGCGCGGACGCGGTGCCGTTCCCCGACGAAGGCACGCGCCGCGAGCGCGTGCAGGCATACCTGGATGCGGAGGCACGGTCGTTCGAGCGACACGTCGCCGCAGCGCCGGAGCAGTGGCTCGCGATCTTCCACCCGCTCTGGCCGGACCTGGAGCGTGCGGCATGACGGAGCGACTCGGGCGCGCGGACCTGCACATCCACACCCTGGCCTCGGACGGGACGGCCGGGATCGTCGAGATCCTCGACCACGTGGAGCGCAACACCGAGCTCGACGTCATCGCGATCACGGACCATGAGCGGATCGACGCGGCCGTCGCCGGCCGGGCGATGGCCCGGGATCGCGGCCTTTCCTTCGAGGTCGTCGTCGGCGAGGAGGTCACGACCCTGGGGGGCCACCTGCTCGCCCTCTGGATCGAAACGCCGATCAAGCCCTTCCGATCCCTGCGCTCCACGATCGCGGAGATCCACGACCAGGGCGGACTTGCCATCCCTGCCCACCCGCTCGTGCCCTACCCGTTGTGCGCCCAGGGCTTCGTGCTCCGCCGGCTCCTCGCCGACGAGCCCCGCTACCGCCCGGACGCCATCGAGGCCTTCAACCCCACCACGCTTGGCCGGCCGTGGCATGCTCGCGTGGTCCGCTTCGCCGAGGAGCACCATCTCGCCCGCGTGGGCAACTCGGACGCCCACGCGCTGGAGGCGATCGGGTCCGGCTACACCACCTTCCAGGGCCACGACGGCGACGCCCTGCGCGCGGCGATCGCGGCAGCGACGACACACCATCACGGCACCTTCCACCAGACCACCGCCCAGCTCGGGACGTTCGGCGCGCAGCTCCGCAAGTACGGCCGCGACGCGCGGGCCAACCTCGGCGGGCGGATCCGCGGCGACGGCACGGGCCGGGACCTCGGCTATCCGCGCGACGGGGGCGTGCTCGCCGGCGATCGCGCGGCGCTCCTTGTCGAGAAGCGCCCCAGGAACGGCGCGGCGTGAAGATCGGCCTCGTCACGCCGTACGTCTACCCACTGCCGGGTGGGGTGAACCAGCACGTCCGGTACCTGTACGAGAACCTGCGCCTGCGCGGCCACGACGTCCGGATCCTGACCAGCAGCCACGGACTCCAGCGCGCCTCCGAGGGCGACGTCATCCGCATCGGGAAGGGCTTCTCGATGCCCGCCAACGGCTCCGTCGGCACGATCACGCTCTCGCCCCGCTTCCTGTCCCAGGTCCGAACGGTGCTCGACCGCGAGCAGTTCGACCTGCTCCACTTCCACGAGCCGTTCGTGCCGTTCCTGTCGCTCGTCGTCCTTGGGCTGTCGAACAGCGTGAACGTCGCGACCTTCCATGCCTTCGGCGGCTTTTCGCCGGCGTACCAGATCGGATCGCGCCTGATGGGGCCGTCGGTCGGGCGCATCCACGGGCGCATCGCCGTCTCCGCAGCGGCCCGCCACTTCATCGAGCGCTTCTTCCCGGGCGACTACAAGGTCATCCCGAACGGCGTCGACATCGGACGGTTCGATCGGGCCGTGCCGATCGCCCGCTGGCAGGACGGGACGAAGAACATCCTGTTCGTGGGCCGGTTCGAGTCGCGCAAGGGCCTACTCCACCTGCTCAAGGCCTACCGAATCCTGCGCAAGACCGGCTGCGATTGCCGGCTCCTCGTCGTCGGTGGAGGGCCGCAGGAGAAGGAGATGCGGCGCTACCTGATGACCCGCAAGCTCGGCGGCGTCGAATTCCTCGGGCGCGTGAGCGACGACGAGCGCGACGCACTGTTCAAGACCGCGGACATCTATTGCTCACCGGCCACGGGCAGGGAATCGTTCGGCATCGTGCTCCTCGAGGCGATGGCCGCGGGCACGGCGATCGTAGCCAGCGATATCCACGGCTACAAGGGCGTGGTCCGCCGCGGCCGGGAGGGCCTGCTCGTGCCGCCGGGCAAGCCCAAGGCGATCGCCGGGGCGCTCGCGCAGCTCCTGCGCGACGACGAGCTCCGTGCGTCGATGGCCCAGTCGGGGCTGGAGCGGGCGCAGGAGTTCAGCTGGGAGCGCGTCACGGCCAAGGTCGAGGACTACTACGGCTTCGTGATCCGGCGGCTTGCGGCCCAGGGCCAGCTGCCCTCCGGATTCCACGCCGAGGTGCCGCCGTCGCCGCGGCCGGGCGCGGCAATCGTCGAGGCACCGCGCGAGGGCTAGCAGCTAGCCGACGACCAGGCCCGGATCCTCCGACGCCGCGAGTGCATCCCGGCGCCGTTCCGCGAGCGCGATTC
>JANLSG010000306.1:0-3364 GCA_031362295.1 Chloroflexota bacterium
GCGAAAGGCACCCGGAAGCGCCCGCGGGGGGGCATCGCCTACGAGGCTACGAGCAGGGCGACGCGCCGGCGGGGTACCACGCCAACGCCCCTCCGGGACGCCCGGTGGGCGCGCGCCGCGGGTGCACGGCGCGCGCCACCGGTCGAAATCCCGCCTCGGCGGGGGTCAGCGCTAGACGGTCACCTCGACGACGGGCTCGTCGATCTGGGTGTTGATCGCCTTGCGCCAGTCGAACGAGCGCACCTTCGCCGGCAGCGACTCGCTGCGGGCGACGAGGAACAGGACGCCGAAGATCGCGAAGACCCCGGCGAACAGGAACAGGAACGGGAAGACCTTCTTCATGGGACACCTCTGTCTACGTTGTTGATCGACTGTCATCCAACCACGCGACAGGGCCGGCGCGACAGGGCCATCGGACCCGAGTTGGGGGCCTCCCGGGCACGAGTGGGCGATCGGCGGCCGAACGGCGCCGCAAGCCGGGCCGTTCGGCACTCGCCGCACGCTCCCGCGGTACCTAGGTTTGATCGAGGAGGTCGTTGATGACGATCGGTACCCAGGTGTCCCACGCACGGACCGGCGATACGCAGCCGTTCCAGCCGATCGAGATCGCGGTCGATCGATGCAAGAGTTGCGACCTGTGCATCGCGGTGTGCCCCAAGCACGTCCTCGAACGTGACGTGACCGTGGTCAACAAGCTCGGCCACCACCCGATCCGGCTCACCGATGCGGACGCGTGCACGAGCTGCGCCCTGTGCGCCCGCATCTGTCCAGATGCCGTCTTCACCATCTACGCCCGCCCGAAGGCGGTCCCGGTATGACCACGATCGCCGCTGCGCCAGTCCCGGTTGCCACGCGGCCGCGGCTCATGAAGGGCAACGAGGCGATGGCCGACGCCGCGATCGAGGCCGGTTGCGACGCCTATTTCGGCTACCCGATCACGCCCCAGGCGGAGCTCCTCGAGCGGATGGCGCGGCGGATGCCGGAGCTCGGTCGCGTCTTCGTCCAGGCGGAGAGCGAGATCGGCGCGATCAACATGGCCCTCGGCGCGGCTGCGACCGGCGCGAAGGTCCTCGTCTCCACCTCCAGCCCCGGGATGAGCCTCATGGCCGAGGCGATGAGCTACATGGCCGGCTCGGAGCTCCCGATCGTGCTCATCAACGTGATGCGCGGCGGGCCGGGTCTGGGCAGCATCGGGCCGTCGCAGTCGGACTACTTCCAGGCGACGAAGGGCCATGGCCACGGCGACTATCGCGTGCCCGTCCTCGCGCCGTCGTCGATCGCGGAGGCGGTCGCGCTCGTCGCCGACAGCTTCGAGATTGCCGCGCGCTACAGGACGCCCGTCATCCTCCTCGCCGATGGGATCCAGGGCCAGGCGATGGAGCCGGTCGTGCCCACGTTCCGCACGCCGGCGTGGGACACGGCGGACTGGGAGCTGACCGGCGCCAGTGGTCGCGCGCCCCGCGTCGTCCGCTCGCTGCACCTCCTGCCGGAGGATCTGGAGCACCACAACCAGCACCTGCAGGCGAAGTACGCGACGATCAGCAGGCGCGAGGTCCGTTGGGCGGGCGAGCAGCTCGACGACGCCGAGATCGTGGTCGTGGCATACGGCACGGCGGCCCGCGTGGCGCGAACCGCAATCGAGCGGGCGAGGGCGGACGGCCTCCGGGTCGGACTGTTCCGCCCGATCACGCTCTGGCCCTTCCCCTCGAAGGCGCTCGCCGAGCTGGCGCCTCGCCTGCGCGCGATCCTCGTGGTGGAGCTCTCGGCCGGACAGATGATCGAGGACGTCCGGCTGGCGGTGGAGCGGGTACCGGTCTTCTTCCACGGTCGAACCGGGGGCATGGTCCCCATTCCAAGCGAGGTCGTGGATCGCCTGCGGGTCGCGTGGGCGCTCACGGCACCAACGCCATGACCACCGACGTCGCGCGCCGCGTCATCTACGCGCACCCCTCGCTGCTCGCCGAGCGGCCCACCCATTACTGCCCCGGCTGCGGCCACGGGATCATCCATCGGCTCATCGCCGAGCTCCTCGAGGAGCTCCACCTCGGCCCGACGACCATCGGCGTCGCTTCGGTCGGGTGCAGCGTGTTCGCCTACGACTATCTCGGCATCGACTTCGTCGAGTCGCCCCATGGGCGGGCACCCGCGGTCGCGACCGGCGTCCGCCGCACCCGGCCCGACGCGTTCGTGTTCACCTACCAGGGCGACGGCGACCTCGCGGCGATCGGCACGGCGGAGATCATCCACGCCGCGGCCCGCGGTGAGCGGCTGAGCGTCGTGTTCGTGAACAACGGCATCTATGGCATGACCGGCGGCCAGATGGCCCCGACAACGCTCCTGGGCCAGCGCACGACCTCCAGCCCGGAGGGCCGTGACTCGGGCCTCGCCGGATTCCCGATCCCGATCACGGAAATGCTCGCGCTGCTGCCGGGCGTGACCTACGCCGCGCGCGGGTCGATCGCCGACCCGAGCCAGGTCGGCAAGACGAAGACGATGCTCAAGCGGTCCTTCGAAGACCAGCTCGGCGGCGGCGGCTTCTCGATCGTCGAGATCCTGTCCACCTGCCCGGTGGGCTGGGGGATGACGCCGCAGCAGGCAATGGAGCACGTCGCCAACGACGTCGTCGGCACGTATCCCCTCGGCGTCATCGTGGACCGGCGCAAGGTGCCGTGAGCATGGAGCGCGCGACGATCCTGTCCGGGTTCGGCGGCCAGGGCCTGCTATTCGCCGGCCAGGTGCTCGCCCAGGCGGGCATGCTCGAGGGCAAGCACGTCTCGTGGCTGCCGTCGTACGGGCCCGAGATGCGTAGCGGCACCGCGTCCTGCACGGTGATCGTCGCCGATCGGCCGATCGGCTCGCCCGTGATCGACCGGGCGGACCTCGTGATCGCTCTCAACCCACCGTCGCTCGCCAAGTTCCAGGGGCTGCTCGCCCCGGGCGGGCTGCTCGTCCTCAACGACTCGCTGATCGAGGCGGACCCGTCGCGCCATGACATCGACGTGTTGCGGGTCCCCTGCTCCGCGCTCGCGCGGACCGTCGGCGACGAGCGTGTCATCAGCATCATCGCGCTGGGCAGCGCGATCGGGCGCCTGCCGATCGTCAGCCCGGAGTCCATCCGTCGCGCGCTCGTGGAAGCCGCCAAGGGCGGCGCCGAGGTGGTCGCGATGAACCTCCGGGCGCTCGAGATCGGCCTCGAGCAGGGTGCGCCGATTGGAGCTCAGGCCCGCTCATAAGGCTGGTACGCCGGCGTCCACATGGCGCGATCGACGGCGGGCTCGATGTCCTCGTCGCGGAACTGCCGGCCGTAGCCGGTGTCGCGAAGGCGTCGGACGACGGCGATGGCGATGCGCCGGGCGATGGCGCG
>JANLSG010000026.1:0-11001 GCA_031362295.1 Chloroflexota bacterium
CCGCGGTCGAGGTCGAGCAGGATCCAGCGCGGCACCGGCGACGAGTCGACGGTGGAGGTCGCCGTCCGCTGCGCGGCCGCGGTGGCCGACAAGGCCCTCGTCGAGAATCGAGCCGTCGGCATGACCATCAGCGCGCATCGCCTCGCCCAGCTCCAGCCGGACCGGGGCGGGCGCCAGCACCTCAAGGTCATGCAGCTCCTCGCGGCCGTCGAGGGCGACGGCGCGACACCGTTCGCGGAGGCGTTGACCGGCAGCGTGCCCCGCATCCGTCGCGGGATGACCGCGATCGTGATCACGGCATCCCTGAATCGCGACTGGGTCAAGCCCCTCGCCACGCTGCGATCGCGCGGGGTGGCGTGCGTGGTCGTCGCCATGGATATTCCTGCGTTCGAGCGCCACGCCGAGGAGCGGACGGCGGAGCTCGCCGGCACGACCCCGGCCGCGGCCACGATGAACGCCGACGCCACCCCCGCCGAGTCCACCCCGGCCGCCCAGCAGTGGCGCGGGCTCCGACACGCGCTCGCGGAGTACGACATCCCTGTCTACGCCGTCGGCCCGACGTCCCGGCTCGCGAAGGCGCTCGCCTCGTGACCGCCCAGACCGCGCCTGCTGCGACGCCATCCGGTCGCTCGATCGGCGAGCTCATCCGGGGCATGCCGCTCCGTCCGGTCGAGGGCTGGCTCAGCCTGTTCACGACCGCCGCGATGGTGGCCATCGTCGCGGGCTCCCTCCTCGATGCCAACTGGACGGGCACCGAGTTCGACGCCAGCTTCCTTCCCTGGGTGGCGCTCGTCGGGCTCGCGTTCGGTGTCGGCGGCGCGAAGGTCGGCTGGGGTCGCTGGCGCACGCACGTTATCGGCGCGCTGTTCGGCGGTCTCGTCCTCCCGCTCGTCGTCGGCGGCGTGATCCTGGCCCGCGATCAGGGCCACGTGATCGGCTGGAATCCGCACGACCTCGCCGAACGGCTTGCTGCGATGGTCGAGGTCGCGCGCAACGTGTGGATCGACCTCGCCGTCCAGGGCCGGCCGCAGACCACCGAGATCGCGCACTACCACCTCGTATTCGGCGTACTGGTCTGGGGCGGCGGCATGCTCGCCGGGTTCACCGTGTTCGGCCACCGGCGGCCCCTCGACGCCGTCGTCGTGCTGGGCCTCGTCCTGCTTGCCAACATGACCCTCACCCAGCATCCGCAACTGCCCCTGCTGATCGCCTTCAGCGCCGCCGCCCTGCTGCTCCTGATCCGGACGCACGTGTTCGAGGAGGAGGTGACCTGGGCGCGACGAAAGATCGGCGATCCCCACGCCGTGAGCGACCTGTACCTGGGTGGCGGCGCGACGTTCGTGACCGGAGCGGTGCTCGGGGCGATCCTGCTCACGTGGGCGGCCTCGTCCGCGCCGCTGCAGGGCCTGTGGCAGGACTTGCCGAAGTACCTCCAGGGGCTCACCGAGACCCTCCAGCGGTTCGCGCCCCCAGGCGGCGACTTCAGGCCCCTCGGAATCGTGACCTTCGGTGACAACGCGACCACCACGGGCCAATGGCTGCCCAGTAGTAACACCGTGTTCCGGGCGCAGTTCCCGCCCACCGAGACGCAGCAGTTCAAGTGGCGCGGCGGCGTGTACGCCGAATACACGATGTTCGGCTGGAACAAGGGCAACCCGCGGAAGGAACCCACGCCCGCGAACACGGTCGTCCTCAGCGCGGCCGCGACCGGCGATATGCCGACTGCCACGGGCCGGCGGGAGATCACATTCCGGGTCACCCATGACGCGTTTGTCGGGCAGACCATCCTGAGCCCGAACACGATCGCGTCGGTCGATCGTCCCACGGACGTTTTCGTGCTCGGTTCGGCCGGCTGGTTCACCACCGTCGAGGCGACGGATCCGGTGACGACCTACACCGTGACGGCGCTCATTCCGGTGTTCGAGGCGGAGCCGGGCGGCATAACGGAGCCCATGCTGCGCGCCGCGGGCACGGACTACCCCGACGAGATCATGGAGCTCTACACGCACTTCCCGGTGGGCACGATGGGCCAGGCGTCGAACGACCTGCTGACGGCCATCCGCGCGTCGGTTGTTGCGCCGTCCTATGCGGATCCCGCGAATCCCTACGACCTGGCGCGCACGATGCAGGACTACCTGCGCAGCTCCGCCAACTTCACCTATCAGGCCGACGTGCGGGCAGAGGTTCGCGCGCAATGCAGCGGCGTGTCCACGGTCGAGTGCTTCGCGCGGATGAAGGTCGGCTACTGCGACTACTACGCCAGCACCATGACCATCCTGCTGCGAGCCTCTGGCGTGCCGGCGCGCGTCGTGTACGGCTTCCTGCCCGGCCCGCCTCGGTCCAACGGCCTCGAGGTCGTGAGTGCGGCGCAGACGCACTACTGGGTGGAGGTCTACTTCCCGGGAATCGGCTGGATCGAATTCGATCCGACTGGCGGCGGCGTTGGCCGCCCCTCGGTGATCCCGAGCGGCTCACCCGCCGCGGCAACCCCCAGGCCGAGCGGGTCGGGTGCGACCTTCAGGCCCAACACCAGTCCGCGCCCCACCGCGGGCACCAGCGGGCCGGGCGTCACGAACCCCGGGCCGGGCATCGGGCCGTTCATCGCGATCGCATTCATCCTCATCATCGGCGTGGCCGCCCTCGCCTACGCGGCGATGCGCCGTGGCCCAAGGAAGCCGATGCACCCCGACCAGGCGTGGGGCTCACTGGGCCGTCTCGCGACTCGCTTTGGCCTTGGGCCGAAGGCGTCGCAGACGGTCTACGAGTACGCAGGCTCGCTGGGCGACGCCGTGCCGGCGGCGCGCGTCGAGCTGACGACGATTGCCAGGGCCAAGGTCGAGGTGGCTTATGGCAAGCGCGACCTCGGCAGCGACAGGCTGCGGAACATCGCGATCGCCTACCAGCGGCTGCGCTTCGCGCTGCTGGGCGTGGTGCTTCGTCGAGGGTTCCGTCGGCGCCCCAAGCGCCGCTGATCGCGCGCCTTCGGGGCTCGCGAGTCTCTGAAGGCCTCCCGAGCCCCTAAAGGGCGCCCAATTTCCGGCGCGACTCGTCCCGCACGCGGCTGTCGGTGGTCTGCAGGTCCGCCAGGTGGTCCGTCGCGTTGTGGAGCCGCAGGCGCGGCCGGCCGTTCCGGATCTCGACGACGCTGATCCCGCACAGGGCGAACGGCAGCGTCCAGAAGCGGGCGAGCGGCAGGTCCAGCAGCGCCAGCATGACGACCTTGAACACGCCGTCGTGCCCGACGACGATCGCCCACGGGTCGTCAGCCGGCAGGTCCGCGTAGCCGAGCACCTGCGAGCGGGCCTGGCTGCCCGCTGGATCCACGGTCGCGAGATCCGCGAGGATCCCGCGCAGGGCGGCACGGGCGCGGAGGTCCACCTCGACGAGTGACTCGCCGCCCGGCGCCCACGCGCTCAGTGGATCGTGCCGCCATGCCTCAAGAATGGGACCCCAGCGCTCGGCGACCTCGGTGCCGGGAAGGCCCTCCCACTCGCCCTGTCCGATCTCGAGGAGTCCCGGATCCGGATGAAGGGGCACGGGTGCGGCGAGCGCGTCGTCGCCGCGGCCGCTGCTCACGGCACGCGCAAGCACCGTGGCCGTCTCGGCGGCGCGGGCGAGCGGGGAGTGGACGATCGCGTGGGGCGCCGCCACGGGCAAAGGCAGGATCGGGCGGCGGGCACGGCGCGCGATTCGCCGTGCCGTGAGCAGCGCCTGGCGTCGCCCGAGGTCGGTCAGCGGCGAATCGCCCTGGCCCTGGAACAGGCCCTTCGCGACCCACTCGGATTCACCGTGCCGGACGAACGCGAGGACCGCATCGAGGCCGGTTGGGATCAGCGACGGCGTCTCGCTCACGGCGCGGTCACCGCGGCGAGCCGAGGCGGATCGTCCACAGGTCGTGCACGCCTTCGTCGGCGCGGATCGCCGCCTCGAGCGCGGGCGGCACCTCGTCGTCGACCGACAGGATCATGAGGGCGTCGGCGCGCGGCGCCGAGCGGGCGAGATGCATCGCGCTGATATTCACGTCCGCAGCACCCAGCAGTTGCCCGATCCGCCCGATCGTGCCCGGCCGGTCGCGGTGCCGGGTGATGAGCATGATCGCCTCGGCAGCCATGTCCAGCCGGTAGTCGTTCAGCCGGACGAGGCGCATCTCGCCGCCGGCCAGCGTCCCGCCGACCGTCACGTGTCCGCCCTTCACCGTGCCGGTGACGGTGATCGCGGCAGGAAAGCCCGCGGCGTCGGTCGTCTTGCGCTCCACGACAGCGATGCCGCGGGCCTTGGCGAGGATCGCCGCGTTCACGTGGTTTACGCGCGCCGTCGGGCCGGTCTCGAGCAGGCCGGGGCGCGCGGCGGCGGTGAGCGGCGCGGATTCGGTGCGGGCAAGGTCGCCGGCAAGCTCGACCGTGAACGTTCCGATCCCGGAACGCGCGAACTGGGCGAGGAAGCGCCCCAGCGTCTCGGCCAGCGGCAGGTACGGCCCGATCGTCTGCTCGGCCTCCGCGGAGAGCAGGGGAGCGTTGACCGCGTAGCGCGCCGGACGGCCCTCGAGGACGTCCAGGACCTGCTCGGCGATCTCCTCCGCGACCGCGACCTGCGCCTCCGCCGTGGACGCGCCGAGGTGCGGCGTGAGCACGGTGTTCGGCGCCGCGAGGAGCGGCGAGTCAGTGGGCGGCTCCGCCTCGAAGACGTCGATCGCGGCACCGCCGAGGCGGCCCTCGCGCAGCGCCGTCGCGAGCGCAGCCTCGTCGACGATCCCGCCGCGCGCCACGTTGAGCACGAACGCACCCGGCTTCATGCGGGCGAGCGCCTCCGCATCCAGCAGCGCGCTGGTGGAGCGCGTGAGGGGGACGTGGACCGTCACCGCGTCCGACCGCTCGAGCAGCGCCTCGAAAGCCACGAGTTCCACGCCGCGCAGCAGTGCCTGCTCCGCGGTGACGTACGGATCGCTCCCGAGCAGGGTCATCCCGAGCCCGCGGGCCCGCTCCGCGACAGCCATCCCGATCTTCCCGAGGCCGACGATGCCCAGCGTGCGTCCGCGGAGCTGCACGCCCTGGAGCGGGCCGCGCTTCCACTCGCCCCGCCGAAGCGACGCATCTGCCTCCGGGACACGCCGCGCGAGCGCGAGCAGCAGCGCGATGGTGTGCTCCGCGGCGGCGATCGTGTTGCCGGTCGGCGCGTTGACGACGGTGATGCCTGCGCGCGTGGCCGCCTCGAGGTCCACGTTGTCCACGCCGACGCCCGCCCGGCCGATGACCTGCAGCCGCGGCCCTGCCGCGATCAGCTCTGCGTCAACGGCAACCTGGCTGCGCACGACGAGGGCGTCGTACTCGCCGACGATGGCCCGCAGATCGGGCGCGGACAAGCCGGTTCTGACGTCGACCTCGTGGCGCTCGCGCAGCGCCGCCACGCCTTCCGGGGCGATCGCCTCGGCAACGAGGATCCGCATCGTGGCCCCGGGCGCCTCGCTCAAGCTGGCTGCAGCGCGGCCTCCGCCGCCGCTCGCCTCGCCGCGGGACCGGCGGAACCCGCCTGGACGTCCCGGCCCCACTTGATCGACACGGTCTCGAGCGTCTCGATGGCATCGACGATCTCGTCCACGGTCACGGAGCCAAGGTGGCCGACCCGGAAGACCTTGCCAGCGAGCCGCGCCTGGCCACCGGCAACGACGAGGCCCTCGCGCTTGAGGTCGCCGTTGAAGCCCTTCCAGTCGAGCCCTTCGGGGATGTGCGCGGCGGTCACGGTCTTTGATCGATGGCTCGCGTCCGCGAACAGCTCGAATCCGAGCGCCTGGAGACCAGCCTGCGAGGCGGCGGCGCAGGCCACGTGGCGCGCGAAGACGGCGGCCTGGCCCTCCTCGTTCATGAGCCGGATGCCCTCGTCCACCTGGAAGGCGACCGCGATCGCCGGCGTCCAGGGCGTCTCGCCATCCACCATCGCGTCACGATGGCGGCGCAGGTCCAGGTAGAAGCGCGGCATCTTCGCGGTCTCCATTGCCGCCCAGCCCCGCGCCGACGCGGCGACCATCGCCAGCCCCGGAGCGGCCATCCAGGCCTTCTGCGAGGCGGTGGCGACGACATCGATGCCCCAGCCGTCCATGTCGAACGGCACGGCGCCGAGCGACGACACGGTGTCGACGAGGATCAGCGCATCAGGCGCCGCGGCGTGGATCGCGGCGGCGAGTTCCGGGATCGGGTTCATGACCCCCGTGGAGGTCTCGTTGTGGGTCAGCAGGACCGCCTCGTAGTCGCCGGCACCCAGGCGCTCGCTGACCTCATCTGGTTCGGCCGCCCAGCCCCACTCGGCGGAAACGCGGTCGACATTCGCCCCGTATGCCTCGGCGACCTTCGCGAACCGGTCACCGAACGCCCCGATCGACACGCCCAGCACACGATCACCCGGGGACAGCGTGTTGACCACGGCAGCCTCGAGGCCGCCCGTGCCGGCGCAGGACAGGATCGCGATGTCACTCGTCGTCCCGAAGTACGGCTTCATGCCCGTCTGGAGCCGGCCCAGGAGCTCTTTGAACTCCGGCCCGCGGTGATTGATCATCTGGCGACCGCCGGCCTCGCGCACGCTCGGCGGCAGTGAGGTGGGTCCGGGGATGCGCAGGTTGGGCTCCGAGCGAGTCAACGTGACGGCCTCCGAGGTGCTTGGGCGACGGGTGGATGGTCGCACGCCCGCGCGCGAGACGCTGCCAACCCCGCCGTTCGTCCTGTCGACGGCGGTCCCACGCGGTCGATATGCTCCCGATCCGGCGGCAAATGCCGATCGCATCAGGAGGGGGACGTGCGGCTGCACCTGCATCGCGGCGCCGCGCTCTGGATCGCCGTCGTGCTGGGCATGCTGCCGGGTGCAGCCTTGGCGGGCGCCCCGTCTTCGCCGCCGACCGTCGCCGCGGCCGACGAATACAAGACAGACGAGGACATCGCGCTCCTGATCGCCGCGCCCGGCGTGTTGGAGAACGACAATCCAGGCCTGACGACATGCGTCCTCGGCGCGGACAGCACCGGCCTGACTGGCAGCGTTGCCATGAACACGGACGGCTCGTTCACCTACGCGCCGCCCCCGAACTACCACGGGACCACGTCGTTCCTCTACCGGATCTCCATCGTCGGTCCGTGCCAGGTCCAGGTCGACAGCGAGGCGACGGTCACGATCACGGTTGCGGCCGTGAACGACGCGCCAACCGCGACCGCGGACAGCTTCATCGTCCTGAAGGACCGAACGCTGAACGTGGGCGTCCCGGGCGTGCTCATCAACGACCACGACATCGATGGCGACGCGCTCACCGCGGTCAAGGTCACGAATCCGTCGCACGGCGTGGTCGTCCTCGCGTCGGACGGCTCGTTCAGCTACACGCCGGCGGGTGGCTACACGGGTCCCGACGCGTTCTCATACAGGGCGTCGGACGGCTCGCTCGCGAGCCCGATCCGCGTCGTCTCGCTGACGGTCACGGCGGTTCCGCCGGTCCCGACCCCGACGCCGGTCCCGACCGCGGTCCCCACCCCCGTGCCAACGCCCACGGAGGAGCCGGAGGCGACCCTCGAGGAGCCCACGCCCTCGCCCGAGCCTTTGCCGACTGACGAGCCCACCGTCCCGATCGAGATCACGCCCGCGCCAACGGCAAGTGCAGCGCCAACCCCAGCCGCGAGCGCGGAGCCGACCCCCGCCAACGATGAAGGCGGGATCTCGCTGCCCGTCCTGCTGGTGGTCGTGCTATTCGTGCTGCTCGTCGGCTTCGGTGGCGCGCTCTACGTTCCGAAATGGCTCGCGCAGCAGCGGGGCGACCCGCCGGACACCGCGTAGTGCCGTCGCGCGGCGCCGAAGCGCCGCGTACGATGACCGCTCGCGACGGCGGCCAGGTGCGTGCGTCGGCGACCGCCTGAGGGAGGCTGCCCGATGCCAACGACCTCGCCCATTGTCATCGATTGCGATCCGGGCCACGACGACGCGCTCGCGATCCTGCTCGCCGGCCGCACGCTCGACGTCCGCGCGGTCACTGCCGTCCACGGCAACGCGCCGCTGTCGAGGACGCAGGTGAACGCGCGCAAGGTCCTGGAGCTGGGTGGGCTGACCCATATCCCCGTCGCCGCCGGGTGTGCGGCGCCGCTGGTGCGACAGGCCAGCTACGCGCCGGAGGTGCACGGGACGAGCGGGCTGGACGGGCCGGATCTCCCGGAGCCCACGATGGCGCTCCTCGATGCGGACGCCTCGGACGTCATCATCGACCTTTCGCGACAAGTGTCCGACCTGCACGTCGTGGCCATTGGGCCGCTCACCAACGTCGCGGTCGCCCTCCGGCGCGATCCGACCATCGCAGCACGGATCAGCCGGATCAGCTTGATGGGCGGCTCGCTCACCTGGGGCAACGTGACCCCCGCTGCCGAGTTCAACATCTGGTGCGATCCGGAGGCGGCGCACATCGTGTTCACCAGCGGCGTCCCGATCACGATGGTCGGGCTCAACGTGACGATGCAGTGCATCGCGACGCCCGAGCGGCGCGCACAGCTCCGCGCCACGGGCCGTCGCGCCGCGGCCGCTGCCGCCGACATGCTGGACCACTACGCAGTGGGCGAGGGCCGCTACTCCGGGCTGCCCGGCGGCGCCCTGCACGACCCACTCGTGATCGCGGCGCTTCTCGACCCATCGCTGCTCGAGACGGTGCCGATGCACGTCGCCATCGAGCTCTCGGGCAAGCTCACCGCCGGGATGACCCTGTGTGACGGCCGGGGGTTTGGACCGAACCTCCGCCCGCGGGGCACGCGCCGGACTGATGCCGCGCCACCCAATGCCGACGTCGCAGTTTCCGTCGACGACGCCCGGTTCTGGGACCTGCTGTTCGGGCATCTCGCCGCCTACGACTGACAGCGAGGCGCTCGTGCTGTTTTGTTGGTTCGGGGCCGCGCCTTGGGTCCATTGACCCGGGTGGCCTCGACTGAGCCTGTGGCTTAGTCGCCCGCGTCGCGCTTCTCGGTCTCCGCAAGCTTCTTCCGGCTCTCCTCGCGCTTCTTGAGGATGCCGTCGCCTGAGCCGCTCTTCGCCACGGGGCCGGGGATCGGGTTCTTCGGCGTCCGGCCGGATTCGCGCGCAGCCGAGCGCGCGGCGGTTCGGCGGGCCATGCGCTCGGAGATCGTCGACTCGTAGCCCTGGTCGGTGGGCAGGTAGTAGTGCCGGCCTTCGAGCTCGTCGGGCAGGTAGCGCTGGTCCACGTCCGCGCCCTCGAAGTCATGCGGGTACCGATACCCGACGCCGATCCCGTGGTGCTTCAGGCGGGGATTGGCGGCGGTCCGCAGGTGGAGTGGCACGGGCAGCGAGCCGCGCGTTTCGACATCGCCGGCGGCTGCCCAGTACGCGGCCCCGGACCGGTTCGATTTCGGCGCCGTCGCGATGTAGGTCGTGGCTTGTGCGAGTGCGTACTGCGCCTCGGGGAGGCCCACCCATTCGAGCGCGTCCGCGGCGGCGACGGCGACGGAGAGTGCGCGCGGGTCCGCGTTACCCACGTCCTCAGAGGCGGAGATGATCAGCCGGCGGGCGATGAACTTGGGGTCCTCGCCGGCGGCGATCATCGCCGCGAGCCAGTACAGGGAAGCGTCCGCGTCGTTGCCGCGCAGGCTCTTGATGAACGCGGAGACGGTGTCGTAATGGCCGTCGCCGGCGCGGTCGTAGGCGAGGATCCGCTGCTGGGCCGCTGACTCGATGTCAGCGAGGGTGGGGGAGACCTGGCCCGCGTCGTTCCGCTCCTCGTTGTCCTCGGCGAGCGCGACGGCGCCCTCGAGCACGTTCAGCGCCACGCGGGCGTCGCCCCCGGAGATCGAGACGAGGTGGGCGAACGGCTCGTCCGCCATTGCGACGCCGCCCATCGGGCCGAGCTCCCCCGCGAGGCCCCGTTCGGCGTCCTCGATGGCCCGTCTGACGACGACGCCGATGTCGTCGTCGGTGAGCGGCTCGAGCCGCCACACGCGGAGGCGCGACAGGAGCGCGGAGTTCACCTCGAAATACGGGTTCTCGGTCGTCGCGCCGATGAGGGTGACGGTGCCGTCCTCGACGTGCGGCAGCAGCGCGTCCTGCTGGGCCTTGTTGAAGCGGTGGATCTCGTCGATGAACAAGACCGTGCGCTTGCCGTTCAGCGTGAGCAGCTCCTGGGCGGCGGCCAGCCCCGAGCGAACCTCCGCGACGCCGGACATGACGGCCGAGAGCGTCGTGAAATCGGCCCCGACCGCGCCCGCGAGCAGCCGCGCCAGCGAGGTCTTGCCGGTGCCGGGCGGGCCCCACAGCAGCAACGAGGCCAGGTGGCCGCGGGTGACCGAGCGCCGGAGCGGGCCCTGTTCGCCCACGAGGTGTGCCTGGCCGACGAACTCCTCGAGCGTCCGGGGGCGCATGCGCGCGGCGAGCGGCTGCCGCTCAGGCGGCGGCTGGAAGAGGGCCTCGGGGCGAGCGCCTTGGACTCGCGTCGTTCGTCGGAGAGCGGGCATCGCGCCCAGTCTACGAGGGCCGCCGGGGACCCTAGAGCGTGATCACGCCCATTACGTTCACCAGGATGTGCAGGACCGCGAGGATCGTAACCATCAGGCTCGCGGTCAGCGCGATGCGCTTTACGTCGCGGGACACGTAGTCGTACTCGTGTGACATCCGGACCGACAGCGGGGCGTTGATGTCGCCGGCCGCGTGGTGCTCGGCACCCGGGCCTCGCGAACGACGCCGGAGCGACTCGGCGATCGCGGCCCGCTCCAGGGCCATCGCCTCGGCTTCCAGTTCGGCGGCGCGGGC
This sequence comes from Chloroflexota bacterium, assembly GCA_031362295.1. Lineage (GTDB taxonomy): Bacteria > Chloroflexota > Limnocylindria > Limnocylindrales > CSP1-4 > UBA5189. The sequence goes on from JANLSG010000026.1 coordinate 10,765, forward strand.
CACCTCCGCCTCGGTCAGCGCGGACCCGCTCCGGAGCGGCATGTCGCCGTGGTCGTGACCTTCGTGATCGTCGTGGGCGTGCGTGTGCGGGATCGCAACGCCTCCCGTGGCGGCCGCTGCGCGGAACGTTCCCGCGCCGGGCACGGCCGGACTCGCGCCGGGACGCGGCACGCGCTTGGCGGCCGGTTTGGCGCTCGACTTGCTGCCGTATCGGGTTCGTTTGGCCATCGGGGCGGA
>JANLSG010000154.1:0-5692 GCA_031362295.1 Chloroflexota bacterium
GCATGCAGAACAAGATCCGGCTCGCCCAGGAGCAGAAGGTGCCGTACATGCTCGTCCTCGGCGACCGCGAGATCGAGGCGAAAACGGCTGCTCCCCGGACACGAGCCGGGGAGCAGCAGCCTGCGGAAGCCTGGGAAGCCCTGGCGGACCGCCTCGCCGCGGAGGCGGCCGCCAGAGGCGCCTGATCATCGAACTGCCCAGACGCCGGCAGACGGCACGCCGCCGGTGCATGGCGCCGTTCAGTGGGCGCTGTTGTCGATGTGCTGGAAGAAGTAGCCGGGATTCACGATGTTGATCGGCACCGCCTTCATGCAGACGTAACCGTCGCCGTTTGCATCGAGGGAGTCCCACTGCTCGCCGACAATAAAGTCGTAGAGCGCCTCGCCATCGGTAAAGCCGAAGGTGACCGCGAACTCGTCGAAGGCCGCCGTGAACCCGTTGTTCGGGTCACCACCGACGTACACGAGGGTGCCGGCGATGGCGAAGCCGTCGACGGACTCGTCCCACCACCCCTGCACGTCGACCTTGTTCCAGCCCGAGTTCTCGTTCGGGCAGTTTCGCTGCGGGACGCCCGCGGCAACCGGTGCCGCGATCGCGAGGGCAAGGCCGCCGGCGAGCACGATCGATGGCAGTTTGCGCATGAAACCCTCCTTGATTGCCAATCCGCTCTATCGCCACAGGTTGTGCGACGCGAGGGGCTACGGCGCGGGCGCGAGCTCCCCGCACACCCACGCAACGAAGTCGCCCAGGTCGTGGCCATTGCTCGACACGAGCTCGAGCGTCGTGATGTCGAACACCGTCCGGCCGATCACGCCGCTCCCGGTCACCGATCGGCCGACGAGCGCGATGTACAGATGCCCATCGCTCCCAACCCAGATGACGTCGGGACCGCTGTCGGGCCGGACGACCAACGTCTTCCCGTTCGCCGAGAAGGTCTCGAACATGCGGTAGTTGTTGATCTCGACCAGCCGGGGATTTCCGTCGAACTGGTGGACGATGACGTGCCCGGTGGCCTCGACGTCAACCGCGAAACCGCAGAATTTGAGGAGGTCGGCTTCGAACCCGGCCTCGCGCGCGGGGTCGCTCACGTCGATGATCTCGATCGTCGGCTTCGCCGCGAGGACTGGCCCGGCGAGCGCCAGGGCGAGGATGACCGCCGACATGGCGCTCCATGTCTTCTTGTGCATTTCGATGCCTCCTATCTGCTTCGACGGCTGCTCCCCGGACGTAGCCGGGGAGCAGCCTGCCGCGGAGGGCGGGGATGTCGGCAGGCCGTTCGCGGCAAGTACGGTCGCTCGATGCGCCTGAGCCGAGAGCTCAGCCGCCTTGGTGATCGCTCAGGACGCGGTAATCGAGCAGTCGACCCCGCCGCCGAACAACGAGCCTCTGGACCAGTGGACAACGCCGTCGAAGTTGTTGGACTTCAACACGTTGTCGTAGTGCGTCTCGATCGTCTGCCCGCTCGCAATCGTGATTGGCGGCGTGGCGAACAGGTCGCCCCAGAAGGGCCCGAAATTGATGATGCCGCTCAGGTACGGCGTCACGTCGACCGAGGTGCCGTCAACGATCAGCACCCAGCTCGCGTTGTTCAGGAATCCCTGGAGCTGTCCCCGTTTGTTGGCGATCCAGCCTTCGAAGAAGACGATCTGGCTGCCCGCGGGAATTGCCTGAGGATCGACGCCTTCGCCATTCTCGTCGCTGACAGTGCACGACCAGACGTCAAGCGTGTAGGTGGCCGGCGTGTCCGCGGCCGCTGCGGCTGGCAGAGCGATGGACAAGATCAGGACTGCGGCCCCCGCGGCCGCAACGAGTCGCCTGCGTTTCATTCCCATCCTCCTGGCCGGGAGCCCTCCGCGGCGCCCGTGCCGCTGTCTTGGGGTCCTCCAGCACGGTGCTCAGGCCCGCAGGGAAGGTGCGCGTCGGACCTTGTGATTCGCTTGTGATCGGCCTTGCGATCGCTCGAGCGCGCGGGATACTTGTCCTACCTGCTGCTACGAGGAGCCGATGCGGTACCGCCTGCTCGGGGCGCTCGATGTCCGGGGGGACGACGGTTCGAACGTCCGCGTCACGAGCCCGAAGCGGCGCGCCCTCCTCGCGATCCTGCTCCTGCAGCGCGGCCGGCCGATCCAGCGTTCAGCGCTCATCGATGCCCTGTGGGGCGAGGCGAGCCCGGACGCTGCGACCGAATCCCTGTTCGCCCACCTGTCGAGGCTGCGTGGTGAGCTGGCACAGGACGCGATCACGACGGTGCCTGGTGGCTACCTCATGCCCGTCCGCGACGGAGATCTGGACGTGGCTACGTTCGAGCGCCAGGTTGCAGCCGGACGACGCGCCATCGGCGATGGTCAGTGGTTTGCTGCCTCCAATGCCCTCGAGGCAGCCTTGCAGCTGTGGCGCGGCCCGGCGCTCGCCGAATTCGCCGATGAGCCGTATTTCGTGCCCGAGATCAGCCGGCTCGACGAGCTGCGGATCAGTGCGCTGGAGGATCGGATCGAGGCGGACCTCGAGCTACGTCGCCACCGGCTGCTGATCCCGGAGCTCGAGCAGCTCGTGCGGCTCCACCCGTTGCGAGAGCGCTTCTGGGGACAGCTCATGGTCGCGCTCTACAAAAGCGGACGGCAGTCGGACGCCCTGGATCGCTACCGGGAGATGCGCCGCACACTCCGTGCCGAGCTCGGCATCGAACCGTCGCCTGACCTGCAGACAGTGCAGCAACGGATCCTGCGCCAGGACACCGCGCTCGCCGGCATGGAGGTCGCGGGTCGGGCGGTCGTCGATCTGCCGGAGCATTCGACTCGCACGATCGGCCGGATCCGCGAGCTCGAGCTGATGCGTGAGGCTGTTGGCGAGCATCGTCTCGTCACGCTCACGGGCCCCGGCGGGATCGGCAAGACCCGACTTGCGGTGCTCGCCGCCGAGCTGTTGGCGGCTCAGTTTCCGGACGGCACGCAGTTCGTGGACCTGTCGGCGGTCCGTGATCCGAGCCACGTCCTCGAACGGATCGGCGCGATCGTCGGCGGCGGCGGCCGGCCGGACGTCGTCATCGGACACCGCAGGTTCCTGCTCGTCCTCGACAACTTCGAGCAGGTCCTGGATGCAGCGCGCGCGGTCGGCTCGTTGCTCGTCCGATGCCCGAACCTGCGCGTCATCGTCTCGAGTCGAGCGCCCCTGCGGATCGCTGCGGAGCACCGATTCGAGGTGCCACCACTCGCGCCAGGAGAGGCCAACGACCTGTTCGTCGACCGGGCCGGGTCGCTTCCCGACGATCAGATCGGCGACGTGGTCGCCCATCTCGATGGCCTCCCGCTCGCCGTGGAGCTGGCCGCGGCGCAGGCCGCGAGCCGGAGCCTCAGCGCGGTCAGGGAGTTGCTGGGAGACCGAACACCGAACGGCATTGATCGCCCTGACGGAGGCCGGCAGGCAACGTTGCGCGACACGATCGGCTGGTCGTACGGACTTCTCTCCAGTGACGCGCAGGCTGCGTTCCGCGGGCTTTCCGTGCTGGCACCCGGATTCGACATCACCGCCGCATTGGTGATCGGCGAGACAGGGACCAATGCCATCAATGAGCTCGTGAACCACAGCCTGCTCAGGCGCGTCGGTGATCGGTATTCGATGCTGGAGACCATCCGGGCGTTCGCCGAGGGGGTGGCGAGCGAGTCGGAGGCCACGGAGGCGCGCAACCGACACGTTCGGCATTACGCGGGTCTGGTCGTCGCTGCCCGCGCGATGGCAGCAGAGGCGACCGGCTCACATCTGAATGGCGCCGACCTCCTGATGAACGCGTGTGCCGACAACGAGGAGAACCTGCGTCTCGCCTTCGAGCGGGCGAGCGCCACCGGGGACGCCGCTGCAATCGTGAGACTCCTGCGCGGCGTCGGGCTGTACCTCTTGATCCAGGGCAGGCTGGAGATGGGGCTGCGCTGGGCGCGGGAAGCCCTCGACAGATCCGACCGGCTGCAACCGGAAGAGCTCCAGGCCGTCCGGGTCATCGCGGCCGAATTCGCGCGATTCAGCGGCCAGGGCCGGGTCGCATTGGCGCTTCTCGAGCTCGTGCTGCAGGAGGCCCTCGAGCTCGGCGACCACCGCCGCGCGGCGAACACCATGGACGACATGGCCAACACGTTTTCAGAGATGGGCCTCTACGACGACGCGAATTCCCTGCTGCAGCGCGCCAGGGCAACGCACCCGCTTGAGGCCAGTTGCGATCCACGACATCTCCGGCACACCCTCGAGACAGAGATCTTCGTGCTGCTCCGTCAGGGCCGTGTTGCCGAAGCCGAGGCGACGTCCAGGGAATACCTCCACGTCACAGTCTCGCTGGCGGGCTGGGCGATGCGAAACCTCGAGACCGAGCTCGCACTGGGTGCAGTGGCCGCAGCGGCAGGGCGGACGGCTGCTGCGCGGACCAGCTTTGAGCGCGTCGTTCGCGACGCATCAGCGGGGCAGTTCCGAGGTTTCATCGCTGACGCGCTTGACGGCCTCGCGCACATCGAGCGCGAGGTGCGTCCCGATCGGGCCGCCATGCTGCTGGGGATGGCCGATCGGGCGCGGGCGGAGTCCCGTTTCTCCGTGTATTTCGCGCCGCAGCGAGCCGCCTTGATCCGGCGGCTCGAGGAGCTTCTCGGCGCGGACGCCTACGAGGAGGCGCGCCGCGCGGGGGAGCTGGTACCGGTCATCGATATGGCCGCCACCGTTCGCCTCGGGCAGTCGGCCGAGGGGCCTGTGCTATAGTCCCGCGGCGGCCGGAAGGGCGCGGCTTTGCCGTGGTTGACCGGGCGCACCAGGAACGACGTTCGAGAGGGAAGCAACCATCAGCCGAGACCTGCGCATCAACGAGATGATCCGGATCCCACAGGTCCGAGTGATCGATGAAGAGGACAATCAGCTGGGTGTCATGCCTACGCCCAAAGCCCTCGAGATGGCGCAGGAACGGGGCCTCGACCTTGTCGAGGTCGCACCGATGGCGGCTCCGCCGGTGGCTCGTTTTCTCAACTTCGGGCAGTACAAGTACGAGCTGACGAAGAAAGAGAAAGAGAACAAGCGCCGGCAGCGTTCGGTGACCTTCAAGGAAGTGCGGCTCTCGCCGAAGATCGGTATTGGCGACTTCGAAACGAAGGTCCATCGGGCGGTCGAATTCCTCACGGACGGCGATCGAATCAAGGTGACGGTCCGCTTCCGAGGACGCGAGCTCAGCCACCCCGAGTTGGGGCGGGTGCTGCTCGACAAGTTCTCGAAGCTGGTCGAGGAGCACGGAGTCGTCGAACGGCAGCCGATGCTCGAGGGCAAGTCGATGTTCATCGTCCTGGCCTCGACCCACAAGCCGAAGGTCGTCGAACCGGTCGCGAGGCCGCATCGCGCGGATGACGACGGGAACGACGCAGGCGACGATCCGGTAGCCGTGCCCGAGGCACCGACACCGGTAGCGATGGCGGAACCGGCACCAACGGAACCGGAACCGGAACCGGCAGTCGCGGCACCGGCCGCGAAAGCCACGAATGGCGCGGAGACGGCGCAGGCCGTCGCGCCGACAACGGGAGACTGAACGCCACATGCCCAAGATGAAGAGCCACAAGGCGGCCCAGAAGCGCATCGGCGTGACCGGGAGCGGCAAGGTCATGCGCGTGAACGCATGGCGCGGCCACCACCTCGAGATCAAGTCCTCGCGCCGCACCCGCCGCTACGCGGGCGT
>JANLSG010000229.1:0-9324 GCA_031362295.1 Chloroflexota bacterium
GGCACCTTCTGCATGTAGTCGATGATCAGCAGCATCCGCCGCTCACCTGACTGCTTCCGATGCAGGCGGATCAGCTCGTGCAGGTTCTCCACCGTGCTGGCCGTCTGCGAGCCGCGCAGGAGGAACAGGTTGCCGCCGTACCGGCTGATCCGGTCGATTGCCGGCTTGAGCCGCGGGTTGGTCGCGAGGTCTGCCGGCTGGTCGCCCATGGTCGCCCAGCTGCGCACGACCTCCGAGCGGACGTCCGTGATCTTGATCGCACCGGTCGAGGGCTTCGTGTTGGGCAGGTGCGGCAGCGCGGATTCCATGGCGATGAGGCGATTGAGCATGTCCGCGTCGTCGTGCTCGAAGTTCACGTACAGCACGTACGCCTGGCCCGACGCCGCCACGTTGCGGGCCATCTGGAGGGCCATCGTGGTCTTGCCTGTGCCCTGCGCGCCACCGATGAGCAGCAGCTCACCCGGGCGGATGCCGCCACCGAGCATGCGATCGAGCGGTGCCAGCCCGAGCGGGATCGGCTCGTAGTCCGCGAGCTCTCCGGCGGCGACCTTGCCACGTACGTCGTTGAGGACATCGATCGCCGTCCTCGGGATCATCGACCCGGTGCCGGTCTCGAGCGCCCACTGGGCGACTGCAGGTGCTGCGGACTTGGCCTTTGACCCGCTGCCGGTTCCTTCGCTGCCCCCGTTCACGCGGTCGTGCCTCCCATCCGAGCTTGTTGCGACGACATCGTGCCGAGATCGTCCCACAGCCGGGTGATGGTGCGAATTCCCGTCTCGTAGTTCAAGAGGACCATCGTTTCGTTGGGGGCGTGGGCGTTGTCGTCGGGGTTGGTGAATCCGAGCATGACCACGGGCAGCCCGAGCAGGGACTCGAACATCGGCGCCACCGGGATGCTGCCACCGGAGCGGATGAACACCGGGTCCTGCCCGAATGTCGCCTTGAGCGCACGGGCCGCCGCCTTCGAGACCGGGTGCTCGGTGTTGGTGCGCATAGGCTTCGCAGTGCCGAGCTTCTGGACGGTCACCGTGACGCCCTTCGGGGCGACGGACTGCACGTAGTCGCGGAACTGCTCGAACAGCTTGTGGCCATCCTGGTCCGGCACGAGCCGGCAGCTGACCTTCGCGTGGGCATGCGCCGGGATGATCGTCTTCGCGCCCTCGCCGGTGAAGCCGCCCCAGATCCCGTTGACGTCGAGGGTCGGCCGGATGACGCTGCACTCGAGGAGCGTGAAGCCGGGCTCGCCCGGCACGAGCGCGGGGACGCCGACGATCTCCTGGTAGGCCGCCTCGTCGAAGGGTAGGCAGCTGATCTCGAAGCGCTCCTGCTTCGTTGGCGGGACCACGTCGTCGTAGAACCCGGGCACCTTCACGGTGCCGTCGTTCGCCTTCAACTCGGTGATGATCCGCGCCAGCGCGTTCGCGGGGTTCTGGACCGCCCCGCCGAAGCTTCCGGAGTGGAGATCGATCGGCGAACCGACCACGTCGATCTGCGTGTAGAGCATGCCGCGCAACGAGGTCGTGATGGCCGGCACGTTGCCCTCGAAGAAGCCCGTGTCGCTGATCACGACGGCGTCTGCGGCAAGCCGCGCCCGGTTGGCCTCGAGCCAGCCGGGCAGGCTCGCCGAGGTGGACTCCTCCTCGCCCTCGAACACGAACCGAAGGTTGAGCGGCAATCTGCCCCTGGTCGCGAGGATCGCCTCGGCCGCCTTCAGGTGCATGTGCAGCTGGCCCTTGTCGTCCGCTGCGCCACGGCCGACCATCCGGCCGTCCCGAACGAACGGGTCGAAGGGGGCCGTCTCCCACAGCTCGATCGGGTCGACCGGCTGCACGTCGTAGTGGCAGTACACGAGGATGGTCGGCGCGTCCGGCGCGTGCAGCCAGTCCGCGTACACGATCGGGTGGCCGTCCGTCCGCGCTACCTCGACGTGCTCCAGCCCGATGCGCGTCAGCTCCGCGGCGATCCACTCGGCCGCCCGAACCACGTCCGGCGCGTGCTCGGACAGCGTCGAGATCGACGGGATCCGCAGCAGCTCCTTGTACGACTCGAGCCGTGCGTCCTTCGTGGCATCGAGGAACGCCTCGACGCCGGTATCGACAGTGATCACGCAGCGATGGTAGCCGCCGCCGCCGAGCGGCGACGCCCACGGATCCAGCGGGTCAGATCGCCAGACGTCTCCCTGCAGAGCACGGGGCGACTTGAGCGACGATCAGGCCGCCAGATGACGCTCCGCGTAGCACGCGGCGCGCTGGAAGGCGCCTGGGCCTCGCGACTGCCCGGCAATTCGTACCGCCCCACGCTCACGCTGGGATCATTTGCCTCGATGAGCGCGGCATTCCAGCCCTCGAGAGGTCCCCAATCCCGCCCCGCGCTACGAGGAGTGACGTCTGGCAGGAAACGAGCGACGCCCCGCCGGTGGCGGAGCGTCGTTGCGATCGTGTTTGGGTCCGGCACGGGGCCGGTGGTTTCAGGCCGGGTTCGGGGCCGGAGAGGACTTCGGCTTCGCGGCCTTCGGGGCGGGCTTGGACGATTCTGGGGCGCTGCCCTCTGGCCTGCGAGGCCGAGCGGGCAGGCCGTGGAGGTCCTCCTTCGGCGGGAGGTCGCTGAACAGGGCCTCGAAGCCCTCTCGATCGACGGTCTCCTCCGCGATGAGCTTGGTCGCCAGGGCGTCCAGGCGATCGCGGTGGGTCTCGAGGACCTGGCTGGCCCGCTCGTAGGCTCGGTCGACGATGGCCCGCACTTCCTCGTCGATCGTCTTGGCGATCTCGTCGGAGTAGTTGCGCTGCTCGCCGATCTCGCGGCCGAGGAAGACCAGCTCGTCACGCTTCCCGAAGGACAGCGGGCCGAGCCGATCGCTCATGCCGAACTCGGTGACCATCCGTCGAGCGAGGTCCGTCGCCTTCTCGATGTCGTTGCTGGAACCGGTCGTGGTGTCGTTGAACACCATGCGCTCGGAGACGTTGCCGCCGAGCAGGCCGGCGATCTTGTCCTCGAACTCGGTCTTGGACTGGAGGTAGCGATCCTCGGTGGGCAGGGCCATCGTGTAGCCGAGGGCCATGCCGCGGCTGATGATCGTGACCTTCTGGACCGGGTCGCACTTTGGGAGCACGCGCTGGACGACGGCGTGACCGCCCTCGTGGTACGCGATGATCAGCTTCTCGGCGTCCGAGATGACCCGGCTCTTGCGCTCGGGACCGGCCACGATCCGCTCGAGAGCCTCCTCGAAGTCCGTCATCGTGATGACCTTGCGGTTGCGCCGAGCAGCCAGGATCGCGCCCTCGTTGACGAGGTTCGCGAGGTCCGCGCCGGAGAAGCCCGGCGACTGGCGGGCGATGTCCTCGATCACGATCGCCTTGTCGAGGGGCTTGCCCTTGGAGTGGACCTTCAGGATCGCGACGCGGCCCCTCATGTCCGGGCGGTCGAGGATGACCTGGCGGTCGAACCGGCCCGGGCGCAGGAGCGCAGGATCCAGCACGTCCGGCCGGTTGGTGGCGGCGACCACGATCACATTGGTGTTCGTATCGAAGCCGTCCATCTCGACGAGGATCTGGTTGAGGGTCTGCTCGCGCTCGTCGTGGCTGCCGCCGAGGCCCGCGCCGCGCTGGCGGCCGACGGCGTCGATCTCGTCCACGAACACGATGCACGGGCTGTTGCGCTTGGCCTGGTCGAACAGGTCGCGGACGCGGCTGGCGCCGACGCCGACGAACATCTCGACGAACTCGGAGCCGGAGATGCTGAAGAACGGCACCCCGGCCTCGCCGGCGACGGCGCGCGCCAGCAGGGTCTTGCCGGTGCCCGGAGGGCCAACGAGGAGGACACCGCGCGGGATCCGCGCGCCAAGCGAGTTGAACTTCTCGGGGAACTTCAGGAACTCGACGATTTCCTGGAGCTCGGACTTCGCCTCATCCACGCCGGCGACGTCGTTGAACGTCACGACCTGCTTGTTGCCGAGGAACATCCGGGCGCGGCTCTTGCCGAAGGACATGGCCTGGTTATTGGTGCCCTGAGCCTGCCGCATCATGAAGTAGATGAAGCCGCCGATGATGATCAGCGGGAGCAATCCAGTCAGGACCAGCCCGATCCACGAGTTGTCTGGCGCGGGCTTGGGGTCGTAGGTGGGCTCCGGCTTGCTGCCCTTCGCCGCCGCGGCCGCGAGGTCCTGCGAGACCTGCGTGAGCACGTTCGGCACATTGACCGTGTAGCTCGGTTCTTCGGTGGTGTTGCTGGTCAGGAAGACGCTCAGGATCTCGCCCTGCTGGATGACCTTCGAGACCTCGCCCTTCTCGACCTGCTCGAGAAACGAGCCGGGGCCGGAGTAGGCGTGCGGCGGATTCGTCGTCGCGGACGAGCCGAGCCACGTGTACAGCAACGCAGAGACGCCCATGACGAGCACGAGCATCAGCAGGCCGTTGCGCATGAACCTGGGATTCAAGGTAAGGAAGCCTCCGAACAATCGGGCCGCCGGCATCGCGGCAACCCCTGCACGAGTATAACGACGGTCCCTCCGCGGCCCTCTATGGCCCGTTCGGGTATCCGAGCGTGGCAGACGGACATGAACGCCGTGTAGTGCCGGAGGTTGTGAAAACGCTACAGACGGAAGGCGTCTGGTAGCTGGGACAGGACTCGAACCTGTGACCTAGCGATTATGAGCCGCTTGCTCTACCAACTGAGCTACCCAGCCACGGCGCCGGATTCTAGCGTGTCGCCTCGGCCACGGGTCGAAGCCGGCCCGTCTCGACCTCGTAGACGAGGCCATGGATCGGCGTCTGGAGGAGGCGGGGGTCGGCGCGCAGGATGCCGACCTGCTCGCGAACCATCGCTTCGAGGTCGACGAACGCGCCGAAGACCGTGGCGGTCCTCGTTCCCGTGGATTCGGCGACCCTACCCCGTAGCACCGCTTCGTCGGCGCCGTGCAGCCCGCACTGGGTGTGAGCGATCACCACGATCTCGCGGGTACCCAGCAGTTGCTGGCTGACGATCAGCGAGCGAACTGCATCCTCCGAAGCGAAGCCGCCCGCGTTCCGGATGATGTGGGCGTCGCCGACGCGCAGTCCAAGGGCATCCTCGACATCGATGCGTGCGTCCATGCACGTCACGATGGCGAGTCCCGTGAGCGGCGCGGCCGTCAGCGCGGACCGGTCGAACGCCTCCGCGAATCGCTCGTTCTGCTCGAGGATGTGGTCGTACTCGCCGTTCATGCCTGCTCAGGCACCTGCCGAGACGCCGCCCCCGCCCGGTCCCAGGTAGCGGTCGATCATCTCGCCGATGGTCAGCTGCCCGTAGTCGCTGGACAGCCGATCACGAGCCACCCGCCACATCGTGCGCAGCGGGCGCGGACCCGCCGAGTCGAGCTCGGCAAGCCGGATGCCACCGAAGCGCTGGATGCCGGGCACGCGGGCGAGGTCATCCGCGAGGGCCGCGGCGGCCTCGTCGAGCGTCGAATCGCGCTTGAGTCCCGCGACGGCCGGCGGAGCCGAGCTCGCCGCGCTCGCGGGCCGCGGCTGCCCGATTGCTCGATCGACGGCCTGACGAGCCTGGGCCTCCGTCCGGTCCAGCTCGGCGGTCGCCGCGGCCATCGAGCGGCCGGTGTCGACGTCGGGCGATTCCGCTGCGGCTCGCGGCGCCGGCGGGTCCTTGCGAGCTCGGGTGGAGGTCGAGGAGGTTTTGCCGCCGCTGCCGCTGCTGCCGGCGCCGCCCGTGGGGCCCTTGGGACCCTGTGGCTCCGTGGCGAATCGCCCACCCATCGAGGTCGAGATCAGTCCGGGGATGTCGATGCCGGTGAGGCCCTTTACGGTCGCGCTCGCCTCGGCGACGGTGCGCGTCGTGTTGCGGACGAGCTCGGAGGCACCGTCGTTCGACAGGACCGTGAGCGAATTAATGCGGCCCATCGGCTCGGCCGCAGCGCGGACGATCTCCGGCAACATCGACAGGACCGTCTGGATGATCGCTGCCTCGTTGAACTGGCGGTACGCGTCGGCACGCAGCGCGAGGGCCTTCGCCTCCGCCTCGCCCTTGGTGAAGACGATGCCCGCCTCCGCGTTGCCTTCGAGCTTGGTCTTCTCCGCCTCGGACTGGGCGTTCACGAGCGTGACGCGCGCGTTCGCCTCGCCCATCGTCACGTTGACCGAAGCCTCGGCCTGGCCGGCGAGCTTGACGCGCTCCGCATCCGCCTGGGCGGCGGCGATCCGCGACAGCTTCTCGCCCTCGGCGCGCTTCACCTGTGCTTCCGCGTCGGCCTCCGCGGGGCGGATGGTCGTCGCGATCAGCTCCTTCTGCGTCCGGTCGGCCTGGAGCTGGGCGAGCTCGGTCTGGCGGCGCACCACCTCCTGGGTGGCCTCTGCCTCAGCCAGGGGGCCGGCCTGGGCCGCCTTCGCGTTGGCCGCCGCAGTCAGGGTCTCGATCTCGGCCTGTCGCAGCGAGACGTCGCGTGCTGCGTTCAGCTTGATCTGCTGGGCCTCGGCCTCCCGAACGGCAGCTTCCTGGTCCGCGGTGGCCTTCGCCATGCGCGCGTCGCGCTCGCGGCGGGCCGTCTCCTGCTGGCCGATGAGGTCCATGTAGCCGACCTCGTCGCGGATCGCCTGGATCGTGAAGTTGTCGATCGTCAGGCCGGATGTCGCGAGGTCGCTCCGAGCTGCGCTCTGGACCTCCTGCTGGAACTTTGCCCGGTCGTAGTTGAGCTCCTCGACGGTCAGGGTGCCGACGATCGATCGAAGGGAGCCCTCGAGGACGTTCTTGACGATCGAGTCGATCTGGTCCTCGCGCTCCATGAACCGCTCGGCGGCGGCGCGGATGGACTCTTCGTCGCTCCCGATCTTGACCGTGGCGACGCCCTGGACGGCGACCTTGATGCCCTGCTTCGTGACCGCGTCAGAGAGCTGGACGTTGATCTGGCGGGCACTCAGGTGCAGCTTGCCCACCTTGTTGATGAGCGGCAGGACGATGACGCCCTGACCCCGCACGACCTTCAGCCCAACCGCGCCCTCGGGTCCCTTTTCGCGGCGCCCGCTGACGATCAGCGCCTCGTTCGCACCCGCGACCTTGTACCGGGTGCCCATGTACGCCACGACCAGGACGAGGACGATGACGATCAGGAGGACGGGGATCACGCCCCCACCGAGGTTGATCAGGCCGTCAAACATCGGATGGGTCTCCCTTCGCCGCCTCGGGGGCGGACGCTGTTGCTGGTGTGACAGGTGGTGGCGCGGCCGGCCCACTGACAGGACCGCTGACGATCGGCTGTGGCGTCATCCGCTCGACGACGAGGCCCATGCCCGCCGTGCCGATGATTTTCACGGCGGCGCCGCTCGGGATCTCCTCGCTGGCGGTCGCCGAGATTTCGTGGTTCTGGCCCTCGGCGCGAACGTAGACGGTGCCAAGGCGCCCGGCCGGGATGGTCACGCTCACGGAGCCGGTGTGGCCGACCAGGTCGCCGACCGAGAACGGACGCGCGCCCTCGGCGCGCTTGAGCGTCCGGAAGAGCAGGAACGCGATCGCGAAGCCGACGATGCCGAAGCCGACGCCGACGATCGCCGCGGGGCCGCCGTGGAGGTCGAGGACCTGGGTGGCGAAGATGCCACCGACGCCGAACATCGCGATGAACGCGAGGAGCGGCGGCATGAGCGAGATCCCGCCGATCGAGAAGTCGACGTGGAGGGCATCGAGGATGCCGCCGAGGACATCGTCGAGGACGACGGTGACGAGCAACAGGCCACCGCCGACGAGCGCGGCGAGGACGAACACGAGGTCCTCGATGGGAACGGTGATCGTCGGCAAGGTGCTCCCTCCGCCCCGGGCATCGCGCGATCCGCCATCAACCGCCGGATCCCGCCTCCCGGCGTGCGCCCCAGGCGGACCGCGAGCATACGCTGCGGTGGGTCGGCCGCGAAAGGGGCCTGGGCTATCGCCCTGCGCCGAACAGGACCTCCAGCCACGCGTCCAGCGGCGTTCGCGGATGCTGGACTGCGCCGAGGCGCACGGCGGCAGAGCCCGGCGCGTTCGCCGCAAGCGCGGGCCCCCCCGCGGCGAGGGCGAACGGGATCTCCTTCGGGCCGCCAAGGCCGAACGCCCGACCCTCGAGGCGGATGAAGCGGACGTCCTGGACGTGCCCCAGGTCCTGCTGCAGTCGGGCGACCTCGTCGCGCAGGGCGGCGTTCGTCGTCCGCAGCTCGGTGGCGCGATTCGACGCGGCCGTGGCCTCGCTGACCTGCCGCGCGAAGCTCAGGATCATCAGGCTCGCGAGGAGGACGCCCGCCGCGGTGACGACGCGCCGTCGTGAGAGGCTGGGCATGGGCAGGCTTGCCGGATCGAGGGCGGGCGCCGGGCGCGGCGTTGGTGCAGAGGCTTGCGGCGTGACCGGGCGTGGCATCGCGAGCGGGCGGACGGGCGTCCCGCTGTCGCGCTCGGGAATCGGGCGTGGACGCGGACCAGTCCTGAGGAATGACGGGATCGCGGACAGGTCTTCGGGATCAGGCATCGCCGGCCGAGCGTAGCTACGCGGTCACAGGCGTGTCAACCGGCCGGCTGTGCGGTCCGGTGTGGTCCGGGGCAGTCCGGTTGTGACAGTCGAGATGGCACGTCGCTGCGGGACGCTGCGCGTACACTCCCGGAAATCGAACACCTGTTCTATCGGAGGCAAGACGTGCGCACCTATGCCCCCGCCGGCACGGAAGCCGTGCTGGAGCGGCTGCTCGAGGAGCCGTCGCTCGCGGCCGCCGTCAAGCACCACGCCCACCTGCCCGCCCGCGATGCCATCACCGCCCCGTTCCCGGCGTGGCTGGACGCACGCATCGTGCGGGGGCTGGAGGATCGCGGGATCACCTCGCTCTACAGCCACCAGGCGGAGGCGGTGGAGGCGGTCCACGCAGGCCAGGACATCGTCGTCGTCACGCCAACCGCGTCCGGCAAGACGCTGTGCTACGCGCTGCCCGTCCTCCAGGAGCTGGCCGAGGACCCGTCGGCGCGCGCGCTGTTCCTGTTCCCGACGAAGGCGCTGGGGCAGGACCAGGTCGCGGAGTTCGCGGGGCTCGCAAAGGCAAGCTCCCTCACCGTCGCCGCGGCGACGTACGACGGCGACACGCCCGCGCCAATTCGCTCGGCCATCCGGACCGCGGGCCAGGTCGTGGTCACAAATCCGGACATGCTCCACTCGGCGATCCTCCCGCACCACACGAAGTGGTTCCAGCTCGTCGATGACGATCACCCGGACCTGCTCGAGGAGCTGGAACCACTTCGTGGGGTGCTGGAGGATCGCCGAGTGGAGCCTGTCCGGATTCGTGACCACGACCTGGCCCGCGGGCCGGATGGCCGAGCGAATTGGCGCGGGCG
>JANLSG010000269.1:0-3626 GCA_031362295.1 Chloroflexota bacterium
ACAGGACGACGACCACGTACGCGTGGATGCCGAGCATCACGAGCGTGAAGCCGATGCCGCTGTTGCTGCCGCCGGTGAGGCTCAAGAGCCAGAAGATGCCACTGAGAATGCCGACGATCAGGCCCATGACGCGGCCCCAGCCGCGTGACCGAACGATGCCGATGCCGCCGATCAGGTAGACGAGGCTGTACACGACGACCACGATCCCGACGAAGGCGATCGCGCCGCTGATGACGGCTGCAGGATCGTTGAGGCCGCTGCCGGTGAAATCGCCGCCGAACTGGTCGAGATCGAGCTGGCGAACGATCGACGACCCGAAGACCGCGACCATGAGCCCAAGCAGGCCGCCGAGGACTCCGAGGACGATCAGCAGGACGCCGGCGATGGCCGCGAGCGTGGTTCGTCCGCCCTTCGCAGCGACGGCGACAGGCGGCGCGCCCCACGCGACAGGCGGGGGCATCACAGGCGGAGGCGGCGCGGGAGCCGCGGCCTGCTGCACGAGTGGGGCCAGTGGCGGCGGATCCGCGCTGGGCATGGGCTCGCCTGTGGGCGTCTGCTCGTCGGTCATGTGCGCTCCCCTCCTTTGAAGATCAGGTCCAGCTCATATGCGGCCGTCTCTTCGAGCTGGTCGTATCGGCAATCCGCAGGCTGCTTGTCCGGGCGCCAGCGGAGGAACGTGGTTCCGTGCCGAAATCGATCACCTTGCAGGTGATCGTACGCGACCTCGGCAACCCGTTCGAGGCGAAGTGGTTCCCACGACAGGTCCTTGCCCCGATTCCAGCGCGAGGTCGCGCCCGGCATTCGCTGGCCTGCCGCCTCGGCGGCCTGCGCCCACTCCGCCCACTCGGCCCAGGGATGGCCCTCGAGCGCGTGCTCGCGCAACGGCGCGAGCTCCTCCACGAGCGCCGCTCGTTTCTCCCACGTGAACGACGAAGTCACGCCCACGCTGTGCAGCGTCCCGGCGTCATCGAACAGCCCCAGGAGCAGCGATCCAACGTGCGTGCCCGGCCCGTTCTTGTGCCACCGGAACCCGGCGACGGCGCAGTCGGCGGTGCGCTGGTGCTTGACCTTGATCATCGCCCGCTTCCCGGGCTGGTACTTGCCGTCGAGCCGCTTCGCGATCACGCCGTCCAAGCCGGCGCCTTCGAACCGATTGAACCAGTCAACGGCGAGCGCGCGGTCCGTCGTCGCCGGCGTCAGGTGGATTGGTGGCGCGGCGCGCCCCGCGAGCGCGGCCTCGAGGCGCGCGCGCCGCTCCGCCTGCGGGACAGACCGCAAATCTTCGTCCCCGATTGCCAGCAGGTCCCAGGCGATGAACGAGGCGGGCGACTGCTCGGCGAGCATCTTCACGCGCGAGGCGGCCGGGTGGATGCGCAGCAACAGGGCCTCGAACTGGAGGCCGCCATCGCCCGCGATCACGACCTCGCCATCCAGCACGCACCGATCCGGGAGCGACGCCTTGAGTGGCGCGGCGAGCTCCGGAAAGTAGCGGTCCAGCGGCTTCAGGTCGCGGGACTGGATATAGATCTCGTCGACATCGCGGAAGACGAGCGCCCGGAAGCCATCCCACTTCGGCTCGAACAGCCAGCCCTCACCCGCGGGCAGCGCGTCGGCGGCCTTCGCGAGCATCGGCTCGATGGGTGGGTCGAACGGCAATCGCACGCCGAAACGGTACCCGACCGCGCGACCGGCCGGCCGACTACGATTCCGGGGTGAGCTACGACGAGATCGCCGACGGCTACGCGCGCCACTGGGGGCCGGTGATCAGGCCCGGCGCGGAGCGCGTCCTCGACGAGGTCGCGCCGGCCATCGAAGCGGTGCTCGCCCGGAGCGGGGAGCCGGCCGTCCTCGACGTCGGGACCGGGACCGGCACGCTTGCCATCGCCGCGCTCGAACGCTGGCCTGCCTTGCAAATCACCGGCGTCGACCCATCCGAGGGGATGCTCGACCTCGCGAAGCGAGCGGCCGAGGATCGCCTGCCAGCGGCGCAGCACCCACGCTTCAAATCCGAGGTCGGCTGGGCCGACGAGCTGCCGTTCGCGGATCGCTCGTTCGATCTGGCGGTGTCGTCGTTCGTGCTCCAGCTCGTGCCCGACCGAGGGCGAGCACTGCGCGAGATCCGGCGCGTGCTCCGGCCGGGCGGCACGCTCGCCTGGGTCGCCTGGCTGCGCAGCAATCGGTCGTACGAGCCGGATCGCGTCGCGAACGAGGTGCTCGACGAAGCGGGCTTCGACCCGCCCGAGAAGGGCGGCCGGAACGGCGACGTGGCGTCGGCGGCCGCGGCGGCGCAATCGATGCGCAAGGCCGGGTTCATCGAGGTTCGCGCCCGCGAGGAGGACGTCGTGCACGAATGGAGCGCCGCCGACTACCTCGGATTCCTGACGGAGTTCGACGAGGAATCCCTGTTCGCGGAACTCGACCGTGGCGAGCGGCGTGACATCGAGCGCGAGATCGGGCGCAGGTTGCGCCGGCTCACGGGCGAGCAGATGACGCTGCGCATGCCCGTGGTCTACGCGATGGGCCGCGTCCCGGGCTGACCCGAGGCCCAGCCGGCCAGATGACTGGGATCAGCCCTCGCCAGCGCCCTTGTCCGAATCGCCCTCGGCGGCCTCGGCGCCATCTGCGGCCTCTGGCGCACCCTCGGCTGCGGTCTCGACTGCCTCGACGACCTCCTCGACGCGCGGCGGGAGGACCTTGGCAACGACTTCGGTCGGGTCGTTCAGCAGCGTCGCATCGGACGGGATCACGAGGTCGCTGACGTGGATCTGGTCGTCAAACGTGGCCAGCGACTCGATCGAGTAGTGGATGGACTGCGGGAGGTGATCTGGCAGCGCGCGAACGCGAACGTGCTCGATGACGTGCATCAGGGTGCCGCCGGCGTTCTCGACCGCCTCCGACACGCCCTCCGAGACGAGCGGCACGTCGACCGTGAGCTCCTCCGTCATCCGCACGACGTACAGGTCGACGTGCAGGGGGCGTCGGGTGACGCGATGCGTCTGAACGCCGTACACGAGCACGGGCGCGGACGCCGCGCCATCGACGGACAGGTCGATCAGGGTGTTCGCACCGGCGTGGCGTCGAAGCTGCTCGAACTCGTGCGTGTCGACAGAAACGTTGTCGGACGCGAGGCCGTTGCCGAAGATGACCGCGGGCAGGCGGCCGTCGCGGCGCATGTGCGAGACCTTCTTGCCGGTCAGCGTGCGGCTCGCCGCGGCGAGCTTGGGTCGGGCAGTGGACATGCGGAAGTGAGACCTCTGGAAGGATCGATCGGGCGCGTAGGCTAGCACGCCTTACCAGAATTCGGCCATCGGGAGCCCCCGGTGTAGGATCGAGGGCGAATGGCCGCAACGATCCTCGTGGTTGAAGATGAGCACGCCGTCGCGCGGGGGCTGCAGTACGCCCTCGAGCAGGAGGGCTACGAGGTCACGCTCGCGCGCTCGGGCGAGGAGGGCTACGAGGTCGCGACCCGCTCGGCGCCGGACCTGATCCTGCTCGACGTTCGGTTGCCGGGCATGGACGGCTTCGAGGTGCTGCGGCGCCTGCGTGCCGCCGGTACCAAGTCCCCGGTCCTGATGCTCACCGCGCGGGACGAGGAGGTCGACAAGGTGATCGGCCTGGAGCTGGGC
>JANLSG010000303.1:0-3521 GCA_031362295.1 Chloroflexota bacterium
TGCTCGTCGCGGGCGGGTTCGGCCTTGGGACGTCTGCCAACGATTCGGCCGAGCTATATGACGCGACCACTGGCAGATGGAGGGCCACGGGGTCGATGACCCTGGGTCGGGGCGACACAGCCTCGGCCACGCTGCTGCTGAACGGCACCGTCCTGGTGGCCGGCGCACCTGGGGCGTCCGCCGAGCTCTATGACCCTGTAACAGGGTCCTGGACCGCCACCGGCAGGATGATCGAGGGCGAGGGTGGCCATACGGCCACCTTGCTTCGAGACGGCAGCGTTCTCGTCGCCGGCGGAATCATCGGCAGCGAGCTTCTGCCCCTCGACTCCGCCCAGTCCTACGACCCTGCAACCGGGTCGTGGAGCGCTATGGCTCCGATGAACGTGGCTCGCCAAGGTGGCGTCGCCGTGCTCCTGCCCACTGGTCGGGTGTTAGTGGTGGGTGGCGTCGGGACCCGCGTCGCTGCGCTATCCGCGGCCGAACTCTTCGTACCGGCCATCGGATCATGAGGTCGGAATTGAAAGTCTGGACCGCCGCCGGCCTCTAGCTGGTGTACCCGGAGCCTTGCCGATCGTGGCAGACGATCTCCGGACACGATGCCAGCACGAGGTCATGACATGTCCGACCGCTTCACTGGGACAGCCCATCGGCTGACGACCAGCCTATCTGCGTGGGCCGTTGCCATGCGCTGGACCGTTCGGCAACTCCTGGTCTTCGCCATCGCGGCAAGCCTCGCAGCCTGCGCGACGGCGCCGGCGGCGTCGAGCCCGACGGCGCTCCCGTCCACGCCTGCGGGCAGCCCGACGGCGAGCTCCGCGCCGACCGGCGAGGCGTCGGTTGCGCCGTCGAGCGCCTCGACAGGCTGGACCGCTACGGGGCGGATGGGCGAGGTACGGCTGGACGAGCACACGGCCACCCGGCTGTCAGATGGCCGGGTTCTCGTGGTCGGCGGGACCGGCACCGTCGAGACCTACGACCCTGACTCCGGGACGTGGACGGCGGCCGCCCGAACCCTGGAGACGCGGGGATATCACAGCGCGACGCTCCTGCGGAATGGCACCGTGTTGGTCACGGGCGGAACAATCGAAGCCGTAGCCTCGGCCGAGCTCTACGACCCAGCAACTGATTCCTGGACGGCGACCGGCAACATGGGCGAACGGCGTGCCGGCCACATCGCGACGCTGCTCGACGACGGAAGAGTGCTGGTTGTTGGCGGTGAAATCGCCTCGGTTGCCCTCGCCTCGGCCGAGATCTATGACCCTACGACCGGTTCATGGACAGCGACCCCGAACCTGGCCGACGCCCGAACGGCCTTCACGGCAACGCTCCTGAGCGACGGCAGGGTGCTGGTGGTCGGTGGCCGCATGAGCGGTGGAGACGACGGCCTCACCTCGGCGGAGGTGTACGACCCAGAGACCGGCACGTGGTCCGGGACGGGCTCCCTCCTGACGGGCCGGTTCTACCACACGGCGACGCTGTTGAGAGACGGCACCGTCCTCGTCGCCGGCGCGGCGAGGCCTGGTGGCGAACGAACCGGATCGACCGAGCTGTATGACTCGACGAGCGGCACATGGCATTCGACGGGGACGATGATCGATGCGCGCAGTCAGCATTCGGCAGCGGCCCTCCTCGACGGCCGGGTCCTCGTCGGCGGTGGCAACCACGCAGAAACAGGCACGGCCGAGGTCTTCGATTCCGCGACGGCGTCGTGGACCGCCACCGGACCGATGATCGACTGGCGTGCCTCGGCCTCCGCGACGTTGCTGGTTGACGGCAGGGTGTTGTTCGTTGGCGGCTTCGGCCACGGCGTCGCGCTCGCGTCAGCCGAGCTGTACTACCCGGACGCCCGTTGAGCGGATCACACTACTAGTCGCCTCGCTTGGAAGGGCGGACCAGTCTTGCTACCGAAGCCCTACCGATGGTAGCATTGCAGTATGAAGGTCAGCGTTAGCCTACCGGGCGAAGACGTCCAATTCCTCGACGAATACGCTAAAGAGCAGGGGCTCGAATCTCGATCGGCAGCGCTCCATCGAGCGGTTCGGCTGCTGCGCACGGCCGAACTGGCGGGGACCTACGAAGCGGCGTGGGACGAGTGGGCCGCTCAGAACGAAGGCACCCTCTGGGAATCGACTACCGGTGATGGGCTCGGGTCGTGATGCGGCGCGGCGACATCCACTCCGTCGATCTCGATCCCGCGCGCGGTTCCGAGGCCAACAAGCGCCGGCCAGCCGTCATCGTCAGCAACGATGCGGCCAATGCGACGGCGGGGCGACTCGGTCGCGGCGTCATCACGGTGGTTCCCGTGACATCGAACGTCGAGCGCGTCTATCCGTTCCAGGTCCTGCTTCCAGCCGCCGAGACGGGTCTCGGCCGCGACTCCAAGGCGCAGGCTGAACAGATTCGCTCGATCGCCGTGGAGCGGGTTGGTGAACGACTGGGCGTCGTCCCAAACGCGATCATGCTCGACATCGACGAAGCTGTGCGCCTGCATCTGGGCCTATAACCCGACCGATCTCGTGTGACGATTCGGTCGCAATGGTCCGACGGGCCCCGTATCGTTCGCACATGGTCGATCTGGCGCTGCTGGGGTTCATCGGGGCATCCGTCTTCGGCGGCTTTCGGAGCGGCTTCCTCCGGCGCCTGGCGGGCCTGGCGTTCCTCGGCATCTCGTTCGTCGCCGGCGCCTACCTGCGCGCACCGGTCGGCGCGATCATCAGCGGGCTCTTTCCCAAGATCCCCGAGCAATACGGGGACATGGTTGGCTACTCGGTCGCGTTCAGCGTCCTGCTGATCGTGTTCAACCTGTTTTCGTCCAAGATCCTGTCGCGGGTCGCGACGCGGGGCTTCAGCCAGATGACCGACAAGGTCCTGGGCGTCGCCTTCGGCGCGCTGGAAGCCGTCCTGATCATCTCGGCGGGGATCGTGATCCTGCACACCTATGCGGATTCGAGCGTCCTCGGCGGGCTCACGGACCTCGGCTTCCTCAAGGACATTCGCACCGCCATCGATGAGTCCACGATCGGCAAGCTCCTCGAAGACACGACGGTCCCGATCGTGCTCCTCCTCGTAGGCCCGCTGCTCCCGACGGATATCAAGTCGATCGTCCCGACGACCATCCCTGGTGGCGTCCCTGGCTTTCCGATCCCGGGACTGCCGACGCAGTAGGGCGCGGGAAGCGTCGCGTCCGCGCGCAGCGGGAACATCGCGATGCCGGCCTCCGTCTCACGGCCATGATGAAACCAACGCTCGGCCACCGGCCCGCCTCTCGCACAGCTCTGCTCGCCGGGCTCTTCTGCACAGCCGTCCTCGTCGCATGTAGCGGCGGCGCAGCGCCCTCCGCCAGCCCACCCCCATCGGCCCGGCCCACCCCCACGCCCATCGCCGCGCCGGTCACGACGCCCGCCGAGGCAGCGGCCCTCGTGATCGCGACGAATCCGCTGTTCACGGGGGCCGTCCAGCTCAGCTCGGACCTCATAGGGGCCTCGAAATGGTGGGTCGCGACGCCGATCGCCGGTGGCGGC
>JANLSG010000316.1:0-1660 GCA_031362295.1 Chloroflexota bacterium
AACACCAGGGAGGTCGACCAACGTCAGGCCCTCCTGCAGGACCGTGGATCGCCAGCCGACTTCAAGGCTCTTGATGAGTGGGGCGATGGAGCCTGTTGCGTGAGTTCGAATCTCGCTCAGAAATGAGGCTCGGCCGTCCTCCTCCTTGAGGAACTTAGGGCCCCCGAATGGGGAAGTCGACCGGTCAACGCAGCTCCTTGCGCGGGCGGATGACGTAGTTCCAATCACCATGGAAGTCGTCTCGCTCGATCTTCAACGCGCGAAAATCCTTGGCAGACACCTTCCTGCCGATCGGGAACTTGCGACGATCGAGCCGGGCGCCGACGACGAGACCGCCGCGATTCGTGGTGTTGCCGATGAGGTTCACCACCGTCTCGAACGAACGCAGCGGGCGGCCGCGCCAGTTCATCGTGATGAACGAGAACAGTCGGTGCTCGATCTTGTTCCACTTGCTCGTGCCCGGTGGAAAGTGGCTGACGTGGATCGAGATGTCGATCTCGTCGGCGAGCCGCTGAAGCTCGGCCTTCCAAACGCGCGATCGGTAGCCGTTGCTGCCGCCCGCGTCGGCGGTGATGAAGAGCTCGCGCGCATCGGGATACCGCTTCGACCCGATCCGCTTCCACCAGGTCTCGATCGAGATCACGGCGAACGCCGGCGTGTCGTGGTCGGTGCCGACGTTCACGAAGCCGTCGTTGGCGGCGACGTCGAAGACGCCGTACGGGATCGCCTTGCCGACGGCGTCGCTGGGGAAGTCATGGACGTCGACCAGTTCGGGCGTTCCCTGAGGCTGCCATTCCTGGCCGGCGTTCTTGAAGTTGCCGACCAGCTCCTTCTTCTTGGTGTCGACGGAGATGAACGGAACGCCCCGATCGATGCAGCCCTGCGCCTTGGCGTTGATGTGCTCGAACTGCGCGTTGCGGTCCGGATGCTGAGCGCCCTCGACCGACTTGTTCGGTGCCTGGAGGCTGTAGCCGTGGTCGCGGAGCAGTTTGGCGACGGTCCGGTCACTGATCCGGATGCCTTGCTCGAACAGCTCGTTGGACAACGCGAGCGTGCTCTTGCACGTCCAGCGCAGCGGCGACTCGGGGTCACCGCGGGTCACCGGGTCGACGAGCTTCTCGAGCGCCGGCCACACGTCTGGCCGCAGAACCTCAAGCGGCCGCTTGCCGGTGGTGCGCCGGACCCGGATGACATCCCCGGGTCGCGCACCCGCCCGCGCCTCGTCCCGTCCCTTCCGCACCGTGCTGATCGCCAAGCCGGTCGCGCGCGCCACCGCGGCCACGCCACCGTAGCCGATCGCGCCAGCCTCGGTGCCGGCCCATAGCCGACGCGCGCGTTCATCCATGGTTGCCTCCAACTGGCGCCACTTCTGCCGAACCGACTTCTCCACGTCCACCGCGAACGTAGATCACGTCAGGCCGCGTTCTGTCGATCCCCCGAGATCCATTCCTAACGGGACTCGATCGATTTTCCCATTCGGGGTCCCTACGGGCAATGCGCTCTTTCGAGAGCTCGATCCCGGACGACTCGAGACCATCGGCCGCATCCTCGGAGATGCCAAGGCAGGAATGGAAGGAGACCGGCGTGAGTTGCCAATCTGCTTCCTCGGGAACGCCGGCGTGGGAAAGAGCACGCTGATAAATTCGCTGATTGATCCAAT
>JANLSG010000006.1:0-3339 GCA_031362295.1 Chloroflexota bacterium
CAACGACGGCACCGCGATCGTCCTCTTCGTCGTGACGGTGAACGCCGTGAAAGGACCGGTGACGCTCAGCGAGACGGCGGCGACCGTCGCGATCACCGTCGTCAGCAGCGTCGCGATCGGCGTCGCGGTGGGCTGGCTGGCGTCGCGTCTCATGAAGCTGATCGACGACCTCTCGATTGAGCTCACGATCTCGCTCGCCGCCGCCTACGGCACGTACCTTCTGACCGACGGGCTGCACCAGTCCGGGATCATCGCGACGGTCGTCGCGGGTGTCGTGATCGGGACCTACGGGCGGTCCGTCGGGCTCAGCCGGCGCGCGCTGGAGGCGCTCGATACGGTCTGGGAGTTCATTGCGTTCCTGCTCACCGCGTTCGCGTTCCTGCTGGTGGGGCTCGCGATTTCGTTCAGCGACCTGCTCGGCGCGCTGCCGTCGATCATCTGGGGGCTCGTGGCGATCCTCATCGGTCGTGCTGTCGTGGTCTACGGACTGCTCGGGGGCGCGGCGCGACTCGTACGCAACCGTCGACCCGCGACGGCGGTGCCGCTCAGCTGGCTGCACGTCATGTTCTGGGCCGGCCTTCGAGGCGCGGTCGCGGTCGCGATGGCCCTCTCGCTCCCCGCCGACTTCCCGGAGCGCGCTCTGCTCCAGGAGATCACCTTCGGCGTCGTGCTGTTCACGCTGTTCGTCCAGGGCACGACAGCTGGGCGACTTGTCGCGCGCGTGGGCGCCGCCGAGGCGAAACCCGAGGCCTAGCGAAGCGCTAAGGCCACCACGAGGCGAGGTCCGAGACGATGCGCGCGGCCGAGCCCATGCCACATATCGCATCGTTCGCAATGCCCTTGGCACGCGCCTGTCACCGCACGGCCGTTCGACGGACCGCGCGCCTACCGGCCCATGGTTCACGCTTGGGGCATGGATGAACTGCCGGAGATGCATGTCATGGCGGCCGCGTTCCCGAATCTGCACGATGCCGCGAATGCAGAATCGGAATTGCGGGCGCGTCTCGACATGAAGGGCACCGACGTCGCCGTGGCCGAAGGCGGTGGCGAGCGCTCGCGTCGCGGACTCCGTGCCGTCCTCGCTGGCCGGTTCCGGTGCAATCGCCGCGACGTGTTCGACGACGTCGTGCAGCGGCATCGCGGCGAGGTCGTCACCGATGTGCCCGAATCGTGGGTGCGGCCACGCACGTCGGCGAAGGTCCGGCCGCGCGCGGTCTGACGTTGGCTGGCGTCCCCGGCAGATGTTGGACGGGCGCTGACAACCTACAGCCTGCTCGTCGAGGGCCGCGACAAGTGGCTCGCGGCCGCGGCGAGGCACCTCGGATGAGGGACGGGTCCTTGCGCGGCGACCTTACTTGTGCCGCTCGTTGTTCGCGCGGAGCCAGTCCATCGACACGGGACAGGAATCGAGGATCGAGATGTGGCCGTCGTCGGGCCGCAGCCAAAGCTGCGACCGTCGACAGGTGCGCAGCAACCATTCGGCGTGCGCGGGCGGCACGACTCGATCCTGACCCCCCTGGACAAGCAGGACGGGCGCCGTGATCTGCATCAGGTCTAAGCCCCATGGAGAGACGAAGGCGATGTCATCGTCGATCAACCCGTCGGAACCGGCGTCGTTGGCCCGGCCAGCATCCGCACCCAGTGATGACCAGACACCCGACAATGCCGCCCAATCAGCCGGGGTGAAGCTGCTGGGATCGAACTCGTCAGATGCTGCGTATTCCTCGCGTGCTTCTCGCCCGGCGGCGGCCGCGTGCAGCCCTCCGGGGGAGGCCATGTCGGCGTACCAATCGAAGTCCTCGGTGAAGGGAGCCAGGCCTGCCAGACAGACCACGCCCGACACTCGATCCGGGAGAAGTGCAGCGCAGGCCAGGGCGTGCGGACCACCGCCCGATGCGCCCATCACGGCGAAGTCGGCGATGCCGAACGCGTCGGCGATCTGCGCCACATCGGCCGCCGCGGATGCCACATCCCTCCCCGGCCGAGGGCTCGACTCACCGTACCCGGGCCGGCCGTACGACACAAGCCGGATGGCCCGAACCGCTGCTGCCGACACGAGCGGCTCGAGGAGGGCGCCCGTCTGTGGCGATCCGTGGTGCCAGAACACCGCGAACGCATCCGCCGCAGCCGCGCCAGTGTCGAATACCCGCAGCGTGCGGCCGTCCTCCAGCCGCACGTCTCGCTCCAGAACCATGTTTAAAGTCTATTGCGACCGCGCCGATCGATGCGCATGATGAAGAAGGTGCAGGCGAACCCGCCGCCGACCGGCGTTCCCTTGGGAACGTGCCTCGGCATTCGGCGCTGCCAGTGGCTGATATGGCGTCCCCGGCAGTGTCTGAGTCCACGACATAGGTGACACCTGATAGGCGACAGGTGAGTCGGGACATACGTGACAGTCCCTCCTATGTCGAAGCATCGAGTGGCCGTCCTCAAGGTCGTCGCAGCGCATCTGTCCGTCACCGCCGCGGCGGCTGAGCACGGGATCAGCTCGACGCCTTCCGTGAGGTCTACAACGAGCAGCGGCCGCACCGAGCGATCGGCCGCAAGACGCCGAGCGAGGCGTACCGGGCGACGCCGAAGGCCCTGCCGTCGGGCCCCGGCGGCAGAGGCCACTTCCGGCTCCGCTACGACGTCACCGACAGCAAGGGGGCCATCACCCTGCGGCGGGGCGGCCGCCTCTACCACCTCAACGTCGGCGCGGCCCACGCCCGACGCCGCGTCCTCGCCATCGTCGACGAGAACGCGGTCACGGTCGTCGCCCTCGACACCGGCGAGATCCTCTCGACCCACCGCATCGAGCCCGACAAGGGCTACTGGCGCAACACACGCTGATCACAGGTGTCGCCGATGACGCGACTCATGTGTCACCGATGTCGCGACTCGAGACAATGGCGTCCCCGGCAGGATTCGAACCTGCGACCCGCTGCTTAGAAGGCAGCCGCTCTAGTCCACTGAGCTACGGGGACGTGACCGCGCGCAAGTTTACGCACCGGCTCAACTGAGGGATACCACGCATCGACCGGCTGGAGCGCGGGTGCTAGCGTCCGGCGACTGATCCGAACTGGGGGTCGCATGGGTCGGATTGCCGGATCGCTTGCGCTCGCGCTGTGCCTGCTCGGCTGCGACTCGCCATCGAGTTTCGTGCGTGTCCAGCTGCTGACGGGCGTCGACAGTTGCTGGGCGGGTGGCGAGACGGGCCTCCGGGTCGCGACGACCGGGAGGGAGTACTACCTTTCGCGCGGCCCCGCCTTTGCACCGGAGAATGCCCAGCTGATGGAGCGTGTCGGCGCGTTTCCCGCGGCCGCGAACTGTCCCTACGCGTGGGACCTGGTCGACTGT
>JANLSG010000016.1:0-10416 GCA_031362295.1 Chloroflexota bacterium
GGACACCCGCTGGGCCCCGACGAGCGGAGCCTGACCTTCCGGCTGCGGTTCGGCGCGGCGGACCGCGCGCTCTCGGATGCGGAGGTGGACGGGGCGATCGGTACGATCAGCGGGACGTTGGCGAACGACGTGGGAGCACGAATCCGCTCCTGAGCCTGCTACAGTCCCGCCGTGGAACGTCTCCAGCCCTTCGACCTGGTGATCTTCCTGGCGCTGCTGGCGATGTTCATCGTCGGCTACGCGCAGGGGGTCATTCGCCGGCTGCTCGGCATTGCCGCGATCATCTTCTCGCTGATCCTCGGCGCCCAGCTCCGCCAGTCACTTGGTTCGTACCTCGCCAACCAGTGGACGACGATCTCGCCCGAGTACAGCTACATGGTCGGCTTCGGCGCCGTGTTCGTGGCGGCCGCGGTCGCGCTCAGCATCGGCATCCAGATCACGTACCGTCCCGCTCCGCTGTTCAACAAGTACCCGGTGCTGGACGAAATCCTCGGCGGCCTGCTCGGCGTGTTCGAGGGCTTCCTCATCCTGATCGCGATACTCCTGATCACGGACCCGTACTACACCCAGGACGCCTTCAGGGAGAAGCCGGGGCTCGGCGAGTTCGGCTTGCTGCGCAGCCTGCACCAGTGGCTGGATCCGACGCTCATCGCCCAGGTCCTCCGGGACAACGTGATCCCGTTCATCCTGGCCATCATCGGCGTGCTCTTCCCGCTGGACGTCCGCCAGACGTTCGCGAACGCCGCGAACGCGCTGCTCGCGCGCCGCTGATCCAGGTCGGCATTTCGGCGCGCGCCACGCTCGGGCGCGAGATTCTCGCTGGACCCACACTCGCCGCCGCGCGCGCCCTGATCGGCGCGCGTCTCGTGCGCGAAGGCGAGGCTGGGGCAGGAACCCGGGTTGGTCGAATCGTCGAGGTCGAGGCGTACATCGGCGAGGACGACCAGGCGTCCCACGCGCGCTTTGGTCGCACGAGCCGCAACGCGGTCATGTTCGGGCCCCCGGGGATCGCCTACGTGTACCTTGTCTACGGGATGCACGAGTGCCTGAACTTGGTCACGGAGCCCGAAGGTCGCGCCGCGGCCGTGCTGATTCGCGCCGTCGATCCGGTTGCCGGCGTCGCCGCCATGCGTGCCGCGCGGCTCGCCCATGCCCTCCGACGCGCACGGACGAGCGAGGCTCGAGCGCGTGCGGAAGCAAGGATCGGCGACCTCGCTCCGGCGCGGCTCGCGGCGGGACCCGGCCTCGTCGCCGCGGCGTTCGGCATCGACCGCGAGAAAACGGGCGTGGACCTGCTGGATCCGACATCGTCCGTGCGGATCGAGCCCGCCGACGCGACCGAGCCGCCGGCCCGCATCACGCAGACCGCCCGGATCGGCATCGGCTACGCGGCCGAACCGTGGCGCAGCCACGCGTGGCGCTTCATCGACGCCGGTAGTCAAGCCCTCTCGATCGCCTGACGAACATGGACCCGCGCTCGATCGAGCTGCTCGAGTTTCCGCTCGTCCGGGGCCGCCTCGCCGAGAAGACGTCGTTTGGCCCAAGCCAACGCCTCGCCGAGCTCCTCGCGCCGGAATCCGATCCCGTGCTCGTCGCGCGCGGCCTCGACGAGACCGACGAGGCGCGTGGGCTGATCGAGGAGCGCGCCGGCGTGGGAATCGCGGGGTCGCGCGACATCGGGCCCGCCATCGAGCGAGCAGCCCGCGGCGGCCGGCTCGATCCGCAGCAGTTCCTCGACGTCTGGTCGACGCTCGACGCCGCGGCGGCCCTGAAGCCGCACCTCGCCGACCCGCGCCGGCCGCTCCAGCGCGAGCTGGGCCGCCAGCTCCACCCTCTGCCGGCGATCACCTCCACCCTCGCGCGCTCGTTCGATCCCGCGGGAGAGCTGCTCGACACCGCCTCGCCGCGCCTCGGCGGCCTGCGCGCTGCCGTTCGCGTCGCCTTCGATCGCCTCCGGCGCCGTCTGGATTCGCTCGTCGCGTCCGAGCTCGGCAGCGCGCTCCAGGAGCCGATCATCACGCTTCGAAACGGGCGCTACGTCGTGCCCGTGCGCGCCGACGCCAAGAGCCGCGTCAAGGGGATCGTCCACGACGCGTCGGGGAGCGGGCAGACACTGTTCATCGAGCCGCTGGTCGTGGTCGAGCTCGGCAATACCTGGCGCGAGGCGCAGGTCGCGGAGCGGGAGGAGGTCGAAAGGATCCTCGATGAACTCTCCGCACTCGTGGGTGCGAACGCCGGCCCGTTGCGGGAGACGCTCGGCGCCCTCGCCCGGTTCGACTTCTGGGCCGCCAAGGCGCAGCTGGCCGGCGAGATGGGCGCATCCCGCGCCGAGACCGCCAAGCGGGCGGAGGTGTACCTGTACTCCGCGCGGCATCCCGGCCTGAGCGGTCGCGTGGTCCCCATCGACGTGCGCCTCGGCGATGGGTTCAGCGCGCTCGTGGTCACCGGCCCGAACACGGGCGGTAAGACCGTGACGCTGCGCACGCTGGGCTTGCTCGCGCTCATGCACCAGGCCGGCCTGCACGTCCCGGCCGCGCCCGGGAGCCGCCTGCCGGTCTTCCACGACATCTTCGCGGACATCGGCGACGAGCAGTCGATCGCCCAGTCGCTGTCGACGTTCTCCGGCCACATGCGCTCGATCATCCGCATCGCCGCCGCGGCTGGTCCCGGCACGCTCGTGCTGCTCGACGAGCTGGGCGCCGGCACGGACCCGACGGAAGGCTCCGCGCTCGCCCAGGCGCTGCTCGACCACTTCATCAAGGCGGGCGCCCTCGTCGCCGCCACCACCCACTACGCGGAGCTCAAGGCCTACGCGCACACGACCGCTGGCGCGATGAATGCCTCGGTCGAGTTCGACATCGAGACGCTCAGCCCCACCTACCGGCTCACCATCGGTCTGCCCGGCCGCTCCCAGGCCTTCGAGATCGCTGCTCGCCTTGGCCTGCCCGACGCGCTCGTGACCGACGCCCGATCACGGTTGAGCGAGACGCAGCGAACGTTCGAGGCGACCCTCGCCCGGATCGCCGAGGTGGAGGGGGAGACGGCCGATTCGAAGGACCGCGCGAGGGAAGCAGAGCTGCGCGCGGGAGAGGCGCTCCGGGCCGCAGCGGACGAGCGCCGCAAGGCGCAGCAATCGCGCGCGGACACGGAACGTCGCGCCCGCGAGGAGGCCGAGCGCCTTGTCGGCGACCTCCGCTCGGAGCTGGAGACGGCGCGGGTCGCGTTGGAGCGCGGCCAGCTCACCGCACCCGCGATCGACACGGTCCTGGAGCGCGCCGAGGACAGGCTGTCCCGCGCGCCGGTGCCGGCCAGGGCACGTGCCTCCGCGCGGCCAGCTGCTCTCCCGGGCGCCCAGGCCACCGCGTGGTCCGTCGGCGACGAGGCGCGCAGCCGCTCCGGCGGCTGGACGGGCCGGATCACGGAGCTGGACCGCTCCAAGCGCCGGGCGACCCTCGAGGCGGGCGCGATGCGGATCAGCGTGGAGATCGACGACCTGGAGCCGATCGGGGAGGCCGGGGCCGCGGCCAGCGCCGCCGCTACCGCGGGCGCCGCCGCCTCTGGCGGCACGAATGTCGCCGAGCTCCGCCTCTCGCGCTCGCGCAACGTGCCGATGTCGCTGGACCTGCGGGGCGCGCGGGTGGAGGAGGCCCTCGCCGCGCTTGAGTCCTACCTGGAGGACGCGTCGCTCGCGGGCCTTGCCAAGGTCACCGTGATCCATGGCCTTGGGACAGGAGCGCTGCGGGATGCGGTCCGATCGGACGCGGCCGCGCACCCGTTGGTGAAGTCAGCGAGGGCGGGGGAGCGGGGCGAAGGCGGCGACGGGGTGACCGTCGTCGAGGTGGGCTAGCGCCGCCGCCGACTGGGCCGGAGTGGCTTGAACCTGCGCCCGAACAGCATCGCGAGCAGCGGCGCCAGGATCGGGAACAGAGCGAGCGGCAGCAGCCCGATCGGTCCTACTGCCCCCAGCGAGGGCAGCGGGATGACCGATGGTGCCGGCGTCTTCGGGCCACCCGGCTTGGTGGGCTGCGGGCCGGACGGGTTGGGCGTGTGCGGATTGCCGTTGGTCTGCGTTGGCTCCGGGATGCACGGGATGATGACCGACGGCACGGGGGTGGGTGGACCACCGCCCGGCGGGCAGAACGTGAGCGGCTGGCAGACGTCCGTGGGCTTGAACGGGCCGCCCCACGTCGCGCCGAAGGGATGGAAGCTGCCGTTGTAGAAGTAGCTGGTGCGCGTCCTCTTCGGGCCGCCGACGACGCCCGTTCCCTTCGCCGCGCGCTGCGCCCACTCCTGCGTGAACGGCTGCCACTGCGGGAAGCGCTCCTCGGCCTGGCTGAAGTCGAGGAACGTCTTGGTCGACATCGGGCCGGTGCAGCCGTCCTGCCACAGGAGGCCCGTGGCCTCATCGATCTGGGCGGAGACGTGCAGGTTGTCCTTGCGGGTGGGCTGCGTGCCCTTGATGAAGATCTCCTTGACCGTCTTCACGGTGCCGGAGCCCGGGAGCAGCCCGCTGAACGCGTCGATGCTCACCTCGACGATCCCGCTTGGCTTCTTGAACTTCGCGATCGGGAGGTCCTGGCTGACCTCGGTCAGGATCCGCGACCACGTCGGCGCCGAGGACTCGAACGACAGCCGATGGAGGTTGGGCGTGCTATTGGAGTTGCCCATCCACACGCCAACGACGAGGCCCTGGGCGCTGGGATCGTCCGGCGGCGCGAGGTACCCGTACGCGAGCACGTCCTTGCGATCGTCCGTGGTACCGGTCTTGTAGGCGGTTGGGCGGCGGACGGAGCCGTCAGCTGTCTTCTCGAGGATCTGCCAGCGCCCCCAGATCGGGTTGATCGACTTGATCGTGTTGCCCTGGAGGATGTCGGAGATGATGTAGGCGGCCTGCGTGCTCACGACGCGCTTGCCGACCGGCTTGTCGCCCTCGACCGGGTAGATGACCTTGCCGTCCTTGTCGCGAACCTCGAGGATCATCTGGCGAGGCATCAGCACGCCGCCGTTCGCGATCGCGCCGTACGCGCCGAGGAGGTCGATCGGGTGGCTCTCCAGCGTGCCCACGGACTGCGACACGACCGGCGTGAGGCCGGGCTTGAAGACCATGCCCAAGTCCTTCTCGCGATTGAAGACGTGGTCGACGCCCTGGATGATGCCGGCCTTGATGGACGGGATGTTCAGCGAGAACTGGAGCGCGCTCCGCAGGCGGACCGGGCCTCGCTCCGCCCCGTCCGACTGCTGCGGCAGGAACTTCGCGCCCTTCGTGCCGAAGTCGGTCACGACGTCCATGAACATCGTGCCCGCGGTCAGCGTGTGGTCCTCGATCCCGATGACGTAGTTCAACGGCTTGATGGCCGAACCCGGCTGACGCCAGCCTTTGACGTAGACGTCGAACTGCGGCTCGAACACGCAGTCCTCTTTCTTCGGGCACGGCTTTCCGTCCTTGGCGGTCGCGGAGCCGTAGTAGTCGCCGCTGCCGGTGTAGGCGAGCACCTGGCCCGTCCGGTAGTCCATGATCCCCGCCGCGCCGTTATGGATGTTGGCGGTCTTCAGACCCTTTAGCCAGGTCTGATCCGCGGTCGGGATGCCCAGCGCCTTCCAGACCGGCGTGGGGTTCTTGATGTGGGTGACCCGGGTCGCGGCGTACATCCACTTCTCGACGGTCTGCTGCATCTTCCAGTCGAGGCTGGTGGTGATCTGGTAGCCACCCGTGTCCACGGCCTCGCACGTGTCCGCGCTGTCCTCGCCGCAGAGGAGGGCGCCAAGCTGGTCGCGCACCTGCCAGACGAAGTGCGGCGCCTTCATAGGCGCCACCTCCAGCGGCGTGAGGATCAGCGGCTCGTTCATCGCCGCGTCGTACTCGGCCGTCGTGTGCTTGGCACCGGACAGCACGCTGCGC
This sequence comes from Chloroflexota bacterium, assembly GCA_031362295.1. GTDB lineage: Bacteria > Chloroflexota > Limnocylindria > Limnocylindrales > CSP1-4 > UBA5189. The sequence goes on from JANLSG010000016.1 coordinate 5,900, forward strand.
AGCGGGTCCTTCATCAGCTCGAGGACGTGGTTCCGGCGAATGACGACCTCCGAGTCCTGGGGCACGACCAGCTGCCGCTGGTCGGCGGGGCACTCGGCGCCCTCCTCGACCGGGACCTTGCACTCGCGGACCGCGTTGCGCGCGAGGTCAAACTTGGTCGGCGACTGCGGGATCGCGGCAAGGACGGCGAACTGGGCGAGGGTGAGCTTGTTCAGGTCTTTGCCGAAGTACCCGATGGCCGCGGCCTTCACGCCGTAGCTCTGGTTCCCGTAGAAGTTCTGGTTGAGGTATGCCTCCATGATCTTCTTCTTGCCGTCCTCGCCCGGCGGCAGCGCCTGGGTCAGCCGGATCGACTGGATGATCTCGCGGATCTTGCGGTCGTAGACCGAGCCCGAGAAGGCGTCGGCGGGCAGCAGGCGCGCGCGCACGAGCTGCTGGGTGATCGTGGAGGCACCACGAGGCTTGCCGGAGAGGGTGTCGAGGCCGGCGGATACCACGGCGCCGATGTCGAAGCCGGGGTTCGTCCAGAAGTCCTTGTCCTCGACCGCGGTCGTGGCGTCGATCATCTCGCCCGGGATGTCGTTGAACCCGACGAGCTCGCGCCGGAGGACGCCGAACCGCGCGAGCTCCGTGTTGCCCGTGCGGTCGTAGACGATCGAGGGCTGCTCGAACGGGATGGAGTTGAAGAGGGTCAGGGGGTCGGGCAGGCCGTTGCTGTAGTACGCGTACGCACTGACGGTCCCGATGAAGCCGACGCCACCGAGGACGAGGAAGCTGGAGAAGAGAAGGAGCGGGATGGCGAGCGCCGCGCGTCTGGCGGAGCCACCTCCTCGTCCGCGCCTCGCGGCACCGTTGCGGCGGTGACGCTGACGCCTCTGGAGGGCTGTCTGCATGTGGCGGCGACGATACCATAGGGTCCGTGAGGGCCCTTTTCCCCCATCGGGTCGCGCTGTCGACGGCTCTCGTCCCGATCCTGTGACGCCCGATGCGGTGACGCCGTCGTTCGATCCCGGCCTTGGCGGGCTCATTCCGGAGCTCCGCTGGCGCGGGATGTTCCACGCGGCCTCCGACGGGCTCGAGGCGCGGCTCGCCTCGAACCGCGAGATCACGGCCTACATCGGCTTCGATCCGTCCGGTCCGTGGCTGCACATCGGCCACCTCGTGCCCATCTTCGGGCTGCTCCAGCTCCAGCGCCATGGGGGGCGACCAATCGCCCTTGTTGGCGGCGGGACCGGGATGATCGGCGACCCGTCCGGCAAGTCCTCCGAGCGCAACCTGCTATCGCGCGAGAAGCTCGCCGCGAACGTGGCCTCCATGCGGCCACAGCTGGAGCGCTTCCTCGACTTCTCCGGCCCGCAGGCGGCCCTGATGGCCAACAACCTGGACTGGCTGGAGAAGATCCAGCTGCTCGACTTCCTTCGTGACGTCGGCAAGCACTTCACGATCCCGTACATGCTCGCGAAGGACTCGGTCCAGGTTCGCCTCGACTCCGGTCTCTCGTTCACCGAGTTCAGCTACATGCTCATCCAGGCGACGGACTTCCAGCACCTCTTCCGCTCCCTCGACTGCGAGCTGCAGATGGGCGGCGCGGACCAGTGGGGCAACATCACCGCGGGCCTGGAGCTCATCCGGCGCACGTCTGACCAGCGCCCCGATGGCTCCCCGAACGCCTTCGCGATGGCCTACCCGCTGCTGCTAAACCCCTCGGGCGCGAAGTTCGGCAAGTCCGAGACGGGCGATTCCGTCTGGTTGCACCCGGATGGCACGTCGCCCTACGCCTTCTACCAGCACTGGCTGAACACCGACGACCGCGACGTCCCCACCTACCTGCGCTGGTTCACGTTGTTCCCGCCCGCCGTGATCGGCGCGCTCGAGACGGCGATGGCGGAGCATCCCGAGCGGCGCGAGGCGCAGCGCGCGCTCGCGCTCGACCTGACAACCCGCGTCCACGGCGCCGAGACCGCCTCCCGGGCCATCGCCGCGTCCGAGGCGGCATTCTCCGGCTCGCCCATCGTGGATCCCGCGATCCTCGAGACGCTCCATCGCGCCGCCGACGGGTTCGACTTCCTCGCCCAGGATGGGACGGGCGTCGTGCAATTCCTCGTCGAGACGAAGTCATTCACGTCGAACGGTGAGGCGCGCCGCGCGATCGCAAATGGCGGCGTCACGATCAACGACCGACGCCTCACCGACTCCGCCGAGGCACTGCCGAACCCAATCGCGGGAGAGTGGTACGTGGTCCGCCTCGGCAAGCGTCGCGTCCGGGTGGGTCGCCGCGCGACCTGAGCCTCTGCAGCGCGCTACATAGGCGTTCGCATGCTCACGGGATGATCATTTCTGAGGCTTTGGCGGGGATTTCATCGGCCAAGGGTGGTGCGGAGCTCGGCAGCGCCCTTGGCCCGTGCGTAACCGCGCACGTGAGCGGCCCCAACAAGCAGCACGGAGCCGCTGCGTCGTCCTGATTCGGGGCAAATCCCCTTCGAAGTGCCAGAAATGATCGTGCCGCGATCATTGCCCGGTCGATGGCCGGTCCGCATACAGGCATGCAGCCCGGTGAGCCAGCCGAGCGGAGTGCGGCGCCGATCAGGCCGGGAGCTGGATCTCCTTCGCCGCCGCGATCAGGCGGTCGTCCTGCTCGCGATTGCGCACGGTGAGCCGAAGGCAGTGGTCCAGCGGGTGCCCGGACGGGAACGTTCGCGGGATGAGGCCGCGCTTGAGGAGCTCCTCCGCAACGACGTCGGCCGCGGCCGGGTCGGCGAAGCTCACGAGCACGAAGTTCGTCGACGAAGGGTGGACGTTCCAGCCCGCTGCGGCCAGGCCCTCGGCGAATCGCGCCCGCTCCGTGAGCACGTCCGCCACGCGGGTGCGCATGGTCGCGTGCTCGGGGAGCAGTGCCGCCGCCACGTCCACGGACACGATCGAGACCGAGCCCGGCGGCCGGTACGTGGAGATCTCGTCGATGAGCTCCGGCCGGGCGATGGCGAAGCCGACGCGGAGGCCCGCGATCGCGTACGCCTTGCTCATGGTCCGGGCCACGACGAGCCGCGGGTAGCGCTCGCGCAGCGGCAGCTCGCTCTCGCCGCCGAACTCCACGTACGCCTCGTCGAGGAGCACGACCGGCGCCTGCCGGGCGTCGGCGGCCGCGTCATCGAGCAGGCCCGCGAGCAGCGATTCGATCGCGCCCGCGGGCTCCACGGTCGCAGTCGGGTTGTTCGGGTTGCAAAGCCAGATGAGGTTGATCGCCGGCTCGGCGGCACGGACGGCCGCGCGAATTGCGTCCACGTCCAACGCGAACCCGGAAGCGAGCGGCCGACGGGGCACGCGGACCACCTGCGCGCCGCGCTGCTCGGTCAGGATCGCGTACATCGGATAGGTCGGGATCGGCACGAGGGCCGCGCCGCCGTGGGGGATGAACGTCTTGGCGGCGAGGTCGAGGATCTCGTCCGCGCCGGCGCCCACCAGGACCTCATCGCGGCTCACCTCGTAGCGGGCGGCCGCGGCGTCGATCAGCCGGCCGTAGTCGGACGGCGGGTACTCGGACAGTGCGACCTCGAAGTTCCCGGCGGCCAGCACCTCCAGCACTCGACCGGGTGGGTTGGGCGCCGTGTTCTGGTCGAAGCGGACGACCTGCTCGATCGGCAGGCCGTAGCGTGCGGCAACCTCGGAGTTCGTGGCTTCCCACGTCCAGCCGGCGGGCTTGGTCGGCGAGGCGAAGGTGACCGGGGTCGTCTTGGGCACGGAACCGCCTTTCGTTGTCGCGTGTCGCTCGTGGCGGGCGGGGTTGGTTGCCGGCTCAGTGACCGGAGGATTCGGCCTCACGGTCCTTGCGATGCTCCGCGACCACCTTGTCCGCGAGGTGCGCCGGCATCTCGTCGTAGCGATCCAGGGTTGACGTGAAGGTCCCGCGGCCCCCGGTGATCGACTTCAGCTCCGTGGCGTAGGTGAACAGCTCAGACGCCGGCACGTGAGCGTTGATGACCTGCATCCCGTCCTTGGTGTCCATGCCCAGCACTCGCCCGCGCCGCCCGTTCAGGTCGCGGTTGACCTCGCCCATGTACGCCTCGGGGACGCGGATCGCCACGGTCATGATCGGCTCGAGGAGGACCGGCTTGGCGGCGAGGATGCCGTCCTTGAGCGCCATCGACGCCGCGATCTTGAAGGACAGCTCGTTCGAGTCCACCGTGTGGAACGAGCCGTCGTACAGCGTCGCCTTGAAGTCGGACAGGGGATAGCCGGCGAAGACGCCCTCCGCGGCGGTCTCGCGGATGCCCTTCTCCACGCCGGGGAAGAAGTTCCGCGGCACGGAGCCCCCGACCACCTTCTCCGCGAACTCCACACCGCCGCCGGGATTGGGCTCGATCTCGATCCACACGTCACCGAACATGCCGTGCCCGCCGGTCTGCTTCTTGTAGCGACCGTGGGCCTTCGTGCTGCCGCGGATGGATTCTCGGTACGCCACGCGCGGCGCATGGGTCACGATCGCGGCGCCGAACTTGCGCTTGAGCCGCTCGATGATC
>JANLSG010000087.1:0-7469 GCA_031362295.1 Chloroflexota bacterium
TGAACGCGGCGCGCTGCGTGAAGTCGTAGTTGTAGAAGTAGGTGACGATGCTCTCGTTCATGTAGACGTTCTGGACGTCAACAAACGCGGTGCGAGAACGGCCCGGGCATGCACTTCCTCGGCAACTCGCACACGCTCGCCAACTTCGAGAACGCGTTCTATCGATCGGAGACCGCCGACAACAACTCGTTCGAACAGTGGCTGGAGGACGGGGCACTCGAATCGCCCCAGCGCGCGAACAAGATCTGGAAGCGGATGCTCGCGGAGTACGAGGCGCCGCCGCTCGACCCCGGCATCGATGAGGCGCTCCTGGAGTACGTCGCCCGCCGCAAGGCGGCCTTCCCCGACTCGGACGTCTGATGGCCGCTGGCAAGGTGCCAGATGCCAATCGGGATGGCGTGTGGCAGGTTGCAGCCGCCGCAGATCGCCAGACGTCACTGGTCGGAGCACGAGGCGCGATTCTCGCCCTGGGGTTCGCCAAATGGCATCCCACGCAGCGGCTGGCAGCCTCGCGTCGCGCCATCACGCACGAGCCCACGCCGGAGGGGCTCAGGCGCGGCTCATGAGTCCGCCCCGTGCTACGGACGCTGACGTCTGGCAGTCTGACTCGTCGGAATGGTGTCGCCGCGCGCTCAGGGGAGCAGCCGACTGATGGGGCTCGAAGCAGGTGATCGCGAGGCACTCGAGCGCGTGCTCGCGGACCCCACCTTCGAGTTGATCCCGCTCAAGAACGCCCGCGAGCAGGCGGCGGCATTGCCGCGCGGCGCCACGGTGTCCGTGACGGCGTCGCCGGGCAAGGGCATCGAGGCCACCATCGAGCTTACGATCGAGCTGGAGAAGGCTGGCTTGCGCGCGATCCCACACCTCTCGGCCCGGATGATCCGCGACCGCGCGCACCTCGCCGAGCTGCTCTCGCGCCTGGCCGACGAAGGCATTGATCGCGCATTCGTCGTCGGTGGCGACGCGGACCAGCCGGGCGAGTTCCTCGATGGCCTCTCACTCATCCGCGCAATGGCGGACCTCGGCAAGCAGCCAGCTGACGTTGGCGTCCCTTGCTACCCGCAGGGCCACCCGGACATCCCGGACGACGCGCTGCTCCAGGCGCTCCGCGACAAGGCTCCGCTCGTCCAGTACATGACCACGCAGCTGTGCTTCGACCCGAAGGCGATCGGCGCGTTCGTCGCCGCGCGCCGCGCCGAGGGCAACACGCTGCCGGTCAAGATCGGGCTGCCGGGAGTCGCGGAGATCCCGAAGCTGCTCTCGATCAGCGCTCGCATCGGCGTCAAGGACGCGAGCAAGTTCATCACCAAGAACGTTCGGTTCGTCGGCGAGCTCCTTCGCTCCGGCGGCATCTACCGCCCCACGAGCCTGGTCGAGAAGCTCGCGCCGCTGATCGCCGACCCCGCCGCCGGCATCCTCGGCTTCCACGTCTACACGTTCAACAACGTGCAACCAACCGTCGAGTGGCGCGACCGGCAACGGGCCTCGATCACCGGCTAGCCGCGCCCCATCGCGCCGGAAGACCCCCCCGTTGCGGCGCTGCACTGACCCGAAGGCGTGGCGCGAGGAACGAATTTCTCAGGGCCGATCGGGCGCCCCCAGGCGCACAATTCTGGCTCCAGCACTCATCCAATTCGAGGAGCAGCCCAGATGGTCACTGAACGAACCCCACGCGACGAGCGAATGCCCGGCTTCGAGCGAACGCCACGACGCCGGCACGGCCGCATCTTCTCGGTCCTCCTGGCCGTCGCGGGCCTCCTGACGCTGGCGATCGGGCCGGCGATGGCCCGCAACGACACCCACTCCGCGAACGGCGCGACCCATCACGCGGCGGCCCTCCTCGGGACCTTCGTCCTTCGACACCAGGCGCTCGAGGACTCGGCGGATGCGGACGAGGCGGACGAGGCCGAGGTCGACGAGGTCGATGAGGTCGACGAGGTCGACGAGGTCGACACCAACGAGTCGGATGTCGACGAGGACGCCCAGGGCGACGACTCGCAGGACGAGAGCGCCGACGAGGACGTGGATGACGGCGACGAAGCCGATGAAGATGACTCGGACGACGACGAAGCGGACGAGGATGACTCGGACGACGACGAGGCCGAGAACGACGACTGACCCAATCCGCTAACCCGTCGGGGCAGGAGGGCATCGGGATCACCCCGGTGCCCTCTTCAATGTCCGGGAAGTGCCAAGATGGCCGGGCATCGATGGCACTGCCGACCGGACCAGCCGTCACCTTCCTGTTCACGGACATCGAGGGTTCCACGCGCCTCGAGCAAGCCGTCGGGACCTCGGACTGGTCCGCGCTGGTCGCACGCCATGACCAGCTGCTCCGCCGGTCGATCGAGACCGCGGGTGGGGTCGTGGTCAAGACCGAGGGCGACGCGTTCTTCGCCGCCTTCGCGGATCCGGCGTCCGCGGTTCGCGCGGCGGCCGATGCGCAGCGGGCCATTGCGGCTGAGGGCTGGCCCGATGGAGCCACCATCCTGGTGCGGATGGGCCTACACCTCGGCGAGGGCCGGCTGCGGCACGGGGTGGCGGGCGACCCGGAGGACTACGTCGGCATCGACGTGAACTACGCGGCGCGGATTGCCGCTGCCGGCAACGGCGGCCAGATCGTGCTGTCCGACACACTGGTCGAAGGACTCTCGGGATCACTGCCCGGCGACGCGGGCGAGGCGGGCGATGTACGGCTGGTCGATGACGGACTCCGGGCCGTCAAGGACTTCGAGGAGCCACGCCGGCTGCATCGGCTCGTGGTGCCGGGCGCCGCTGACGACTCGCGGCGCCTCCGCACCCTCGATCCGCCGTCGAACCTGCCGGGCGACGTCACCGTTCTCGTGGGTCGCGAGGAGGAGATCGACCGCCTATCGGCGATCCTCGAGGCCAACCGCGTCGTCACGCTCACCGGGCCGGGCGGCAGCGGGAAGACTCGGCTCGCGCTCGGCGTCGCCGGGAAGGTCAAGGATCGATTCCCGCACGGGACGTGGTTCATCGACCTGGCCGCCGTCCGGGACGTGGCCCTCCTGGAACCCACGACGGCAATGACCATCGGCCTGCGCGAGACGCCGGAGCGAACATTCGCCGGCGCGCTCCGCGAGCACCTCCGCGAGCGGCAAACGCTGCTCGTGCTCGACAACCTCGAACAGCTGCTTCCTCCGGGCGCCGAGATCGTGGCCTCGGTCGTCCGCGGCGCGCCATCAGTGCGGCTCCTGATCACGAGCCGCGAGCTCCTCCGGATCTCGGGCGAGCGGGGTCATCCCGTCCCGCCGCTGGACCTCGACGCCGGCGTGGCGCTGTTCACGGCACGCGCGACGGCTTTGCGGCCGGATATGGCGCTCGACGACGAAGTCACGGCGGTCATTCGCCGGATCTGCGACCGGCTGTTCGGACTGCCGCTTGCCATCGAGCTCGCCGCCGCCCGCGTCCGCCTGCTGAGCCCGGCGCTCATCCTGGAGCGCCTCGCGACGAGCCTCGACCTGGCCGGTGGTTCGCGCGACGTGCCGGAGCGTCAGCGGACCCTGCGCGGCGCCATCGACTGGAGCCACGACCTGCTCTCCGAGCCGGAGCGGCGGCTCTTCCGCCGGATCGGCGTTTTCGCCGGCGGGTGGACGGCGGACCTCGCGCTTCCGGTTGTCGACCCGGACGGCTCGCTCGGCATCGACATCCTCGAGGGCCTCGAGTCGCTCGCGGACAAGAGCCTCGTCCGGATCGAGGCCGCCGACGCAGCGCAGGGCGCGACCGCGGAACCGCGCTTCGACCTTCACCCGCTGCTCCGGGAGTACGCTCTCGAGCGACTGGAGGATACGGGCGAGCGCCCTGGCATCGAGGCGCGCCACGCGGCCGCCGTCGCGACGCTGACCCAGGCAGCCGGGTCGAGGATTCTCGGGCCGCAGGGTCAGCCTTCGATCCGCCGCCTCGATCGGGAGCAGCACAACGTCCGCGCGGCGATCGACTGGGCACTCCGGACCGGCGATCTCGACACCGGGCTCCGCGTCGCGGCGCCGATCTGGCGCTGGTTTCAGCAGCGCGGCCGCCTGCGCGAGGGTCGCGAGGCGCTCGATCGACTCCTCGCGACTCCGCCGTCGGACATTCGCCTCCATATCGATGCACTGGCGGCCGTCGGGGGACTCGGGTACTGGGGCGATGACTTCCCTGCGTCAGGCACCGCCTACGAGCGGCGGCTGACCCTCGCGGAGCAGACAGGCGACCCCGTCCTCATCGCCGACGCGCACTACGACCTCGGCTTCATCTCCATGGTCCGCAGCGACCCGGATGGCTTGCGCGAGCACGAGGCGCTCGCGCTCGAGCTGTACACGAGCGCCGACGCGCGAGAGGGGATCCCGAAGGCACGTCAGGCCCTCGTGCTCGGCGTCTTCCTGACCGGCGACTACGCGGGCGCCCTTGAGCTGGAGGGGCAGAACCTCGCCGAGTTCCGCGCGCGAGGATCGGAATACCAGGTTGCCGACAGCATGACCTTCCACGCCGGGGTGTATTTCAAGACGGGCGATCCGGCGACGTCATGGCAGTTCGTCCGTGACGGTCTGCGCTGGTTCGCTGACAACGACAATCAAAGCGGCATCGCCCGCGCCCTCGGCATGGCGGCGATCGTGCAGCTCACCTTCGGCGACGCCGAGCTGGGGGCACGGGCAGCCGGAGCGACCTACGTGATCGTCCGCGAGAAGGGCGTGATGCTCGCGCCGGTCAAGGTCCTCCACCTGCGCGACCCGGAGGAGATCGCAATCGAGCGTCTCGGCGAGGAGCGTGCGCGCGAACTCCTGGCGATCGGTGCAGACACGCCGATCGGACAGGTGATCGAAGAGGTCCTCGCCGCGCCGGCCCCCGGCGACGCGTAACGCTCCGCGGCTCGGGCCTTAGAGGCGCCCGGCGATCTTCTTGGCCATCTCCGTCTCCCAGGCCTTCCGCTGGTCTGCGCCGGCATTGCCGGCCCCGGCCTGGATGCCGACGAGCTTTCCATTCTTGAACAGGAACGTCGTCTCGGCGGACGGCAGGAACACCGCTTCTCCGCCGGTGCCGTCGATGGCGACCGCATCCGCCTGCGTCTTCCAGACCTCCCAGACCGACGAGGCACCCGCCGCGCCGCCGGTATACGAGAGCGCGACCGCGATGCCGCCGTCGCCGGTCAGGTACAGGCACGCGCCGGACTCGCTGACGAGGGCCGTTTCCTGCCCAGTCACGCCGGTCACACTCATGATGCTTTCGATCTCGCCCGCGGTGATGAGATCGCACACCTTGCTGACCGCGCCGCCGCCCCCGCCGCCTCCGCCCTGCGTGGCCACCGGCGCCGGGGTGGTCCCGCCGCCGCCTGGGCCCGCTGTCGCCCCACCGGGGCCAGCCGTGGGTGTCGTGCCGCCGCCACAGGCAGCCACGACGGTTGCCACGAGAACGATCCAGCGCAGGTTGTGTCTCATTTGGCCAGCCTCCCTCGGCGCGTGCAGGTTCCCAGTGGTGCGCACGATAGCGACCCCATCCGCACGCCACATCGTCCAGCTGCGCCAAACGCCGAGAAGCCGGAACGGCGCTGTCTACAATCTCGCGGCAAATCGTCGACGCAGCAGGGGAGTCAAGCCATGGTCGCTGGCATCGTCCGAGGGGCAGTTCTTTGTGCAGCGATTGCCGTGCTGGCGGCGTGTGCCGGCTCGCCGCCCGTCGCGACGCCTCCCGCTGCGACACCGCCCGTTGCGACGCAAGCGGGTGGAGGCGGAAGCACCGCACCCGCGCCCGCGACCCAGGCGCCAGGCGCGACACAGGCCGCCCAGGGTGGCTACCAGGGACCGCTGTGCGCCCTGCTCACGCCCGAGGACGTGGCGGCGGTAATCGGTGGCGGCGGCTACTCACCAATTTAGCAGGAGATCCGCGACGGGGTCACGTTGTGTTCCTGGCTCGCGGCCGACTTCAGCAACGTGGCGTTTTACTCGCTTGTGTCCCGGGGGGACGTGCCCGTCACCTGGGCCGACATGTTGAGCGCGATGGCGGCCACGGACGTGCCCGGCCTCGGCGAACGTGCGATCTTCAGGCCGCTTTCTAGGGAGATCATCGTCCAGCAGGGCGCCACGATCTTTGGGGTGGGGGCGGGAAAGGGCGACCACTCGGACGCTCAGCGAAAGGCTTGGGCGATCGAGCTTGCGAGGCTGATCCTCAGCCGGCTCTAGCGGGGGCCTGGTTCTTCTTGACGGCTGCCCGCCTCGATTGACGGGGTAGTAGATAGGACCGGCTGAAGTTGCCGCGGCATCCGGGCACACACGTCGATGGTTCCGCGTCAAATTGCCGGACGCGGACTGGTCGCCCTACCCCCTGCCGGTCAGACGAATCGAACTGAGCTGGATCGGGCTCGAGGTCACGATCCGAACGCCACGCGAGACTCCGGCCGCGGGGCAGTTCCCGGTGCCTTGGACCCCGAGGTGCAGACCAATTCCGCCTGGCTCGGTTCGAACTTCGAGGTCAATCTCCCGATCGCACAAGCCTCCGAGCCATGTGACGACAAATGCGTTTGGGTCCGTTGGATCTGTCAGTAGGGCCGGCGTGTGCTCGTCGCTCGATGGTGTGGATTGGGGATCGATTGCCATGACCAATCCGGTGTAGTCGCTGAGTATTACGGGAATTGATGGCTGGTCCTGATGGGGCAGGTCCGTCAGGAAGATACGAGGAGTCGGCCCTGGAGTCTCCGAAGGTCCTGCGCAGGCGGTTACTGCAAGCGCGAGGAGCAGGCCCGCCACACCTCGGACCCCTGCGCATATGAGCGCTTCCCTGGCGCGGATCTCAGACATAGCCGGGTCGCCGAGCCCTTCTCACGGCGGGCTCATTGGAGCAGCACGTCGCCCGGGAGGGCGAGGAATGAATTGTAGATATCAGTGAAGATGATGTCGCAAGAACTTCCCGCAAACCCGCTAAACACACCGACAGCCGTCACGCCTCCCGTTGTGGGTCGGAACACGGAGCCTCCCGAGTCGCCACTCTGCGCACACGGGTTGTACTGTCGGCCCGCGAGAACGATGTTCTTGACAACGCAGTTTGGCCCACAGCCTGAGGTGTATCCGTGATTGACGCCGACAAGCGTGATGTTGTAAGTCCCGGTCTCGCCGTACTGCCCGCCGACATAGACGTTCTCGAATTGGTAGCTGAACCTTCTGAGCACACTGACCACGGGCGATTTGGTGGTCGTAACGCGCGGTCCCCGGTAGATTTTCGGTGAAGACGTGCCGCCACTGTTGAGCCTAATCAAGGCGACGTCTCCACGATAGGTACTCTGGCCCGTGTAGTATTGCGTTCCTCCCGCCGTAATGCTCCAGTTCTCCTCCGAGCTCGCAGTTACGTTCCCAATCGTTGGCGAACCCTGCGCGAGCGCTATCGAGCCCCCTGTGTGCGCGCAGTGGGCAGCTGTCAACAAACCGTATCCCTGGCTGGAGCCAACGAGCCAGCCAAAGGCGTCGCTGCACCATTCGTTG
>JANLSG010000137.1:0-17602 GCA_031362295.1 Chloroflexota bacterium
GGATCCCCCTTTACATGGCGCTTACGTGCCGGCGCCGGGCTGCGAGGCGCTGGGCGTATTCTCGCGCCCGTGAAATCGATCCTGGTCGTGGATGACGAGCGGAACATCGTCGACCTGCTTCGGCTGTACCTCGAGAAGGAGGGCTGGGCGGTCGTGACCGCGGCCGATGGTGAGCAGGCGCTGGCGCTGCACGCCCGGCACGAGCCGGACCTCGTGATCCTGGATCTCATGCTGCCGAAGAAGGATGGCTTCGAGGTCTGTCGCGAGATCCGGCGACGCGGCGAGACGCCGGTGATCATGCTCACGGCGCGGGGCGATGACGTCGATGCGATCGTCGGGCTGGAGCTCGGCGCGGACGACTACGTCACCAAGCCGTTCAACCCGCGCGCGCTCGTGGCGCGGGTCAAGGCGGTGTTGCGGCGCGCGGACGGGTCGGTCAAGGGCGGTCGGCCGTTCGAGGTCGGGGGCCTGCGCGTCGATCCGCGGCGGCGCGATGCGTACGTCGGGGAGCGGCGCCTCTCGCTCCGTCCGCGCGAATTCGACCTCCTCGTCGCGCTGGCTCGCGACCCTGGTGTCGTGCTGACGCGCGACATGCTGCTCGAGGACGTGTGGGGCACGGACTTCCCCGGCGAGACCCGGACCGTCGACGTGCACGTGGCCGAGCTGCGCAAGGCGCTTGCGCCCGATGGGCCGGAGATCGAGACGGCGCGCGGGTATGGCTACCGAATGGTCCCGCCCGCGCGCGAGCCCATTGCGCCCGCAAGCGACCCCGAAACACCCGGATGATTCCGCGCTCACTCGGTGGCCGGCTCGTCGGCGCGTTCGCGATTCTCGCCCTGGCGATCGTGCTCGTCGTCGGTGGGGCGCTGTTCGTGGCACTGCGCGGGCTCCACCAGGACGCGACGTTCGGTGCCCTCCAGGACGTAGCCGGGAGCGTGATCCCGCAAGTCCGCGACAGCATCGGCAATGGGGAGCTCCGCGGCACGCTCGAGGAGGTGCGGACGCAGCTCGCGAGCCGGAACATCGAGGTGATGATCGTCGGCGCCGATGGGCGCCTCCGGCCGATCGGCGGCACGCCGACGGGAGCGGCGATTCTCGCCTCCGACCTCGCGGCCGGCGACACCGTGAAAGGCATGATCACCCTCGACGAGACGCGCTACCTGTACGTAGCGGCGGCGGTCCGCCGCATCGGCACCGCGACCCCTCGCGGTGTGGCTTTCCTCGCCGCAGATCGGTCGGGTGCGCTCGCCGTCGCCGACGTCGCGCGAACGATCCCGGTCGTGATTCTCGCGATCCTGCTGATCGCGGCGCCGCTCGCCTACGCCGTGTCGCGCAGCGTCACGCGGCCCCTGCGGCGCCTCGCCGACGCGACCGCCGACATCCCGGCAGGTCGCGCCACCGCCCTCCCGCTCACCGGCCCACGGGAGGTTCGCGAGCTCACCGGCACGTTCAACGCCATGACCGCCGAGCTGGACGCGACCCGTACCCGCGAGGACGAGCTCCTCGCCAATCTTCGCCACGACCTGCGAACGCCACTGACGGTGATCACCGGGTTCGCGGCGGCACTCCGCGACGGCACGGCGGAGGGCCCGGCCGCGGAAGCCGCAGCGAAGGCGATCGAGGAGGAAGCCGCGCGGCTGGAGCGGCTCGTCGCCGAAGTCGGTGCGGTGGACAGGATCCGTTCCGGCGAGGAGCAGATCCGGCCGGAGCTGCTCGACGCGGGTGAGCTCGTCGCCGCGACCGCGACCCGGTTCGGCGCGCGCGCCGCGGCCGCGGGCGTGACCCTGACGACCGATATCGAGGCCGGTTCGACCCTGACGATCGCCGCCGACCGGGTCGCACTTGATCGAATGCTCGGCAACCTGGTCGAGAACGCACTTGCGGCGGGCGGCCCGGAGGTGGTGCTGGCCGTGGCGACGGCGCGACTTCCCGGCGACATCGACGCGCTCCGCTTCGACGTCCTCGACGACGGACGCGGCTTCCCCGACGGCGCCGCGTCGCGTGCATTCGAGCGGTTCTGGCGGGCCGATCCCGCGCGCGCAGGTTCGGGCTCCGGCCTGGGCCTCGCGATCGTGAAGGAGCTCGCCGTCGCGCACGGCGGCGTGGCGCACGCGGAGAACCGCGCCGAGGGCGGCGCTCGCGTTGGCGTGACCCTGCCGCGAGTTCCGTGGCGGCCCTAGCATCGCCCGATGCAAACACCACCGATCATCCTGGTTCCCGGTTTCTGGCTCGGCGCGTGGGCGTGGGACGAGGTCGCCGGCATCCTCCGGGCCGACGGGCACGAAGTCACCGCGCTCACCCTGCCGGGACTCGAGTCGAAGGACGCCGACCGATCCTCGATCACGCTCGCGGACCACATCGACGCCATCTGCGATGCCGTCACCGCGGCTAGCCGGCCGGTCGTGCTCGCGGTGCACAGCGCGACTGGCTTCTCCGGCTACGCCGCGAGCGACAAGATTCCCGAGCGAATCGCCGCGATGGTTTACGTCGACACGGCGCCGGGCGTCGGTGCGCTCGACCCGGACTTCGCGGGCGTCGAGAAGCCGCTCGACTGGGATGCGCTCGTCGCCGAGGAGAACCTCGACGGGATGAGCGACGAGCAGAAGGCGACGTTCCGCAAGCGCGCGGTGCCAGTGCCGGGGGCCCTGCTTCGAGAGGGCGCGGTGCTGACGAACGACGCCCGCCGTGACATGCCGAGCACGTTCATCTGCACCGGGTTCACCGCCGAGCAGTACCAGACCTACGCCCGCGAGCATCCCGAGTGGGCCTTCCTCGCCGGCATCCCCGAGCTCCGCAACACGACCTGGATCGACCTGCCGACCAGCCACTGGCCCATGTGGTCGCGCCCGACGGAGCTCGCCGCGATCATCAGCGACGTCGCGAAGGCGCACGCGACTCCGTAGCCGCCGCGGCGGCCCGCGCGGCTGAAGTTACGCGCCTCCGACGGCGAGAATCGCGGCCTGCACGCCCACGAGCCCGATGATCCCTGCCGCGATCAGGAGCGGCGATCTGGCAGCGGGCTCGCCACGCGGGTGCTGCCAGGCGGACTTGAGCGTCGGCACCTTGCCGGGCGGCACCACGAACCCGAGCCACAAGCCGGCGAGCAGCCCACCGATGTGGGCAGCGTTGTCGATGTTGAAGCCGCCGATCGATGTCGCAAAACCAAAGACAAGGTTGATCAGTACGAACATTCCGAGCTGGGGGACGATCGATCGCGCCCGCCGATCTAGCACGGGGTGGTGCGCGCGAGTCCCGGCGAGGATCACGCCGACGAGCCCGAAGATCGCGCCCGAGGCACCCACGCTCGCATTCGAGAACAGGAAGCTGCCGGTGGAGCCGCCGATCGCGCAGAGCACGTAGAACAGCAGGAACATCCGCTTGCCCCAGATCGACTCGACGACGGGCCCCACGATGAACAGTGCGTACATGTTCAGCAGCAAGTGGAGCGAGAACCAGGGCGTCGGGTCGCCGGGTGCGTGCACGAGCACGACCGAGACGAGCCGGTACAGCTCGCCGTCCTTGACCGCGTCGCGGATCATCGCGAGCTGGTTGAAGAGATCGGGCGAGTCGAAGGCGAGGAAGGACACGATCACCGTGATCGCCATCACCACGTGCGTCAGCTTGATTCCGGCGGAGCCGCGCGCGCGGGCGAAGTAGCGGTTCGCGGCGCCCGTGTTGCCCGTCTCCTTCGCCAGCCAGCCGAGGCGCGAGGCAATCTCCGCCTTGTCCTCGGCAGGAGCGCGGCGGTCCGCCTCGCGATACGCCTCAATCGCCTCGTTGAGCTCCCCCGCGCGGACCCGCACGCCCGCGAGGTTCCGCCACGCCTGGTAGGTCGACGGGTTCTCCGACAGGTGCGTCACCGCCTCCCACGCCCCGGCCGCGTGCGGCTCGTCATCCAGTCGGTAGATCGCGTTGCCCATCCCGAGCAGCGCCGCGCCGGTGATGGCCGCGTCCTGGTGCCCGATCACGCGCTGGAAGTCGGTGATGGCCTCGCGGGCGTCCCCGGCCTCGAGGCGGGCCGTGCCGCGCGCGACAAGCTGGCGCGCGACGTCGGCGCTCAGCGGCCCCTGGCTCGCGACCGCGGCGTCGAGCGCCGGGTCACGGAATTGGTCGTCCCCCGGCTCGGTCATCGAGTCGGACGATACTAGAGATGCCATGTGTGGACGGATGACCCAGCAGCGGCCCACCTCGGAGCTCGCGGAGATCTTCGAGGCGGATGACCGCATCGATGCGCCCGGCGGCCGATTCAACCTCGCCCCGACCGACGAAGCGGCGGTCGTCGTGCAGCGCGAGGACGCGCGCGCGATCACCGCGTATCGCTGGGGCCTGATCCCCCACTGGTCCGAAACGCCGAAGACCGGCAACAAGATGTTCAACGCTCGATCCGAGACGATCGATCGCCAGCCCGCCTTCCGATACGCCTTCTCGAAGCGCCGGTGCATCGTCCCGGTGGATGCGTACTACGAGTGGCGGCGCGCGGGTTCCGTGCGCCAGCCTTACGCGATCGTCCGTCCGGACGGCCGCCCGATTGCCCTCGCCGGACTCTGGGCAGGCTGGAAGGACGAGGACACCGGCGAGGTGATCCGCTCGTTCACCGTGGTCACGACCTCAGCGAATTCGATGATGTCGCCGATCCACGACCGCATGCCCGTGATGCTCCCCGAGGACACCTGGGAGCGCTGGCTGGATCCTGCGCGGACGGAGGGCGCCGCACTCGGCGAGCTGAAGGGCCTCCTCATTCCCGCGCCGGACGGCTCGCTGGAGCTGTATCCGGTCTCCCGCCGCGTCAACAGCGTGCGCAACGACGCGCCTGATCTCGTCGAGCGCATCCCGGACGACGAGGTCGCCACGTCCGACACCGCTCCCTCGCACGACCCGGTGCAGCCGCGCCCGGGTTCACGTGGGTCGTCTAGGCGCGCCTCCGCGCCGCCGGACGCGAACCGCCCCGGCCTCTTCGACGACGACCCAGATCCCGAGAGCTAGCGGCCCCCGCGAGCGCCTGGCCGGAAATCCTGTCAAACGAACACCGGTGGGTAGTTAGCCGAAACCAACGCCTCCTCCGCCGCACCGCCGCCGGCTCAATTTCCCGTGCCGAGCGTGGGCCGGGATCGATTCCCATGCGCAGGCCCTGAAACCCCGACGCATGGGCCCGATTCGTTGGCTAATTGAACCCTGGGTGGTAGTTCGATCAGTTCTCGAGCGCGCGCCAATGGCGAGCCCACCTTGGAACCTACGCGGGGTCGAGGGCGAGCGCCGCCACGGTGGCGCGCCAGGCGGTCGCGGGATCCTCGCCAGCATCGAGGCGCACGGCGAGCGCGGCCACGACACCCGCGAACGCTCCATCGGGGTCGCGGGTAGGTGGGTCGAGCACGATCGGCGCAACCGATGTGGCGCCGCTGGCCGCGACCGCATCGGCGTCGAGCGGGCCAATGATGACCAGCGTCGCGCCGGACCAGGAGGACGCTGCGAGGGCGGTGGCCAGGAGCGGCGCGGGCGGCGCGACCAGCACGATCGCGCGAACGTCGGGCAGGTAGCGGAGCGCGAGCTCCAGATCCGCGGGCTCGATCCCACCGGCCTCGGATCGAGTCACGGTCGCGTGGCCGACCGAGGCAGTCGCGAGCTGCACGAGCTGCCGATCCCCCACGGGACCTGCCGACGCGACGCCGACGACCTCCGTGCGCGCTCCCGTGGCTGCCGCGCGCCGCGCAATCTCGATCACGCCGCCACCAGCCTCGGGAACCAGGATCCCAATCACGATCACGCGGCGGAGCCTAGCCCAAGTGGCTGGTACGAACGGATCGTGCACGGGCAGTGGCGAGTCGGCAGACTTGGCGGACGCGGCCGGGCCGGCCGAACGCAGTCGAAGGCCCGGCGCGGAAGACGGGGTGCGCAGCAATGGGCGAATGGGGCGACTCGCCGCCGACCTTCGATCGGTCGAGCGACGTCTGGGGCACCGGGCAATCGGCGTTTGCCGACGGGGACGACCAGGGTGGCGGCGAGCAGTACATCGAGCTGATCGGGACCCAGCTGTGGGTCGCCGGGATGGTGGACCTCGGTCGATTCCGACGCGTGTCGGACTTCGTGAACATCGTCCAGGGCTATCTCGTGATCAAGGACGTGGTCGTGCTGACGCGCACGGGAGAGGCGACGCGCCTCACGATGCCCGAGTTGCGTGTGCTGCCGGATGACATCGCGGTGGTGGGCCAGCTCGCGAACGACCGCCAGCCACAAGCCACCGGCACGGGCGTGTTCATCGAGAAGGTTCCGCAGCGACTCGTGGTCATGACCCGAACACACATCATCGATGGCGACGTCTTTATCCAGCGCGACGGCTCGATCATGTCGTTCGTGGACGCCACGGATCCCAAGTTCATCCCGATGTCCGAGGTGCGCGTGCGCTGGGTCAGCGACCGCAAGCTTGCCGCGCGCTACCCGTTCGCGCTCCTCCAGCGCTCGCAGATCCTGGGCGTCGCCACGGAGGGCATCAAGCTTGGCGGCGCGGAGCAGACCGCTCGACGCGCGGAGATGCTCAAGGCCCAGGCACGCACGAGCGTCGTCGAGGGCGACGGCCTCGATGCCGATCTCACGAGTGACTCGAGTGCCGCCGAGCCGACCGGGGTGGCTGCTCCGGCCGACGAGGCCTGACCGACCCTCAGTCCGAGCTTTCGTTGGCGGAGAGGTGCGCCGCGCGCAGGCGCCCGAGGCGCGGCTCGCCGAGGAATGTCAGCACCACGATCGCGACGGTCATCACGCCGCCTGCGGCGAGGACGATCTCGACGCCGATCGCCTCGGCGAGCGCGCCGCCGACCAGGTTCGCGATGGGGATGAGGCCGATCGAGGTCAGCATGTACAGGCTCAGGACGCGGCCGCGGAGGCGCGCCGGGACGAGGACCTGGATGAGCGTGTTCGTGGTCGAGTAGAAGTTCACCTGGAAGCCGCCGATGAACGCGAGCGCGAGCATCGAGACGGGCAGGCTGCGTGAGAGCGCGAAGACGGTGAGGGCAACACCGACGATCGCCGCGCTGCCCAGGACGAGACGCCCGCTCCCGCCCGAGGGCCGCATGTACGCCAGCGACAGCGCACCGATCAGCGCACCGACGCCGATGGCCCCCGTCAGGAAGCCGAGGCCCGCCGGCCCGGTGAACAGGATGTCGCGGGCGTACAGCGGGATGAACGTGAGGTAGTTGAGGACGAACAGCGCGGGTACGGCCGGGAGCAGCACCAGGATGAACAGCACGCGGTCCGCGGCCACGTACCGGAGGCCATCCTGGAGGTCTCGCCAGATTGCCGCCTGCACGCGATCCGTGGATCTGAGGTGCGGGATCCGGAGCCGGGCGATGATCAATGCCACGAGCGCGAGCGCGACCGCATTCACCCAGAACCCGAGCGCGAGGCTGCCTGCGGCGATGAACAGGCCGGCGACCGCTGGCGCGAGGATGCGCAGGAAGTTGAACTGGGCCGCGTTGAGGGCAACGGCGCTGCCGATCGACGTGCGGTCCACAATCGTCGAGACGACGGCCTGCGCGGCCGGCAGCTGGATCGTGAACGCGAGACCCGCGAGGAACGCCAGCACGAGCACGTGCCAGTACTCGATGAGGCCGGTGGTGGTCAGGATCGCGAGGACGAGTGCAAGGGCGGCCGCCGTGCTGTTCGTGATGACGAGCAACCGCCGCCGGTCCATGCGGTCCGCCAGCACGCCGGCGAAGGCCGCGAGAAACAGGGTCGGCAGTCCGGCAACGGCGCCGGCAAGGCCCAGGAGAGCCGGCGAGTTGGTGAGGACCAGCACGAGCCAGCCCAGCGCGGTCTGCTGCATGAAGGCGCCGACCGTCCCGATCGACGAGCTCAGCAGGAACCGGCGGTAGATCGGCGAGGCGAGCGCCGGGAAGGTGCTGAGGATTCGGCGGGTGGGCAGGATCACGCGGTCTGGCCGGGAAGCTCCTCGCGCTCGACCGTGATCGGACCGATGGCTGCGCCCTCGAGTGCGGGCAGGATCGCGTCGGCGTCGCCGACGAGCACGATCGCCAGCTCGTCGGGCTTGATGTAGCGCTGGGCGACGGATTGGACGTCGTCGGCGGTGACGGCCTCGATGGCCGGCCGGTATCGATCCAGCTCGTCCATCGGCAGCCCGTGGATGAACAGGCCGGCGATCGCGCCCACGACGGCGGGCGGCGTCTCGAACCGAAGTGGGAACACGCCGACGAGGAAGTCGCGCGCCGCGTGCAGCTCTGCGGTGGTGGGCGGCGCCGCGCGGATGCCGTCGAGCTCCGTGAGCATGTCGAGGACCGCAGGAACGGTGACCTCGGTGTTCACGGCCGCGCGAACGGCGAACGGCCCCGCGCCGCGGCGGAGGTCGAAGCCGGCCCCGGCGCCGTACGTATAGCCCTTCTCCTCGCGCAACTTGCGGTTGAGGCGGGAGTTGAACAGACCACCGAGGATGGCGCTCATCACGGACACCGCGTGGAAGTCCGGGATGAGTCTTGGTACTCCGACGTGGCCCACGCGGATTTCCGTCTGCACGGCGCCCGCGCGGTGGATCACGCGGACGATCCGCTCCGAGCGGGCCGCCTCGACCTTCGGCTTCTGCGGCGATTCGGCGGCGGGATTGCGGGCCCACGCCCCGAAGCGAGATTCGGCGATGGCGCGAACGTCCTCGCCCACGGCCTGGAGATCGCCACCGACGATCAGCGTCATGCGGGCGGGATCGAGCCGGTGAGAGTGGAGTGCCGCGCACGCAGCCGCGTCGAGGCCGCGCACGGTCTCCTCGGTGCCGCCGGAGGGCCGGCCGTACGGTGTTCCCGCCGCGTACAGCGTGCGCACGAACTCGTCGTCGGCACGGCGGCGAGGGTCGGCCTTGGCCTGGAGGAGGTCGTTCAGCCGTTCATCGCGCAGCCGCTCGACGTCTGCCGCTGGGAATGTCGGTTCCGTCGCGACCTCTGCCGCGAGCGCGAGGGCCTGGCTCAAGCGTTCCGCGGGCACGTCGACGCTGATCGACAGCCCGTCCCAACCGGCCTCCGCATGGAGCGACGCGCCGAGCCGCTCCGAGGCCTCCGTCAGCCCGATCGCATCGTGCTGCTTCGTCCCCTCCGTGAGTGAGCGTGTCATCAGCGACGTGACGCCCGCCTGCGAGAGCGGCTCGTCGACGGCGCCACTCGGCAGGACCAGGGAGGCAGTCACGAGCGCACGCCCAGGCAGGTGGACCGCGACCAGCCCGAGCCCGTTGGACAACTCCTGCCGCTCGAACCGCGGGAACTGGTACGGCCGCGGCTCGCCGTGCGTCGGGCGATCGGCGACCACGATGTCCTGCTCGGCAGTCACTCGGCGGCCGCCGCAACGACGTCGCCGCTCGGCGGCGCATCTGGGCCGACCGGCACGTAGGTGAGGACCACGCGGTTGTCCGCGACGAAGACGTCGCGACAGACGGCCTGGATCTGCTCGGCGGTGGTCGAGAGGTAGCGCTTGAGGATGCTGTTGATCATGCCCGGGTCGTTGAACAGCGTCGTGTACATCGACAGCCGGTCGGCCTTCTCGTCCACGCGCTGCAGGGCACCCAGCTCGTCCGCCTCCGTGAGGGCCTTGGCGCGTGCGAGCTCATCGGCAGAGACGGGCTCGCGGCCCATCCGCTCCAGCTCTTCCCAGAACGCGGTCTCGAGCTGGATGAGGTCAACCCCGGGCCGCGCGGTCGCCCAGCCCGCGGTGACCGAGGCACCCGCGACCAGCCCCATCGAGAACAGCGCCACGTCCTGCGCCAGCCGCTCCTCGCGCACGAGGCGCCGGTGCAGGCGTGAGCCCTTGCCGCCCGCGAGGATCTGGCCCGCCAGGTCCAGCGCGTCGAGGCGCGGGTCGCCAAAGATCGGGCCGCGGAAGCCCCAATGGATCCGGGGCAGCGGCACGCGGTCCGGGATCACGGTGCGAATCTCGCCCCCGAGCGTCGGCGGCAGCGACATGTCCGGCAGCGGCACCGGCAGGCTCGGGTTGGCCGGGATCTTGCCGAAGTAGCGCTCGACCCACGCCTTCACCTGCTCGGGCTCGACGTCGCCGACGACGGACACGACCGCGTTGTTCGGCGCGTAGTGCAGGCGGAAGAACGCCGATACGTCCTCGACCGAGGCGGCGTCGAGGTCCTCCATCGACCCGATCGTCGGGTGGTGGTACGGATGATCCGCGGGGAAGATCGAGCGGAGCATCTTCTCCACCCACGAGCCGTACGGCCGGTTGTCGTACGACCAGCGCTTCTCGTTCTTGACGACCTCGCGCTGGTTGTCGAGGTTCTCCTGGCTGAGGGCCTCGAGCAGCGTGCCCATGCGGTCCGCCTCTAGCCAGATCGCGAGCTCCAGCTGGTGGGACGGCATCGTCTCGAAGTAGTTGGTGCGGTCCAGCCAGGTCGTGCCGTTCATCGTCCCGCCGGCGGCCTGGACGAGCGCGATGTGCTCCGCCTTCCCGACGTGCGCCGAACCCTGGAACATCACGTGCTCAAACAGGTGGGCGAAGCCGGTCTTGCCCTCGACCTCGTGCTTGGAGCCGACGTTGTACCAGAGGTTCACCGCGGCAACGGGCGCGACGTGGTCCTCGGAGATGATCAGCCGGAGGCCGTTGGGCAGCCGTGTCTCGGTGAAGGGAACAGTGGGAACGAGCACCCGAGGATGCTAGCGCGTCCTAGTCCTCGGCGGACCCGAAGGGGTCGTTCCAAGGTGGTTCGTCGCCCTTGATGCTGCCCCAGAACTTCGGATAGCCCTTCATCCCGAGCGCGGTGGTGATCGGCTTGATCGCTTCGGCGGCGCCCACCACGTGGATGTGGAGCGTCTCGAGCAGGGCGAGGCGGTCCGTGAGCTGCGCCAGCAGCGCCTCGGCGGCCGCCTTGCGGTCGACGGCGAACAGGCTCTCCAGCAGCTTCTGGCGGAGCGTGTCGATCTTCGGCGCCATCGCGGACTGGCGCTCGTTCATGCTGATGCCCATGCTCCAGTGCTCGTTGTAGGACGCCTTGTGGGCGAGCACCCAACCGGCGTAGACCGGGGCCACGTTGACCACCCGCGGGCTCGCCTGGGTGACGGCGTTGATCGCCCGGCTGATCCGTGGATCCAGCGCCGAGATCGCGGTCTCCTTCTGGTCGATCGCCGTCCGCAGCTTCAGCATGTCCGCGCTCTCGGCCGCCTCGTTGTTGCCCTTGTAACCCCCGGCACCCGCCGCGTCCGGCGTTCCGGCGCCCGGCTTCGCGGCGTCGGGCTTGCTCGCGCCGGCCTCCGCCTTGAGCGCAGCGCGAAGCCCCTGGTGCCGGATGAACTCGAAATCGGTGATGTGCTTGTCGATCAGCTTGAGCTGCTGGTCGCGTAGGCCATCGGGCAGGTCCGTGTAGCGCTCCCTGTCCGCGACGGCGATCCGCCGCGCCTTCAGCAGGTCGATCGTCTTCTGCGCCTCGCCGACGACGGTCTTCGCGGCTGCAGCATCCTTGAGCTGGCCGCGCAGCGTGGCGCGCTTCGTGTCGAGGGCGGCCCGGCCGCTTGGTCCCGGGAAGTTCTTGTCGCCCTTCAGCTCCACGCTCCAGGCGAGCGGGTCGCCGCCGAGGCCCGCCTGCGCCCCAACCATCCTGATGCCGTGCTCCTTCACCAGCGCGCTGTACACCCGCATCTTGTCTTCCTTGGTCGGCGCCAGGCGCATCTCCTTGTTGACCTTTTCGAGGTCACGGACAACCTCCTGCGAGACCTGCGCGGATAACGTCCACTCGCCGGACGCCTTCGTCGTGCCGGCGTGGCGCGCCCCGCTCCAGATCTGGCCGAGCTCCTTGCGGGTTTCATCACCCGTCGTGCCGCTCACCGTGATCTGGGCTTCGTAGGACTCCTCCCTGTTGCCTTCCTTGTCCGTGTCGAGCTTCGAGGTGATCTGCGAGTTCGAGTGGATCGTGTCCTGCCCGAAGATGTGCTTGCCCGCCCAGCTGGGGTCCTGGTCGCGGGACTGCTTGCCGCCGAACTGGGCATGCCTGCCGCTCGCGTCCTCGCGGATGATCTCCCACGTGGTGCCGGTCCATTTCGCCGTGCCAAGAAGCGGGATGGACACGCTGTCGTGGTCCTCCTCCGACCCGCTTGAGGTCATCGAGACGAACTTGGCGGCGAATGGCGGCATCCCCGTCCTTGCGTACAGCTCGAAGCTGTCGCGGCCCGGCTTCGTGTTCAGGTCGATCTCCCACACCACCTCGAAACCCCGGGTATTGGAGGATCCCCTCCCGAGCGTGATGATCCCGCTGCCCGAGAGCTCCGAGCCCTTCGTCCCGACCACGCTGCCCGTGACCTGCACGACCTTGTCGCGTGTGTGGCGAACCCTGAACTGGTGGATGGTGCTCTCCGACTTTCCGTAGCCCAGGCTGGCGCCCTCGAACGCCACGGACCCGCCGTAACTGGAGCCCGTCATGTCGCCGGAGCCGCGCTCCTCGCCGATCGGGATCAGGAGGGCGCCTTCGACCGTGTTCGGCGGCGGATGGAGGAGGAACTGCTCCCCCGCGATGACGGCTGCCGCCGTGTCGCGGAACGCCTGCGCGTTCTTGATGTCGTCGAAATGCCGGGTTCCGGTATCGAGCGTGCCCGACGTCGTGCCCATCTGGATGCCGACCGACGGTCCGCCGCCAAATTGCTTGCTCGCACCAAGCCCGGCGCCAGAGCTGGTGGTGATGGTGTAGGTGACCTCGAAGCCACCGCCTTCGGCTGGCGTAGGATCGCTCGCCTGGACGGAGACGCCGCCGCTGATCGATGGCGTCAACGACGTGCCGCCCTTGGACTCGAACTTCAGCGAGCCCTCGCCGCTGATGTTGCCCTTGCCATCCATCGTGGCGGAGCCCTGCGCCCCCACCTTGTGGCCCCCGCCGGTCTCGCGCGTGGCGCCCGCCTGGCCGGTCAGGCCCTTGTCGCTGAGCCCGACGCCCTTATTTGTGGTGGTCCCGCCGGTCTTGATCGGGTCGCCGGCCTCGTTCCTGCCCTTGAACGTCTCAGTCGACTTTTCGCTGCCGAGTACGAAGCCGCCGTCCGGCTTCAGGGTCAGGTTTGCCTGCTTCTTCGTCGTGGTACCTGTGTCGCCCTTCGTCTCGGTCACGACGCTTTGGCCGCCGACCGAGGCAACGTTGCCGCCACCAACGCTGGCGGTGGCGCCCTTGCCCTTCTTGGTCGTCGTTCCGCCGTCGGTCGTCTCGTTCTCGACCATCAGCTCGCCCTTCACGCCGGGCTTGCCCTTCGTGACGTTGACGTCACCCTTCACGCGTCGTCCGCCCGATCCGCTGGGCGCCGTCGGGGTCGCGGCGGCACCGCCGGCCACCGGCGCGCCGGGCGCGCCTGGCGAAGCGCCGCGACCCGGGATCGCCAACGTCTCCACGCCCTTGATCGGGTGGCCCGGCGAGACGAGGATCTGGTTCCCGACGCGGAACGCGGTCGGCGTGGTGGAGCCCTTGCCCTGATCCAACCGGTACATCTGATCGTGGAAGTCGCTGTCCGGGCTCCGCTTGACCGAGTTCGGATCGGCCTTCATGGCCGCGAGGATGTCGACGGTGGACGCGGGCACGGCGGTTTGCCGATTCGAGCCCTGCGGTCCGGGCACGTATCCGGGCGTACCGCCGAACCCGGGGACGCCACTTCCTGGGGCAACCGCGTTCATCATCGGCCGCCCCGGCTTCGGGGCCGTGCGATCCAGCGCCGTCTGCGCGAGCGCCGCGACGGCCGTTGCGTCGTCCAGTCCCGAATAAGAGCCGGGGATCGGCGTTGCCCCTCCGCGGTATCGCGGGTGCACGGCAATCAGCCTCCCGGCGGCGAATGCCACCGGCGGTTCGTCCGGCTGGTCGTCCGTGCGCATCTGTCGCCACATCTCGTTGTGGAAGTTGACCGACGGGCTGCGGAAGACGCTCGATGGATCCTCGCGGTACTGCTTGCGGACCCGCCCTTCGGGGACCGCGTGTGGCACGACCACAAGTCTCCGGCGCCCGTTCGGATCGACTCCTCCGGCGTGGCCTGGCGGGACGGGTTTGGGCGCCGCGACTTGCCCCGCGCCACCGCCCACGGGCACGATCACCTTGGGGTCCGGCAGCATGGCGAGGTCATCCTGCTCCGTGTTCCCGCCTGCCGGGCCTGCGCCGCTCGATCTGGGGCCGCTCGATCTGGGGCCGCTCGAGTCCGCCGGGTAGGACGTCGCGTCGCCCGCCGGGTACGAGGTCGCGCCCGAGGAATGTTCGTCATTCGGCGCCCGCTGGGCGACCAGCATCGACGAGAGCGCGCGATTCCCGAGATGCGAGCGCTGGGAGGGCACCACTGGCGGGGGTGAGCCGTGGGCGCCGGCGGCGAGGAGCTGCACCACCGCCTGGTTGCCGTATGCCTGCTGGAGATCGAGCACCGCATCGACCTCGCCCCGCGGTTCGTCCTGGCGTGGCGCCCCACCCTCGTGCTGGGTCGCCGGACCACTGCGGCCGTGCGAGGCGGTGGGTCCCGCCCGACTGCTCGTGCGGCTCGCGAGCGACGGCCGGCTTGGAGCGGCACGGAGGCGTGTGGCGCGTGCGCTGGCCAGAACGATCCCCTCCCGGCGTGTTGCAGGCACCGGGAATGCTAGGAACGCGCCTCCACGGCGTGAATGTCCGAACGGGCAATCGAGTGGGCAGGCGTGTGCTGAGCAGACCGCGATCGCGATCGCGCGGCCGGGAGCCACCGGGCCTCGCGACACCCTTGCTCGAGATTTGAAGGATCACGACGCAGCTGTCGTCTAGACCTTCGATACGGGTTCGCTTGAGCCCGACTGGAGGAGGTGGGCATGAACCGCAGCCTCGCCACGGCGTTCGTCGTGGCCGCGCTTGCCCGGATGTTCAGTACCGGGCTTGTCGCCGCCCGGAGCGGTCCCCTGAACTCGGAGCTGCTCGCCGTCCGCGCGGCTGTCGCTCGGTATCACGATTACTCGCAGGCGGTGCGCGACGGCTACAGCCTGGCCGGCGAACCCTGCGTATCGTCGCCATCGGGGACGATGGGTTACCACGCGGTGAATCTCGCCATCGCCATCAGCGGCATCAACGACCCTGCGCGACCACCCATCCTGCTCTATGCGCCGAAGGGCGACAGCCTCCAGCTTGTCGCAGTCGAGTACTTCCAGGTCGCCATTGCGAATACCGAGAGCGGTCCCGCCCTGTGGTGGACGCCAACGCCACCGCCGCTCGGATTCCTCGGTACGGCTCCGAGCATGTTCGGCCAGACCTTCAACGGCCCGATGGAGGGCCACAACCCCCAGATGCCGTGGCACTACGACCTTCACGCATGGGTCGTCGAGGCCAATCCTGCAGGCGTCTTCGTCCAGTTCAATCCCGCTGTGAGCTGTGGCACGTGATTCGTGGAGGCAGCGGACCATTCAGCGAGCGATCGAACCGAGCTGATCTGGGCCGTGATCGCGGGGTCGAGTGCTTCGGCCGCCGCGATCGCGGTCTCGATCGCGGTCAGGCACAGCACGCCCTCGGCGATGGCCGCGTGGCGGATCTCGGCGGCGTCGCGGACAGGGCCGGAGCGAGGCGTGGGCGTGTTGACGACGAGCCGGACGCGGCCGGACTCGATGCGGCCGATCATGTCCGGGATCCCGGCGGCCTCGGATTCCGCTGAGGCGAGCTTGGCAACGGCCTCGGAGGCGTAGCCGAGCGCCGCAAGCGTGGCGCGCGTACCTTCCGTGGCCGCGATCGCGTAACCGGCGGTCACGAGCGCGGCGGCGAGCCTGGGTAGGAGCTGTTTGTCGCGATCCGCGATCGAGACAAGGGCGATCGGGCGCGGATCGTCGGGTCCGAGGCGCGGCCGGGGCGGCAGGAGCGAGGCGCCGCGGAGGGCCTTCGCGAGCGCGACCCGCGCATCCTCGTGGATCCCGATGACCTCGCCTGTCGACTGCATGAACGGCCCGACGGACGGGTCGACGCCCTTCAGCTTGGCGGTCGAGAAGGCGGGGGCCTTCACCGCGACGAACGGCGGCGGTTTGAGGAGGCCATCGGGCCAACCGAGGTTCGCCAGCGTGTCGCCGAGGGCGATTCGGACCGCGAGCTCAACCATCGGCACGCCCGTGACCTTCGACATGAAGGGGACGGTGCGCGAAGCGCGCGGGTTCACCTCGATGAGATAGATCCCGTCTTCGCGAACGATGAATTGGGCGTTGACCAAGCCACGGGCTCCGAGCGCGAGCACCACGCGGCGCATGGTGGTCGCGATCAGCTCCTGATCGACCTGGCTGACCGTCTGCGGCGGGAACATCCCGACCGAGTCCCCCGAGTGCACGCCCGCGCGCTCCACGTGCTCGAGCAGGCCCGGGATCAGCACCCGATCGCCGTCGGACACGGCATCGACGTCGACCTCGACGCCCTCGAGGTACCGATCGATACGGACGGGCCGGTCTGGATCCACCACGGTCGCGGCGGCGAGCTGGCGAACCAGATCGTCCGGCGAGTAACAGAAGTCGATCGCAAGCCCGCCGATCACGAACGACGGTCGCACGATGACCGGGTAGCCGATGCGGTCGGCGAGGGTCAGGGCCTCCTCGACAGAGCGGGCCATGCCGCCCTCGGGTTGCGGGATGCCCAGCCTGTCGAGGAGGGCCGAGAAGCGCGTCCGTTCCTCGGCCTGGTCGATCGCCTCGAGATCGGAGCCAAGCAGCTCGATACCGGCTGCGGCGAGCGGCGCGGCGAGGTTGAGCGGTGTCTGCCCCCCGTAGGCCACCATCACCGGGAGCCTGTCGGGGCCCTCCGCGCCGACGAGGCTCTCGATGCTTTCCTCGTCGAGCGGCTCGAAGTACAGGCGGGTGGAGGCGTCGAAGTCGGTCGAGACGGTCTCCGGGTTGGAGTTGACCATCACCGCCGACCAACCAAGGTCGCGCA
This sequence comes from Chloroflexota bacterium, assembly GCA_031362295.1. GTDB lineage: Bacteria > Chloroflexota > Limnocylindria > Limnocylindrales > CSP1-4 > UBA5189. Next base: position 16,853 of record JANLSG010000137.1, read on the forward strand.
GCGTGGCCGCCGCCTTCACGGCGCAATAGTCGAACTCGATCCCCTGCCCGATCCGGACCGGCCCGCTGCCAATGACCAGCGCCGCCGGCCGCTGGACCGGTGGCGCCTCGGGCGCGGAGCCGGTCGCGGCGTACGTGGCGTAGAAGTACGGCGTTTCCGCGGCGAACTCCGCGGCGCAGGTGTCGACCATCGCGTAGCCCGGGCGCAGGCCGAGCGCGAGGCGTGTGTCGCGCACGGCACGAGTCGGCACGGAGGCGAGATTCGCGATGTCCCCGTCGCCGAACCCGAACCGCTTTGCGGTGGCGAGCAGCGACGCGGCGTCCTCGGTGATCGCGCTTCCGACGAGCCCCGGACCCATGGACCGGATCTCCTGCTCGAGCCCCACGTTCCGGCCCATCTCCCCGAGGAACCACGACGCGATCCCGGTGGCGCGCTGGATCGCCTCCTCCGGAACTCCGCGCCGGAGCAGTGCCAGCACGCGCCACAGGCGCGAGTCGGACGGGACCACGAACTGCTTGAGCACGATCGGCGCGGCGGAGCGCTGCGCGAACCGCGTCGACTCGCACGCTTCCCCCGCGTCGTCGAAGTAGCGAATGGGCGCGTCGTCGTCCGGATCGCCACCGAGCACGGCCGCGAGGTAGTCGAGCGTGGGCGCCCAGGCCGCGTCCTCGGCCAGCGGGCCGGCACCGGCCTGCTCGAGCCCGCGCAGCGCCTTGTTCAGCGCCGCCCCGAATGTCCGGTCGATCGCCA
>JANLSG010000210.1:0-2347 GCA_031362295.1 Chloroflexota bacterium
GCCTTGGTCAGGTCCTGCTTGTACTGGGGAACGTCCGCGGACCACGGGAATACGCCGGCCGGGACCGGACCGCGGGACTGCGTCCCGAAGCCCTGGCCACCAATCGCGATGATGTCCTCGTAGGGGATCGCGTAGGACAGCGCCTGGCGGACCAGGACGTTGTCCAGCGGGGCCTTCTGGGTGTTGAAGTAGCCGACGTAGTTGAAGAACGACGGCTCCTCGATGTACGTGAAGTCCGACTTGGTCTTGTACTGGGCGATGTTCTCGAGGGGCAGGTTGAGCGCGATGTCCACCTGGCCGCCGTCGAGGAGCTGCTGCTGGACGGCAGCCTCCGGGGTGATCGAGATGAGGACCTTGTCGTAGTGGTTCGTGTCGGTCCAGCCACCCCAGTACCCGGCGTATTGCTTCAGCAGGACTTCCTTGTCGGCGGTGTACGACTCGATCGTGTACGGGCCGGAGCCACCGTCGACGCCAGCCTCGAAGTAGTTCTCATCCGCCGCAACGGCGTCGAGCGCCTTGGGGCTGACGATCCAGGCGCCGTACAGCGACGACGCGACGAGGTCCATCGGGGCGGCGTACTTGAGCTTGAGGGTGACCGTCGAGGCGTCGGTCGCCGTCGCGGTGTCGAGCGGCAGCCAGATGAACGATGCGCCGCCATGGTCGGCGGCGGCCTCGATCGACTTCACGACCGCCGCGGCGTCGACCGCCGTACCGTCATGGAAGGTGGCGCCGGTTCGAAGGTGGAACGTCCAGGTGAGGGCGTCCGCGCTGCTCTCCCACGTCGTGGCGAGGCCCGGCGTGTACGGAGTGGCGGAGCCTGGCGCGTTGATCCAGAGGAGCGGCTCGTAGATGTTCGCCATGTACAGGGCTTCTGTGGAGAAGGACTTCACCGGATCCCAGGTGGTCACGTTTGCGGTCGCCGCGACCTTGAGCACGGCGGGGCCGCTCTGCGTCGGCGCGGCGGTTACGACGGGCGCCGACGTCGCGCCTGCACCGGCGGTCGCGGCGGGCGATGCCGATGGAGCAGGGGAGCACGCCGACACCACGATCGCAGCAATGGCGGCGAACGACAGCCACCTTCCGATCGGGCGGCGCTGGGTTGTCGAGTGACCTGTCATCTGCGTTGTGACCTCCTCAAGTCTCACGCCGACGGCCGCGTCGGCAGGGGGCGGCGAACGCCCCAAGGGCCAGTGTTGCCACGCAGGCACCTGCCGTCCAATACTTTGCGCGCGTCGCGCTCATGCCTGTGAGGCATGCACTCGCTGATAGGGGAGGCCATGGAGCTCCGCGTCCTTCGGTACTTCCTCGCCGTCGTTGACGAGGGTTCGATCACGCGCGCGGCGGCCTCCGTGCGGATCGCGCAGCCCTCGCTGTCGCGGCAGCTGCGGCAGTTCGAGGCCTCGCTCGGCGTGACGCTCTTCAACCGCCGCAGCGGGCACATCGATCTCTCGCCTGCGGGCCACGTGCTTGCGCCCCTCGCGCGCGACATCGTCCTTCGCGCCGATGCCGCCGAGGCCGCGCTCCAGGATCCCGCGAGCGTTCGCTCCGTCAACCTGACCGTGGTCGCGCCGCATACGACGATCGCCGACGTGATCGCGCCGTTCCTGGCCACACTCGGTTCCGATGCGCTTCGCGTGTCCATCCGCGAGGCGTCGCCGCTGGCGGTCTTCCGGGTCCTGCGATCCGGCGATGCGGATCTGGGAGTTTCCGCCGGGCCGCCGCCGGGTGAGCTGGAGTCATGCCCGGTCGGCCGGTTCACGATCTGGGCGCAGGTGCCTGTCTCGCATCCGTGGGCGGGGCGCGCGTCCATCTCGCTCGCCGAGGTCGTTGAGGAGCCGCTGGTGCTCCTCAGCTCCGAATACGGAACACGCCGCGTGCTGGATCAGGCCGTGGCGTCGGCGGGGCTTAAATACCAGGCGGTTGCCGAGGCGGCACTGCCGGAGGTGGTGCAGGCGCTCGCTGCGGGCGGGCTCGGCGTCGCAGTCGTCACCGACGACGAGCGCTACGGCCTCCGACGCCTGCCCATCGAGGTCGACGGAGCTCCTCTCGAGATCCCCCTCGTTGCCGCATGGGGCGCAAGCCACTTCGCCGCTCCCACGATCGCCGACTGGGCCGCCCGACTGGCGGCCTTCACGCTGGTGACGACGCAGGCGTAAGGCAGGGAGGACCCAGGCCCCCGGAGCGCATTCGCCCATGGAGTCTGCGGGCGATCCCGCTGCATACACTGCCCCGGTGACAGCCTGCACGACCTGCGGCTTGGCGCTCGGCCCAGCGGCCAAGTTCTGCCCTGAGTGCGGCACGCCAGTGGCGGCGTCGAGCACGCGCGAACAGCGCAAGACGGTCACCG
>JANLSG010000219.1:0-1825 GCA_031362295.1 Chloroflexota bacterium
AGTCAGCACGCGGTGCGTGATCGTCGCGCCAACCTGGCTCTTGATGTCGTCGCCGATGATCGGCAGGCCCTTCTCGGCGAAGCGGCGCTGCCAGTACGGCTCACGGCCGATGAACACCGGGATCGCGTTGATGAAGCCGACGCCGGCGCGCAGCGCCTGCTCGACGTACCACTAGGTCGCCTCCTCGGAGCCCACGGGCAGGTACGAGAACATTACCACGACCACCCGCTCCTTGAGGATGGAGACGATGTCGGCCGTGGGGCCGGGGGCCTTCTCGATGATCTGGCTGAGGTACTTGCCCAGGCCGTCGTGGGTCATGCCGCGCTCGACGGGGACGCCGAGGTGCTTGACCTGCTGGAAGACGTAGGTGTTGTTCGGCTTGGCGTAGATCGCCTCGGAGAGGTCCTTGCCGACCTTGTTCTTGTCGATGTCGAAGGCGGCGACAAACTCGATGTCGCGGACGTGGTAGCCGCCGAGATTGACGTGCATCAGCCCGGGGACGAAGTCGTCCTCCTTGGCGTTCTCGTAGTAGTAGCGGCCCTGGACGAGGCTGCTCGCGCAGTTGCCCACGCCGACGATCGCGACGCGGATCTTGCCGTCGCCGCGACGCCCTGCGCCGGCCCAGGTGTTGGCGGGAGTGCCGTTCTTGCTGCTGCCGTTCTTGCCGTTGCTTGCCATGTCTGTCGCTCCTGCTGGTGGTGCGGCTCGGGGCCGCGGCTCCGATGTGTCGTTCGTGATGCGAGTGGGGTAATCAGTGGTTGGGGGGAGGCCCTCCGGCGAGGGCTGGGCGGCGCCGGGTCAGCCCTCCCTCGACTGGGCGCGAACGTGGAGGATGCGCTGGATGGTGGTGATGGTCGCGAGCAGCGTGATGATGGCGAGGGACCCTGCCAGGGCAGACGAGCCGCCGGACCAGACGTAGATGTCGCCGCAGTCGGGCCTGCCGGTGCAGTCAAGCTTGGGGCTGGTGAAGATGCCGCCGAGTGCGGCCGTGGCAAGGAGGCCGACCGTCAGGATCGCGATCCGCACCTCTCGCGGGGCGAGCCCGATGCTCGCCATGCCCGTGCCCGGCGTGAAGCCGAGACTCTCGGACTTGGCCCGCGTGTAGCTGACCATGAACGCGGCGCCCATCGCGGCAGTGGCGAGGACCGCCCCGGACTTGAACTCGGCGCCCAGCGAGCCCATGGCGATGCCGATGTAGACGATCGCCTCGCCGGCGCGGTCGAAGGTGGAGTCGAGGAAGGCACCGAACTTCGATGCCGTGCCCGTTGCACGGGCGAGCGTGCCGTCGAAGAGGTCGAAGATCCCGAAGACGAGCACGAAAACGCCGGCGACCAGCCAGGCCTGCTGGGACGCCGCGAAGGCGGCGACGCAGGTGCCGAGGAACCCGATCACGGTCAGCGCGTTCGGCGTCAGGCCGAGGCGGCCGAGGGCGCGAGCGAACGGGATCGCGATGTCGCGGACTCGTTGGCGCGTCGCCGGCGAGACGAACGAGCCGGTCACGAAGGTGCCTGCTCCTTGGCGCCGCGGATGCCCAGGATGCGGCGCTCGTATTCCACGAACGCGTGAAATGCCTCGGGGACGAGGCGGGAGACGGTCTCGCGTCCCACGCGGCGCGTCACGACGAGGCCCGCGCTGCGCAGCCGCCCGATGTGCCACGAGACGAGCGGCTGGCTGAGCCCGACGCGCTCGATGAGCTCGGAGACCGTCGCCTCGCCCTGGGCGAGCCGCTGGACGATCCGCAGCCGGTTTACGTCGGCGAGGGCCTTGTGGACGATCCGGAGCGAGCGGAGCTCGTCGGGCTGGTCGAGGGCCGACGCGATGGTCG
>JANLSG010000259.1:0-1857 GCA_031362295.1 Chloroflexota bacterium
GAGTTCATTCCGTTTGCGCACGGCGTGCGGCAACTCGGCTGCTTCTACAACGATGCCGTGCGTCCCGCGGATCCCTACGAGTTCGTCGGGCTGCTGCAGGGCTGCGTATACCGGCCGAGTCGATCACTGATTCCGACGCAAGCCGATCACCCGTTCCGAGCATGGCGATCACCCGGAGCGAAGCGACGAGAGGGTTGGGGTTATTTCTTCGACTTCTCGTTAGGGGTCAAGACCGTCGTGACCTTGCGGAGGGACTCACCCCGGAGCGTGAGGCGGTGGGCGCCGTGGACGAGCCGGTCGCAGATCGCGTCGCCGACGGTCGCGTCCCCGATGACCGCGTGCCAGTCCTTGGGATCGAGTTGGCTGGTCACGAGCGTGGCCGTGACGTTGTAGCGATCTTCGAGGATCTCGAGCAGGCCTTTGCGTTCGGCGGCGCCGAGCGGTTCGAGGCCGAAGTCGTCGAGGACGAGGAGCTGCACCTTGGCGAGGCGACGGAGCACGGTGAGATACGTGCCGTCGGCGCGCGCTTGGGCCAGCTCGTCGTACAGGCGCGAGACGCGGCGATAGGCGACGGTGAAACCATCGCGACAGGCTTTGTGCGCGAGCGCGCACGCGACATAGCTCTTGCCGACGCCGGTCGGGCCGGTGATCACGACGCTCTGATGCGCGGCGACCCAGCGGGACGCGCTCAGCTCCTGCACGAGCGCCCTCGGGAGGCCGCGTGGATGGCGGTAGTCGATGTCCTCGACACACGCGGTGAGCTTGAGCTTCGCGGCCTTGAGGCGCGTGGTGAGTTTGCGGTTCTCGCGCATCAGCCATTCGGCGTCGGCGAGGAGGCCGACGAGGTCCAGCGGTGCCAGCAGGTCGCGGGGCGGCTGCGCCTGCCACTGGCGGAGGGCGGCGACCATGCCGTGGAGTTGGAGCTTCGTGAGGGTATCGAGCGTGGGTTCGAGGAGCATAGGAGATCCTTTCGCGCGGCCAGGACCGCGCTGGTTGCGGGCTCAAGAGATGGCGCCCGCCGCCGAGAGCCCGTGTCGGGTCGGCGGGCGGCGTGCGGTCAGTGGTAGTACTTGGCGCCCCGGACGTTGCCGTGGAGCGGAATTGGCGGCGGCTCCGCCTCGGTCGGCAGCGGCTCGGCATCGCGATGGTGTCGGAGAATGGCGAGGACGCTCTTGTAGGAGCAGGCGCGGAAATGCAGGGCGCGCGCACACGCCCGTTCGAGCCGCGCGACCGGGTACTGCTTCGTGAGCCGCATGATGCCGAGACACGCGCGGTAGCCCTGCTCGGGGTGTGGCCGCTGCTCCATGATCGCGGCGCAGAGCGCGGCCGTGGCCGGGCCGACCGTGGCGCCCCAGGTGATGAGACGCGAGGGCGTCCATTCGAGATGCGCGCGGTGGGCGGCCGGCATGTGTGCTGGCTCGGTCGTTGGCTGGTGCCGGACGTGGCTGCGAAGGTGGCTCGCGACACGGCGGCCCTCATGGAAAAGCTCGACGGTCGTCATGGTCGCCCGCAGGTCGAGGACCTCGCCGCGGAGCCGGTACGGGACGCTGTAATAATGGTCCTGGAAGGCGACGTGGTAGTCGATGCTCACCTTCGGCCGCGCCCACACGGCAAAGACGTAGGCGTCGGTCGGCAGCGGCCGCAGCGCGGCGCGCTCGACCGCTTCGAAGAGCGCGCGGCGGGACTGGCCGAGGCGCCGCAGCAGCCGATCGTTCAGCCGCTCGCGGAGCGGCACGATCGCGTCGGAGAGATCAGCGAGCGAGGTGAAGACGCGATCGCGGAGGACCGCGAGGATCCAGCGCTCGGCGAGTAAAACTCCCTGTTCGACTTTCGCCTTGTCGCGGGGCTTGTACGGAC
>JANLSG010000265.1:0-6001 GCA_031362295.1 Chloroflexota bacterium
GGCGCGATCCGGCGCTTCCCGTTCCTCGCGGACGCAGAGGCTGTGCGCCTGGTCTGCCATCCGGACGCGATGACGCCCGACGCGAACCCGCTCATCGGTCCCATGCCCGGCGTCCGCGGCTTCTGGGTCGCGGCGGGGCTCTCGCTGAATGGCTTTGGTGGTGGCGGCGGAATCGGGCGCGCGGTGGCCGGCTGGATGACCTCAGGGGATCCGGGCGTGGACATAGCGCCATACCGGGCGTGGCGATTCGCGGACACCTACCGGGATCCCGACTGGACCTCGGGTCTCGCCCGCGAGACGTACTCCGATTACTACCGCCTCCGGTTTCCCTACGACGCGGACCTCGCGGGCCGGCCACGCCGGCTGTCCGCGCTGCATGAGCGACTCGGCCAGGCGGGCGCCGTGTTCGGGACCAAGGCCGGCTGGGAGCGCGCGGACCTGCACCGTCCAGGTGAGAAGTGGACTCGGAACGGCCGAATCGATCGGTCGCGTGGCTGGGATCGGCCGGACTGGTTCGAGCGGGTCGGGGAGGAGCACCGCGCGGTTCGCGAGCGGGTCGGGATCATCGACCTCACGTCGTTCGGCAAGATCGATGTCTCCGGCCCGGATGCGCTCGCGCTGCTCCAGCGCACGTGCGCGAACGATGTCGACAAGCCGGCGGGCTCGACGATCTACACGCAGTTCCTCGATGAGCGCGGTGGCATCGTCGCCGACGTGACGGTCACCCGCGACTACATCGATCGGTTCCACGTCGTCACCGGGTCTGGCTACCTCGCGGCTGACATGGGCTGGCTGATCGCGCGTGCCGCTGACGACCCGCGCCTCGGCCGGGTGAACATCGATGATCGAACCGACGCGTGGTCAGTCATCGGGCTCTGGGGCCCGCGGGCCCGCGACGTGCTCGGCGGGATTACGAACGACCCGGTCGATGATGCGTCCCTGCCAATCCGCCAGGCGCACTCGATCCGTGTCGGCGGCTTCGGGGTCCTGGCGACGCGCCTGAGCTATGCCGGCGAGCTCGGCTGGGAGCTGATGATCGAGCCCGCGAACGCGGTGGCTGTCTGGGACGGGCTGATGGCGGCCGGCAAGGAGCACGGCATCGAGCCGATCGGCTACCGCGCGCTCGAATCGCTCCGACTCGAGAAGGGCTATCGCTACTTCGGCGCCGAGCTGACGCCGCGCGAGACGCCGTTCGAGGCAGGCCTCGATCGCTTCGTCCGGTTCGCGAAGGGCGACTTCGTGGGTCGTGAAGCGCTGATCGCGCGCCGCGCCGCGGAACCCGATGGCCCCGCGCGCCGCCTGCGCACCGTCACGATCGGCGGCTCAGCGTGGGCGCCGATCTACGGCGGAGAAGCAGTCCGCATCCACGGCGAGGTCGTGGGGCGGCTCCGTAGCGCCGCGTTCGGCTACACCGTCGGGCGCACGATCGGCACGACATACCTGCCCGCGGACGTCGCCGAAGGCGTGAGGATCGAGGTGGACGTCTTTGCGGACCGTGCAGAGGGCGAGGTTGCCGCCGACGTCCTGGTCGACCGGGCCGGCGAACGGATGAAGGGCTAGTCAGCCGCCTGCGCGAGCAAGCCTTCGAAGTCGGGGCCGTCGATCGCGCTTGATGCGCGTGCCCAGCGTTCCTCGGCCCAGCCCCAGAAGTCGTACTCGATGCGCGAGATCGAGGCCTGGATCGCAGCCCACAGGGTCCAGCCGACGTCGGACATGATCATCTGGAGGCGCATCCGGGCCATCAGCGCCGTGCCCTCCCGCGCGAATCGCTCGGGACCGAAGTACGCCGCGCAGAGCTCCTCCTGGCGCGCGGTGTCGAACTGAAGCTCCTGCGCCGTGTTGCCCAGCTCGAATGTCGGGTCGTTGTTGCCGCTGTACTCGTAGTCGACGATCCACAGGCGCGCGCCGTCGTCGAGGTAGTTCTCCGCGAGCAGGTCGTTGTGGCACGGGACCGTCGGTAGGGAGTGCGCGGCGAGAGCCGCCTCGATGCGCGGGACCTGCGCCGCGTGCTCGCGGTAGCCCTGCGGGATCCGCATCTGGCGCTCGCCCACGACCCGGAGGTAGTACTCGGTCAGTCGGACCATGTCGAAGTCGTCGCGGAAGCGAGGGCCGGCATGAAGCCGTCGCAGCGCCTCCGCGATCCGCACCGGAGTGCCTGGCTCCGTGAAAGCCGCATTGGACATCGTCCGACCGTCGATCCACTCGAGGACGAGCGCGCCGCTCCGCGAATCGTGGAAGAGGACCCTCGCACCGACGCCCGCCTCCGCGGCGGCACGCGTATTGAACAGCTCGTTCTCGCGGTCGATCGCGAGCATGTCCGTCGACGACCCCGGCAACCGGAGGAAATGCGGCTCCCCGTCGACCTCCACCCGAAAGTTCGCGTTGGTCAGCCCCGCCGCGATCGGTTCGATGCGGATCTCACGCCCGGGCCACAGCCGTCCGCAGAGCGACGCAATCATCGCGTGGCTCGCGATCGATGTCGTCACGTGGGGGGCCGCATGCCCCGAGGCGTTCGGAGACGGCTGCCGATCACCGCCCCGAGGCCACCGCCGGCCAGCGCCCCGGCAACCGCGGCATACACGTCGATCGGGAGCTCGACCATGATCACTTCGCCGGTCGAAGTCGCGCCGGTCATCGTCGTCGCGCGAAAGGCGAGGTACGCAAGGATTCCCACCACGCCGCCGAGGGCTCCGCCGATCAGCGCACCGCGGCGTCCGTTGCGAGCGATGGGCAGCACCAGGAGCGCCGCCGCAACAACGGCTCCCGTGCCGAGCGGTAGGCCGAGGCCTACGGTCGGCACGATCCCCGAATTGCGAATGCACTCGACGGCGGTGACGCCCAGCGGACCGAGGCACGACGCCGCGGATCCGCCGAACAGGACGACGATCGCGAACGCGCCGAGCATCACCAGTGCCACCGCCGCGATGACCCGTGTGCGATGTGCCATGCCCGGACTATCGCGCCCGGAATCGGTTGGCGCAAGCCGCTACGCTCGTTTCGTGGTCGAGCACGCGCGGGCCGTGATCATCGGTGGGGGCATCGGCGGGACGTCGATCGCGTACCACCTGACCGAGCTCGGCTGGAAGGACATCGTCCTCGTCGACCGAGCGGAGCTCACCAGCGGGTCCACGTTCCACTCCGCGGGCCTCGTGGGACAGCTCCGCTCGAGCACGACCCTGACCCGGATGATGATGTACGGAGCAGACCTTTACCGGCGCCTGACCGCCGAGACCGGCGTCGACGTGTCGTGGCACGAGGTCGGCTCGCTGCGACTCGCCTCGACCAAGGAGCGATACGAGGAGCTAAGACGCCAGGCAGGCTGGGCAAAGACCTTCGGGCTGCCACTGGACCTTATCTCCGCCGAGGAGGCGCAGGCCAAGTTCCCGCTCATGACCCTCGACGGGGTTCTCGGCGCGGTCTGGCTGCCGACCGACGGCTGGCTGGACCCGTCCGGGCTGGCGCAGGCCCTCGCGGCGGGCGCGCGCTCCCGTGGCGCCACCATCCGCCAGCACACGCGAGTGGTGGGCATCACAGTCGAGCGCGGTCGCGTCCGCGGGGTCGAGGTCGAGGGCAAGGGCGGCGAGCGCTCGACGATCGAGGCCGAGGTCGTCGTCAACGCCAGCGGCATGTTCGCGCCGGAGATCGGGCGCATGGCCGGCGTCACCGTCCCGATCATCCCGATGGCCCACCAGTACCTGTTCACGAACGCCATCGAAGGCGCCGTCCCGAGCCTCCCGACGATGCGCGACCCGGATCGCCTCTGCTATTTCCGCGAGGAGGTCGGCGGGCTGTGCATGGGCGGCTACGAGCGCGACCCGATGCCCTGGTCGCTCGATGGCGTGCCCGCGGACTTCAACCACCGGCTGCTCGAGCCGGACTGGCCGCGCTTCGACTCGATCATGGCCGGCGCCATCTCCCGCGTTCCCGCGATCGCGGATGCGGGCGTGACCCGGATGATCAACGGGCCCGAGGCCTTCACGCCGGACAACGAGTTCATCCTCGGCGAGAGCGAGGTCCGCGGATTCTTCGTCGCCGCCGGGTTCTGCGCCCACGGGATCGCCGGCACCGGCGGCATCGGCCAGCAGATGGCGCAATGGATCGTCGAGGGGGAGCCGGAGCTCGACCTCTGGAAGATGGATATCCGCCGGTTCGGCGGCCAGTACCGGTCGCAGCAGTTGACCCTGGCGCGCACCTACGAGAACTACGCGACCTACTACGACATCCACTACCCGAACGAAGAGCGGCTCGCCGGGCGTCCACTGCGGCTCTCGCCGGCATACGAGGACGTCGCCGCCCTCGGCGCGGTGTTCGGCGAGAAGTCCATGTGGGAGCGGCCGAACTGGTTCACGCCCAACGAGGCCGGCGCCGGTGTCGCGACCGCGGAGGCCCTCGAGGCCCTCAGGCCGCGCGGCTGGGCGGGCCAGCACTGGTCGCCGGCGATCGGTGCGGAAGCCCTCGCGACACGGCGAACCGCGGCGATCTTCGACGAGTCGAGCTTCGCCAAGATCGAGATCGAGGGCCACGGCGCGCTGGGGTTCCTGCAGCGGCTGTGCGCAAACGACGTCGACCGGCCGGTCGGCTCGATCACCTACACGCAGATGCTCAACCGACGCGGTGGCATCGAGTGCGACTTCACGGTCACGCGCCTGGCCGCGGATCGGTTCCTGATCGTCACCGGGACCGCGTTCGGCAACCACGACCTCGGGTGGATTCGCAAGAACCTGCCGGCCCAAGAGGCATCGGGCGCGGCCGAGTCACCGGGCGTCGACGATGCGGCGGACGTCCGCGTCCGCGACGTCACGTCGGGCCGGGCGTGTTTCGGCGTTTGGGGCCCGAAGGCGCGCGAGATCCTCCAGCCCCTCACGAAGGACGACCTCTCCAACGAGGTATTTCCGTACCTTACGGCGCGCGAAATCACGATTGGCGACGTGCCGGTCCTCGCGCTCCGGGTCACATACGTGGGCGAGCTCGGCTGGGAGCTGTACTGCCCATCGGAGTACGCCCGGGCGCTGTGGAAGACGCTCTGGGATGCCGGTCAACCCCACGGCCTCGTCGCCGGCGGCTATCGCGCCATCGATGCGCTGCGCCTCGAGAAGGGCTACCGCGTCTGGTCGAGCGACATCACGCCCGAGGAGACGCCGTACGAGGCGGGCCTTGGCTTTGCCGTGAAGCTGGACAAAGGCGCGGACTTCATCGGGCGCGAGGCGCTCGCGGCCATACGCGGCGAAGGCGGCGTCCTCCGGAAGAAGCTCCGCTGCCTCGTGCTCGACGACCCGCGCTCGGTGGCGCTAGGCAACGAGCCCGTCCGCATCGGCAAGGCGATCGTCGGCAGGGTGACTTCGGGCGGCTACGGGTTCGCGGTTGAGCGGTCGATCGCCTTCGCCTACCTGCCGCCGGACGAAGGCACCGTTGGGGCGCGCGGCGAGGTCGAGGTCTTCGGCGAATGGATCGGCTTCGAGATCGCCCAGGAGCCGCTCTGGGATCCTGAAGGGGCGCGGATCCGCTCGTGAGCGGTGCAAAGATCCTCGACTTTGGGGCTGCGTTGAGCGCGACCTATCGCCGCGGCACGGACGTGGAACTGCGGGGCTGGGTCCAGACCGCGCTCGCCTGGTGCGACGAGACCGACGCGATCGCGATGCGCCACTTCCGGCGCGACGTCGTCGCGGAGCGGAAGCCGGATCGATCCTTCGTGACGGTCGCGGACACGTCGATCGAGCAGCTGCTTCGCGACCGGATCTCGGCGACGTTCAAGAAGCACGGCGTGATCGGCGAAGAGTTCGGCACGCAAGCTGCTGGCGCCTCTGTCCGCTGGTACATCGACCCGATCGACGCCACGCACAACTACATCCGCGGTGTCCCGATCTTCGCGACGCTCATGGCCGTGGAGCGCGACGGGGAGCTACAGGCCGCGGTGATCTCCGCGCCGGCACTGGGCCAGCGCTGGGGTGGCTGGCGCGGCGGGGGAGCGTGGGCGATGTCGACGCACTTCACGAGCGACGCG
>JANLSG010000301.1:0-2858 GCA_031362295.1 Chloroflexota bacterium
CGTGCCCTGCAGGCTCAGCGCATTCGTGAGGGCCTGCCCCGGGAATGGGCTGCCGAAGGCGAGCCAGTCACGGAACGCCCACGGCGAGAAGGTGAGGATCGCGACGAAGGCGACCGGGATGACGTTGATGCCCCAGGCACCGAGCCGGTCGGACAAACCCGAATAGGCCAGTCGGACGTTCCGCCACTCGATGAGGGCGAAGGTCAGTGCGAGCCAGATCGCCTCGTTCCGGGTCAGGGCGGCCAGGGCGAGCACGACGCCGAGCGTCACCCGGACTCGAGATCGGAGGGCGATGTCGCGGACGGTTCGCGCGAAGAAGGCGTCGATGCCCTCCTTGCGCACATCCTCGATGTTCAGCCAACGGGTCAGGCGAGTCATCAGCAGGCAGGCGACGATGGCGAGTGCGGCGAAGGGCATGGTCGAGTCCGGCTGGACCGAGGCGAGGACGAGCGGCAGGTAGACCGCGGCGGTGAGGCCCGCGCCGAGCGCCAACGTTCGAGCGCGGCCGGGCGTGAACTCGCGCGCGGCGGCGACGTCCGCACCGAGCCGCCATGCCAGCACGCAGACGACCGAACCGACGACGATCGACGAAACCTGCGCGGCGGCGAAGGTGGTTCCGAACAGCGCCATCGGGATCGCGGCGAGGAACGACGGGAGCGGGAGCCAGACCTCGAAGGCATCGCGCGGGAACGAAAGCGGCGGCGTCCCGAAGCTCCAGATCGCGTCGGTGGTCAGGCCGCGGCCCTCGACGAGGTTCCGCGCGACGCCCACGTAGTACGCGACGTCCTCCGGCCGTGGGAACGTGATCTGCGTCGCCGCCCAGGCGCGCACGACCAGCGCGACGAGGAAGACGGCGCCCCCGGAAAGGAGCGCTTCCCGGCGGCTCACGAGGACACGCATCGAGCGTCGCCTGCGACCGTGCACACCGGGAACAGCGCGAGCCGCGGCAGTCCACCGTCGGCCGCCGGGACGGTGAACACCGGCGCTCCGATCCACGCCGGCCGCACGCCCGCGAGCACCGGGCCGAGCGCCCGCGCGGCGTCCGCCCGCTCGATGACCAGCCAACGGATGCTGTACGCACGCGCCACCGACTCGATGACCTCGATCGGGTCGTCCGGTGTCACGACACCGGGATGGCCTGTGAAGTACTTGATGCCGCCGGCATCGATCGACAGGATCCGGTCGTCCTTCGGGACGGCCTGTGATTCGAGGTACGTGGCAAGCCCGACCCGTGGGTGCCGAATGTTGTCCCAGCCGACTTGCACGGGACGGCCGAAGACGACGGCAATCCCGACCACGAGCGCGATGATGCCCCACAGGAACACCCCGCCAGCCTGGTCGCGGTTCCAGGTGCTGCGCCGGGCCGAGATCAGGCCCACGAGCGCGACGACCCCCTCGATCGACAGGATGGTCGCGTGCGGCGCGAGCCCGATCGCGGTGTGAATGAACGTGCCGCCCGGAACGTGGACGGGATAGAGCAGGGTCGCGCCCGCGAAGACGACGAATGAATAGGCGAACCAGGGCTGGAAGGCCACGGATCGGCGCTTGGCGAGGATCCCGAGCAGGAGGAACGGCACCAGCACGACGCTGCACACAAGCACGGAGAAAATCGTCAACGCCGAGGTGAGCCCTGCGACGCGGCTGGCGACGATCGGGCCGATGCCCTGGGCAAGGAACGCGCTCAACGACGTGTCGGCGACGATCGAGTTCCACTCCCTGAAGTCCTTGATCCACAGTGCCGCGCCGCTGGACGAAGTCGGCGAGATCGATCCGAACACGGCCAGCTGGCGCGCCCACCACGGCCCAATGACGATCAGGAACGCCGCAAGCGCGAGCACGCCCGCGGCCACGGTGAGTGGGCGCCGATCGTCGATCCGGCTCCACGAGTGTGTGCCGCGCCGCATTCGAAGTTGACGGATACGGTCCCCGAGCCAGATCAGGCCGAGGGTTCCGCCGAGCAGCACGCCGTCATTGCGGGTCAGTGCCAGCACGCCCGCCAGGAACCCGGCGAAAATGAATGCCCGGCCGTCGCCACGGAGCCCTCGCGCAGCCGCCCAGAGCGTCGCCGCCACGAGCGGCATCGTGATCGCGAACGTCTCCGGCTGGACCATGAACACCGTCACCGCGCCGGGGATCGCGATCAGGATGCCCGCCGCCCGCGCCGCGTTGGCCGCGCTACCCGCGTCGCGGGCGATCGCCCAGGTGAGAGGATCGGCGAAGGACCCGATCAGCATACCCGGCAGCGCGCTTGCGAGCGCGGTGGGACCCAGCACCACGATGAACGGCGCCTGCAGGAGGCTCGACAGCGGGAGCCAGTGCGCGTTCGAGGGGATCGGCAGGGACGGGACGTCGGGGATACGCGCGCCCACCTCGGCGAAGATCCAGATGAAGTCGACGCTCAGGCCGTGCCCTGCCGCGATGGACCGTGCGACCTCGACGTAGTAGTAGGAATCCGGATATGCGGGGTCGGGATACAGCGCGAAGAGCACGGCTCTGACGCCGAGCGCGAGGGCGTAGAGGACGATTGGGGTGCGCATTGTGGAGGTCGTCAGGCGACTTCGAGCGTTGGTCGCGGCTGGGCAGTCGGGGCCGAGCTCTCACTCTCCGCGGCCGGCCTACGACCAATGAGCGGGAAGATCGCGACGAGCAGCGTCAGATTGACCGGCCAGAGCGCCGGCATCGCGAGGGTGGAAGCGATTGGCACGAGCCAGCGCCAACCGCGCCAACCGGCAAGGAG
Organism: Chloroflexota bacterium; assembly: GCA_031362295.1. Taxonomy (GTDB): domain Bacteria; phylum Chloroflexota; class Limnocylindria; order Limnocylindrales; family CSP1-4; genus UBA5189. The sequence continues at coordinate 2,738 of JANLSG010000301.1, forward strand.
CGCGAGCGCGGCGGCGATCGGAAGCCGGACGAGGAGCGGCACCGGGAAGTAGGGCCAATCGATGCTCACGCCCGCGTTACCGATCAGCGACTCTACCCAGGCCAGCCATTGCCCGGGTGCG
>JANLSG010000310.1:0-1758 GCA_031362295.1 Chloroflexota bacterium
CGGCGAGCGCACCTGGGTCACGAGCCCGAGGTCGCGCGGGTCGACCATGAGCAGGACCGACGCCACCGCCTGGATCGCCCGCCCCGCCCCGAGCAGCGCCACGTCGAGGTCGTCCTTGCGCCAATGCGCAGCAATTCGTACGGGACCGTCAGGCCCGTCGAGCGCAAGGCGACCGGGAGGAGGCTCGGCGAGCGTACGTTCGAGTACGTGAGCCGAGCTACCGGACCGGTCAACGCCGCGATCGGCTGGCATCACGGTCCCGTATGTCTCGTCATACGTGAGCCAGTACGCGGTCGTCTGGAGCTCCAGCTCCGGGAGATCGATGGGGCCCCAGCCGACGTTTTCATCCGTCCCGAACTTGAGCTTCTTGAACAATGTCACGAGGCTCGCGACCATGACCTCGCCGTGGACGCGCCGGCCACCCTGCGCCGGCTCGCTCGCGAAGACGTCGAGCGGCTTGAGCGTCACCGCCCGGTTCGCGTACGTGTAGTAGTCGACGTCAACCTTGCGCACGTACGCCTTGCGCTCGCCCCAGTCGAGCTTGTCGACGTGGTATTGCGTGCTGTCGTGCAGGTAGATCGCCTGGGTATGGACGAGCACCTGCGCCGAGAACAGGTCCGTCTCGCCGATGACCCGCGGCCGGTCCGGCGTGGTGTCGATGATGACGACGTTCTCCGGGGCCGCGGTTCGCAGGCTTACCTCCGACGCCGGGAAGTTCTCCGAGCTCCAATACCAGCGACCGTCGCCCGCCTGCCGGACGTGGCCCTCCTCGCCGATGAACGCGAGCAGGTCGTCGACCGGCCCGGGGCCGAACACGTCTCCCGGCTCGAATGGGCGCTCGAACGTCGCGCATCGCAAATGGGCGAGCAGCACGTGGAGGTTGTCCGGGTCGATCCGGGCCTCCTCGGGCGTGCCCTCGAGCAGGAATTCGGGATGGTTGATCACGTACTGGTCCACCGCCGAGCCCGACGAGATGAGGATGCCAACGCTCACGCCCTGGCGCCGACCGGCGCGGCCGAGCTGCTGCCACGTCCCGGCGACCGAGCCCGGATAGCCGGCGAGGACCGACACGTCGAGGGCGCCGATATCCACGCCAAGCTCGAGGGCGTTCGTCGAGACGACGCCGAGGATCTCGCCGTCGCGAAGTCCGCGTTCGATCGCGCGGCGCTCCGTGGGCAGGTAGCCGCCGCGGTAGCCGCGGATACGGGAGCGCGGGCCAAGGTGCTCCCGCAACGCTTCGCGCAGCCGGGTCAGGATGATCTCGACCGCGACCCGTGCGCGGCCGAAGACGATGGTCTGCCGGCCGGCCCGAATAAACGGCAGTGCCCAGCGCTCGGCGTGGGTCAGCGCGGAGCCGCGGGCACCGGTTGCGGCGTCCAGGAGCGGCGGGTCGACGAGCAGAATGTGCCGTGCGCCGGCCGGCGCCCCATTGCGGTCGATGAGCAACGGCGTGCGGCCTGTGAGCTGCGCCGCGAGCTCCGCCGGGTTCCCGATCGTCGCCGACGCGCAGACGATGATCGGGTTGGAGCCGTAGTGCGCGCACAGGCGCAGGAGTCGCCGCAGGACGTTCGCGACGTGGCTGCCATAGACGCCCCGGTACGTATGCAACTCGTCGATGACGATCACCCGGACCTGCTCGAAGAGCTGGAACCACTTCGTGTGGTGCGGGAGGATCGCCGAGTGGAGCATGTCCGGATTCGTGACCACGACCTGGCCCGCGGTCCGGATGGCCGAGCGAATTGGCGCGGGCGTGTCGCC
>JANLSG010000004.1:0-11009 GCA_031362295.1 Chloroflexota bacterium
CACAAGTCCGCGAATCGCTGTTATACGCGCATGGAGTAACTCACTGACACATTCCTCGACGCTTGTGAGGCGCAACTGAACGTGACTGCCATGACAGCAATCCCGCACCCGCGGACGAATGATCACTCCATGACGATCTGACAAGTACCACTCCCGCCCGAGACGCCGGAATCGCGTCAGCCCGCGTCGAGAGCCTCGTCGTCGGCGAGCTCATCGGCCGTAGCCCCCATGGCGCGCGATGCAGCCGCAGCGACTTCGGGATCAAACCCATTGCGCGCGAGCAGTGCGTAGGCGCGCTGCTGGCGGGCCCGCGGGTCGCCAACGCGATCGAGAGCGCGGGCGTTGCGGGCGAGCAGCCGCGCAGCGGCCTCGGCATCGGCGTCCGGGCGCTCTGCGGCGCGCTCGGCGATCGTCGCGTCCGCTGTTTGCCGGTCGATGCCCTTGCGTGCCAGCTCGAAGCGGAGCGCCCGCTCGCCGCGCGGCCGTGCCCGATCCCGCGACTCGATCCAGGTCCGCGCGAACGCCTGGTCGTCGAGCATCCCGAGCTCGATCAGCCGCGCGATCGCGCCCTCGACGAGCTCCTCGCGGTAGCCGACCCTACTGAGTCGCCTGCGGACCTCGCCAATGGACCGCTCGCGCGGCTCGAGGAACCGCAGCGCCGCCTCAAGCACGACCGCCGGATCATCGACCGCGCCGAGGCGCTCGCGCTTCTCGCTGAATCCCTCGCGCCGCCGCCCGGCCGCCAAATCGATCTAGGTCGCCGTCAGCCGGTTCGATCGCAAGGCCGAGGCGAGGACTGCGGTGAGCGCACTTCAAGGTGCGTGAGCCGCAGCCCGGAGCCTCGAACGCCGCGAGCGTGCCGGTTCACGGCGACCTATTCAGCCTCGGCGATGCCTTCGACGGGGAGTGCCACGTCACCGCCGGCAACCTTCTTCCGGATGCGCGACTCGATCTCCGTGGCGATCAACGGGTTCTGGCGGAGGAAGTCCTTGGAGGCTTCGCGGCCCTGGCCGAGCCGCGTCTCCGCGAAGGTGAACCACGCGCCCGTCTTGTCAACGACATCCATCGCGACGCCGACGTCCAGCAGGCCGCCCTCCTTGGAGATGCCCTCGCCGTACATGACGTCGAACTCCGCGACGCGGAACGGCGGTGCGACCTTGTTCTTCACGACCTTGACGCGAACCCGGTTGCCCACCGCGTCCGTGCCGGTCTTGATCGTCTCGACGCGGCGGATATCCAGCCGGACGCTGGCGTAGAACTTGAGGGCGCGGCCGCCGGGCGTGGTCTCGGGATTGCCGAACATCACGCCGATCTTCTCGCGCAGCTGGTTGGTGAAGACGAGCGAGGTGTTGGAGCGGCTCACGGCGCCCGTGAGCTTGCGCAGCGCCTGGCTCATGAGCCGGGCCTGGATACCGACGAAGGAATCGCCCATTTCGCCTTCGATCTCGGCGCGGGGCACGAGTGCCGCCACGGAGTCGACGACGACGACGTCGATCCCGCCGGAGCGGATCAGCGTCTCGGTGATCTCCAGGGCTTGCTCGCCCGTGTCCGGCTGGCTCACGAGCAGCTCGTCCACGTTGACGCCGCACGCTCGCGCATAGCCGGGATCCAGTGCGTGCTCCACGTCGATGAATGCCGCCACGCCGCCCTTGCGCTGCGCCTCGGCGATCACGTGCTGGCAGACGGTGGTCTTGCCAGACGACTCCGGCCCGAAGATCTCCGTGATCCGGCCGCGCGGGATGCCCCCGACACCGAGCGCCAAATCCAGCGCGATGGAGCCGGTGGGGATGAAGTCGACCTGCTGCCGGGCGGTGGCGCCCAGCTTCATGATCGAGCCCGTCCCGAATTGCTTCTCGATGGTCAGGATCGCCGCCTCAACCGCGCGCCCGCGCTCTGCGAGGGCCTTTTCGCCGTTACGTTCCATTACCGCCATGATCGCGTCACGCTCCTGTCCATGCGGGCGCGACCGATCAGGTCTCGTCCCGATTCTCGCCCTCGTTCCAGCGCGCCTTGCGCTGCTTGCGGATCAGCTCGACGTTCATCGGCGGCTCCGCCATCGGCTGGATCTTTGGTCCGACCGACTTGTCCTTGGGCTTCTTCTTGGCTTCGCGGCCCGGTCGATCTCGAGATGCCATCGAGGCTTCCTCCGCGGTGCATGGACGGTACCAATCGCCGCTTCACTCCGGCTCACCTGGCACTTCGCCAAGGGTGCTCCGGCCCGCACGCAGGCGCAGCTCGGCAAGCGATTCGGGAAGGTTTCCGGCCGCGAGTGCGGTGCGGATCCTGTGCATGAAGTCTAGGGTGAAGGTGAGGTTGTGACAAGTTGCGAGACGGTAGCCGAGGAGCTCCTTCGCCCGGAAGAGATGGGCCAGGTACGCCCTCGAGAACTGCCTGCAGGCGACGCACGGGCAACCGTCCTCGATCGGGTTCGGGTCGTCGAGATGGACGGCGTTGCGCAGGTTCAGCCGGCCGCCCGGCACCCACACCTGCCCCGTCCGTGCGACCCGCGATGGCAGGACCGAATCGAACAGGTCGATGCCCTGGTCCACGGCGTCCAGCAGGTCCGCGGGCGAGCCCAGGCCCATGAGGTAGCGCGGGCGCGGATCGTCCGCAAGGAGCGGTAGCACCACGTCCAGCGCGGCACGCCGCTGCACGGGCGTCTCGTCGCCCGCCAGCCCGCCGATGTTCAGGCCGTCGAAGGGCATCGAGGCGATGAACCGCGTCGAGCGCTCGCGCAGGTCCGGCTCCAGCCCGCCCTGGATCACGCCGAACAGCGCCTGGTCCTCGCGTCGGTTGCCACGCTCGTGCGCCGCGATGCACCGCTCGGCCCAGCGATGGGTCCGCTCGGTGGCGTCCTCGACGACCGCGCGCTCCGACGAGGGGTACACCGGGTGATCGAACGCGACGGCGATGTCGGCGCCGAGCGCCTCCTGGATGGCAATCGCCTTCTCCGGCGTGAGCTGGTGCAGCGATCCGTCGATGTGGCTCCGGAACGTCGCGCCCTCCTCGTCGATGACGCGCGAGTCCGCGAGCGACACCACCTGGAAGCCGCCCGAGTCCGTGAGGATGGGCCGATCCCAGGCCATGAACCTGTGCAGTCCGCCAAGACGCTGTATCCGCTCGTGGCCCGGCCGCAGGTACAGGTGGTACGTGTTCGAGAGCACGATGCTCGCGCCGACCTCGCGCAGGTCCCCGGGGTCCAGCGCCTTGACGGTCGCGTTTGTCCCGACGGGCATGAACTGGGGCGTCTCGACCACCCCGTGCGGCAGGGTCAGGCGGCCCAGCCGGGCGCGCGTCCGGCCGTCGACCGGTGGCGGGGCGAGGACCTCGAACTGCGCGGGACGCGAAACGGCGACGGCGCTCACGCGCTCCCGACGCCCGAACCCGGGTCTTCCCAGAGCGGCAGGATGTCCGGCTCGGCGCGGCGCGGCGGCGGGATCTCAAACCCCAGGCTCGCGAGGTGGTTCCGGGCAGCCTCTGTCGCAATGCGCCCCTGCGGCGTCCGATCGAGGAACCCGAGGCGCATCAGGTACGGCTCGTACACGTCCTCGATGGTCTCGACCTCCTCCGACAGCACCGCGGCCAGCGATGCCACGCCGACCGGGCCGGAGGCGAACTTCTGGATGATCGCCGCGAGCAGCTTGCGGTCCGTCCCGTCCAGGCCCGCGTCGTCGATCTCGAGCATGCGCATCGCGTCGATCGCCGCGCGCTCGTCGACGCGTCCGTCGCCGTGGACCTCCGCGTGGTCCCGCACGCGCTTGAGGAGACGGTTCACGATGCGCGGCGTGCCTCGCCCGCGCCTGGCGATCGCGAGTGCCGCGGCCGCGTCGATCTCCACGCCCAGGATCCGCGCGGATCGATCCACGATCTGGGTCAGCTCTGCCTCCTCATAGAAGTCGAGGCGGTAGGTGGCGCCGAACCGATCGCGCAGCGGCGATGAGATCCGCCCCGCCCGCGTCGTCGCGCCGATGACGGTGAACGGCTTGAGGCTGAGCCTGAGCGACCGCGCGCTGGGCCCCTTGCCGATCATCACGTCCAGCGCGTAGTCCTCCATCGCCGGGTAGAGGATCTCCTCCACCGCGCGGTTGAGTCGATGGATCTCGTCGATGAACAGGACGTCGCGCTCCTCCAGGCTGGTGAGGACCGCCGCGAGGTCGCCGGGCCGCTCCACTGCCGGCCCGGAGGTGTAGCGGACGTTCACGCCGAGCTCCCGGGCGATGATGGTCGCGAGGGTCGTCTTGCCGAGGCCGGGCGGGCCGTAGAGCAGGACGTGATCCGACGCCTCTCCCCTCGCCCGCGCCGCCGTCAGCAGGATGGAGAGGTTGGCCTTGACCTCGCGCTGACCGATGTACTCATCCAGGCTTCGCGGGCGCAGCGAGCTCTCGACGACGACGTCTGCCTCGTGCAGGTCTGCCGCCAGGATCTTGGACCGATCGTCGTCCACCATCGGCTCGGAGAATAGCAGGTTCGTGCGCTATTCGTACAGATGTTCGAACCTTGCGCCTACGGTCCCGGCTGGTCGGCGAGGGCGGGCGAGAGGTCGCAATCGGGCGTCGTGCACAGGGTCAGGCCCAGGTTGTCCAGGCCCTCGGCGAGCGGGGTGAACCCGAGGCGGCCGCCGAACTGACGGGAGATCACGCCGGCCGGGACGCCGTTGACCATGACCGCACCGCCCGAGTCGCCGGTCACCACGTCGATGTCCGCCACGATCATGCACGTGAAGATGGTGTCCGGGGCGACGTCATAGGGCGAGTTTCCCGTGACCGTGCCGGCACGGTAGTGCTCGCGACCATCGATCTCGACGCGATCGCCGACGTGGACGTCCGGGCATCCGAGCGCGCGTGTGTCGGGTTCGATCGTGCGGTAGCCGCCCGCGCCCATGTCGACCATGTTGAGGTGGGCCCACGGGATGTATGCCGGCGCCAGGGCCATCGCGAGGAAGTCCGACGGCGCGCAGAACCGTCCCGCTGGACAGTCGGCGAGCTGTGCTCTAGGCCCGAAGACTCCGATCAGTCGCCCTCGGCCATCACGAAGCGAGTCACCTGGATTGGCGCAATGGGCAACGATCGTGAGCACGATGGTCTTGTCGTGGCGTGCGTAGAACCCGCCCGAGCAGGCGCCGGGCACGTTCTGCCCGGCCCACACGGGCGGATCGAACCGTGCGCTCGTGCGGCCCGTCTGCTCGCGGTCGCGAAGGGTCGCAGCCGCCCACACGGCGCCCGCCCCGATCACGATGCCGAGCAGCACCAGGGTGATGGCGCGGACGATCCGTGCTCGCCGGCGTGGGTTCATGAATCGCGAGCCTAGCGGCTGATACCGTCGCGACATGCAACCCCTCGCGATCGCCGCACTGGCGATCATCACCGTCCTGAGCGTGGCCCTGTGGTTCCTCGGCGTCCGCTACAGCCGGATCTACGTCGCGAAGCACAAGGCGAGGCCGCCCGCCACGTGGATGTTCCGCCGAACCGATGATCCCGAGCTCGAGTCGCCCCGGCGGTTCGCCCTGCTCCTGCTGCCGATCTTCCTGGTCGCGCTGGTGGTGTACCTCTTCCGACCCTAGCTCGGCGTCGGCTGCCAGCGCAGGTCCGTGGCCCCGATCAGGACCCGGGTGAGGTCGAGGGAACGCCCGCTGCCGACGTCGACGACGTGCGCACCAGCTGCGTCCAGCCAGTAGATCGCCGTCCCATCAGCGGTCCATTGGACGAGCGGCAGGCGAGCCACGTCACCGAACTGCGCGAAGTCCGGGTCGACGATCGCGCCCAGGGTCCGGACGTGCCAGCCCTCGACCCCGGCGACGGCCAGGCTCGCGCCATGCGCCAGCCCATTCGCCGGCCCGTCGGTGACCTGGATGAATGCCATCGCCGACTGATCCGGGGACCAGGAAGGTGCCCAGCCGGGACCCAGATCAACCTTCGCGCCGCTCACCCGATCCTCCACCTCGACATGCGGGGCGGCGGCGGCGCCGTCTCGTGGCGTGCAGCGCACGATCAACTCGCCGGTCAGGGAGTCGACCTCCCACACGGTCGTGTCGACTGCTTCGATGGCTGCACCGGACGTCTGGAGCCGCCACAGCCCATAGCCAAGCGCGGTCGCGGTCAGGGCGCCGCTCGCGACGTCGACGACGCCGAGCTCGCCCGGTGCACCGCAGCCCGCGGGCGGATACAGGAACGCGATGGAATCGCCGTTCGGCTCCCATTCGATGACATCGATTGTGCGAAGCCCTGTTGCGATGACGCGCTCCGTAGACGTCGCGACGTCGTACAGCACGACCGAGCCGACACCCTCGCACGAAGCCCACGCACTGAGCTCGGAGTTGCGAGCGAACGCCAGCGACCGGCCATCTGCTGACCATCGCGGGGAGTGATCGAACACATTGCTCGCGCTCGACGACACGGCTCGCCCGCCGGTGCCGTCGGCGAGTACAAGCTTGATCCCCGTGGTGCCGGTTGAGGCGAGGGGTCCGACGTATGCGATGAGCCCGCTCGGGGGGAACGCCCGCCATGGCTGCAGGATCACGGCTCCAGCGGTGACGACGGCCGCAAGGAGCAACGCCACCGCCACGACCACGCGCGCCGAGGTGGACAAGGCGCGCAGGCGCCACATCGCGGCGTCGAGCGCCGGGAACGACCGGCGAAGCCCGGTCTCGGGCAGCTGGGTCGCGACCGCACGCAGTCGGGCCGGCGCATCCCCGGGGTCGCGGGCGGCCAGCCAGGTCTGGAGCGTTCGATCCTGCTCGGTGTTCATAGTTCAACCACCTCGAGTCCGGTGAGCACCAGCTGCATCGCGGCCAGTGCTGTGTGGAGCCGGGACTTCACGGTCCCGACGGGGACGCCCATGCGGTCCGCGACGTCCTCGAGCGTCAGGTCCGCGTGGTAGCGAAGGACGACGGTGATGGCCTGTTCGGGGCTGAGCCGGGCATAGGCGCGATCGAGCGCCAGGCGCTCGTCCACGGCCGCAAATCGATCCGGGGTGGTTCGGTCGCCTGCCATCGCGAGCTCCGTGACCGGGCTTCGATGTCGCTTGCGCAGCCGATCGCGGCAGACGTTGACGAGGATCCGCTGGAACCAGGCCTCGAAGCGGCTCGGATCCTTGAGCCCGGCGAACGAGCGCCATGCCTGGACGATCGCGTCATGAGTCGCGTCCTCGGCGTCCGGCGAGTTGCCGAGGATCACGCCGGCGATCCGGTACGCCCTGTCGAGGTGCTGATCGATCAGCTGGGCAAACGCGACGCGGCGATCGGTGTCGATCGTGGCGACCTCCGCTTTGGCTGTCACAACGCGCCGCGGTTTGGGTCCATGCCTACTTGACGAATCCGACCCATCGAACGTTCGACCGCGTGCGCGGATCGTAGAGCTCGAGTGCGGCTCCGCATGCATGACAGATATGAATTGCGCCTGAACAGCCGCAGTGGGCCATGCTGGAAGCGAAACCGCGCCTGTTGATGCCCCCGAGTCATGGATCGGGCTGGAATGCCGCCGATTCGACTCATTTCGTCGCAGATCTTGTCTGCCAGACATGAAACCAAGTGCTGCGGCCAGCGACGCGCCGAATTGGGCCACGTTCGGGGCGAAATCATGCGTGGCGGTCATGTCGCCCGGATATCAATTGGAGCGCGCCGGCCTAGTCCCGGGCGAGCACCCGCAGCGCTGCCTTGACGCGATCCTCCAGCGAGGCGCCGACGCCGGCCATGCCGAGCCCGATGCGCGCGGCCTCGCGCGCCTCCGGCAGCGAGTACCCGAGCGCCTGCAGCGCCCCCACGACATCGCCCTCCGCGACGGGCCCGCCCAGCACGCTCACGCCGGCGGCGATGCCGGCCGCCGCGACCTTCTCCTTGAGCTCGAAGATCACCCGCTCCGCGAGGCGCTTGCCGATGCCCGGGATCGAGACGAGCACGGCCTGGTCCTGCTGCATGATCGCGAGCTGGAGCTCTGCGGTGGGGCGCGACCCCACGATCGCCATCGCCACCTTCGGGCCTACGCCGGTCACGGTGAGCAGCAGCCCGAAGAATCCGAGCTCCTCCGCGGTCCGGAAGCCGTACAGCGCCTGGAGGTCCTCGCGGAAGACGTGGTGCGTGAACAGCTTCAGCCGGTCCCCGGGCGCCGTCCCGGCGAGCACCGACGGCGAGGCGTACACCCGGTACCCCACTCCACCGACCTCGACGATGAGCGCGTCGAAGGCGACTGCCGCGACCACGCCGTCCAGCGACGCGATCACTCGGTCACGCCTTGCCGGTCTTCTCGCGCGCGAGTGCCTCGCGCACGGCGCGCTCGTAGCTGTTGTCGTTGCCCGTGTTCGAGGTCATCGGGTTGACGGACGCTCGATCGAGAACCGAGGAACGGCCCTCCACGGCGCCGGGGCGCTCCGCGTTCGCTGCCCAGATCGCGATGGCGAGGGCATCGGCGGTGTCGTCCGGGCGCGGCGCCTCCTTGAGCCCGAGGCAGACCGCGACCATGCGCCCCACCTGCTCCTTGTCGGCGCGGCCGGAGCCGGTGACGGCGAGCTTGACCTCGCTCGGCGTGGCCTCGCGCACGGGCACCTCCGCCTGGGCCGCCGCGAGCAGGACCACGCCGCGCGCCTGCCCCACCGCGAACGCCGTCTGCGCGTTGCGCGAGAAGAACAGCCGCTCGACGGCGAGAAGGTCCGGCCGATGCAGCGCGATCAGCTCGTCGAGGAGTCCATGGATCTGGAGGAGCCGGGCCGGAAGCGAGGTATCCGGCTTGGTGATGAGGCACCCGGCGTCCACGGCGCGGATACGGCCACCCTTCGCCTCGACGATCCCATAGCCCATCGCGGCGGTTCCCGGGTCAATGCCGAGAACGATCACGCGCGGGCCTGAAAACTCAACCCGCGACCTCGGCGAACAGCTCTTCGGAGATGTCGAAGTTGGCGGTGACGCGCTGGACGTCGTCCAGATCTTCGAGGGCTTCCACGAGCCTGAGGTTCTGGCGGGCGCGATGCTCGTCGACCTCGACCGTGTTCTTGGCGACCATGGTGTTCTCGGCGTGCTCCACGGGGACGCCCGCGGTCCCGAGCGCCTTGCGCACCTGCTCGAGCAGACCCGGAGTGGTGTAGACCTCGACCATCTCGGTATCGGAGGTGTCAACGTCCTCGGCGCCCGCGTCGATCGCCGCTAGCGCGACGTCGTCGGGATCCTGGCCCTTGGCCGGTATCGTGATCAGCCCGCGGGGCTCGAACTGCCAGGCGACGGCGCCGGAGCCGGCGAGCGCCCCGCCGGCCTTCGTGAACAGCGCCCGCACGTCCGCGGCAGTCCGGTTCTTGTTGTCCGTCTGGGCCTCGACGAGGATCGCGACGCCGCCAGGGCCGTAGCCCTCGTACACGATGTCCTCGAAGACCTCGGCGTCGCCGCCGCCCGTCGCCTTGTCGATGGCGCGCTTGATGTTGTCCATCGGCATGTTCACGGAGCGTGCCTTGTCCACCGCGAGGCGGAGCCGGTAGTTCGCGTCGGGATCGCCCCCACCGGCGCGAGCGGCGACGCTGATCTCCCGCGCGACCTTGGTGAAGACGGCGCTGCGCTTGGCGTCCGTAACGCCTTTCGCGCGCTTGATCGTCGACCATTTGGAGTGTCCTGACATCGGGCCGGAGTATATCTGACTATGATGGCCGAACCCCCTTTCGACCCGCCCTTCTGAACGAGGATCGAACGGCCCATGACCACGAGGAACATCGACCTCCCCCACCTTCGGAGCGTCGTCCTGGCAGGCCACGCGGGTGCCGGCAAGACGACGCTCGGCGAGCAGCTCCTCCACCGCGCAAGCGCCGTCACGCGTCTCGGCAAGGTCGACGACGGCACCTCCCACCTCGACTTCGAGCCCGAGGAACAGAAGCGGCGCGAGTCGCTCAGCCTCGCGGTGGCGACGTTCGAGACCGACGGGACGCGCGTGACCCTCCTGGACACGCCGGGCTACCTGGACTTCGTCGCCGAGGTCATCTCCGGCTTCGAGGCGGCCGACGGCGCGATCCTGGTCATGGACGCGGCGGGCGGCGTCGAGGCGGGCCTCGAGCAGGCCGTCGCGCTCGCGCGGAGCACCAACACCGCTGCCTGCTTCTTCATCGGCAAGTGCGATAAGGAAAACGCGGACCCCTCGCGCGCGCTCGACGCGCTCCGCGCCGCCTTCGGCAACAAGATCGCGCCGCTGCACCTCGCGATCGGCGCGGCGCACGACTTCACCGGCTACGTGGACCTCGTCCATCGCAAGGCGTTCGTGCTCCAGGGTGGCAAGGAGGTCGAGACGGCCATTCCCGAGGGGATGGCGGACGAGGTGGCGCGCCGGCGTGACCAGCTCCTCGAGGCTGCCGCCGAGGCGGACGACGACGTCCTGACCAAGTACCTCGAGGGCGAGGAGATCTCCGACCCGGAGCTGGAGCAGTGCCTGCGCAAGGGGGTCAAGGATTCGATTCTCGCCCCCGTGCTGGTGGGCAGCTCCGCGAACGGCGTCGGCCTCCAGGCCCTGCTGGATGCGGTGGTCCGCTACCTCCCCTCCCCCGCCGACGAGGGCCCCGCGAAGGCGGCCGACAAGGGCGGCGCGACGGTCGAGGTCGCCCCCGACCCGAACGGTCCCCTGCTGGCGCGTGTGTTCAAGACCGCCGCCGACCCGTTCGTTGGGCGGCTGACCTACGTCCGAGTGCTGTCGGGCACGCTCCACTCGCAGGGCCACGCCTGGAATGCCGCGCACGGCACCGAGGAGCGCCTGGGCCAGCTGCTGCTGCTCCACGGCAAGGAGCAGGAGCCCACGGCGGAGCTCAAGGCCGGCGAGATCGGCGCCGTGGCGAAGCTTGCGGTCACCGCGACGGGCGACACGCTGTCGTCGAAGGAGCGCCCGTTCACGCTCCCGGCGATCACGTTCCCGGAGCCGACGCTGATCATGGCCATCGAGCCCCAGACCAAGACGGACCTCGACAAGATGGGGCCGGCGCTCCAGCGGATGCTCGAGGAGGAGCCCTCGGCGCGGGTGGAGCGAAGCGATGCCGGCGAACAGATCCTGCGGACG
>JANLSG010000037.1:0-1692 GCA_031362295.1 Chloroflexota bacterium
GGCGCGAGATCGAGGCATCGATCGCGGCCGGCGGCGACGGGGCAGGGGAGGCCCTCGCGATCTTCGACGGCCCGGACGCCTACATCTCGCCCGCGTGGTACGAGGAGAAGCGTCTGACCGGCAAGGTCGTCCCAACGTGGAACTACGTCACCATCCAGGCGCACGGAACATTGACGACGATCCACGACCCCGACTGGCTAATCGCGCACGTGGGGCGGCTCGTCGCGCGCCATGAGGCCGGCCGGCCGAATCCGTGGGCCCTCACCGATGCCCCCGACGACTACGTCCGAACGCAGGCGCGTGCGATCGTGGGCTTGGAGTTGCGCGTCGCCCGCCTCGAGGCGAAGGCCAAGCTCAGCCAGAACCGCTCCCAGCCGGACATCGACGGCACGATCGATGGGCTCGCCGCCGGCTCGCCCGCCGAGCGAGCGGTCGCGGGAGCAATGCGCCGAGAGGAGCCGCGGTAGATGGCGTCGCTCCGACGCCCGCTCGTCGGCTTCGTGGTGCTCCTGCTGTCGCTCAATCTCGTGGGATGCGGCGGTCCTACCGCCACGGAGCGGATCGTCGGCCCGGCCGCGACCGCCGCGCCCACCGCCGCCTCGACCGTCGGGCAGGCCGACGCGCCGACCTCGAGTCCAGCCGCGACCCGGGCGGCCGCAGGCTGGGTGAGCGAGCAGGACGGCGCTCGACTGGAGATGCGCCCGGCTACCGACACGGTCGCGACCGCCGACGTGATCACGTTCTCCGTCTCGCTCACCAACGAGCGGGATACACCGCTCCAATTCGGCAGGAATCGATCCGGCTGCTTCGCTTACGCCTACATCGATGCGTTCATCCCGCTCGAGCCGATCGGGCGGACCGACTGGACCGGCGAGGCTGCCGCCTACAAGCACCGCATCCTGACCGGCACGGGAGGTCCGCCCGAGCACCCGTACGTAGAGGAGCTGTCCGCCGGCTCTGGACGCCTGGACAGTGATTGCCTCGATGGCGACGGGATCACCCAGCCCCTGGCGCCGGGCGAGACCGCGACTGCATCCTTCACGTGGACTGCGTCGTTCGGTGACGCGCTGCCCGTCGCGCCTCCGTCGGCCACGTTCCGGGCGCTCGCGTTCATTTCCCCGCACGACACGCTGGTCACGCCCCCGCCGCCGCCCACCAACTACCTGACCAGTCGCTGGTACCCGGGGTTCCGCGAGTTCTGGCTCATCGGGACGGTCGGGATCACCGGCGAGATCCGGCCGATGGCCAGCCTCGGGGAGATTGTTGATGGCGCGCTCGCCGACGAGACCTTCCTCACATTCATCACGAAACACCCGGTGAACGGCTGCCTCGTGAGCCTCACGCTCCCGGGAGAGCAGGGAAGGTACCTGCCCGCAGGCCCCGGCTGGAACCTCGAGGAGTTCTGCGACAAGCCACGCCGATTCATCCGCGCCGAGATCGACCCGTGGACGGCCGAGGTCAAGGGCCTCGATATCTGCAACCTGTGCGGGCGCTGACCGCCCGCGGATACCGTCCCTAGCGGCGGCGGCGGACGAAGACGAGCGCGCCGCCCACGACCACGAGCCCAACGGCGACAAGCCCCACGATCAGGATGATCGGCTCCACGGCGGGCGTTGCGGCGCCCGGCCTGGCGCCGGGCGCCGCACTCGGGACGGGCTCGGAGCCGGCAGCCCGGAGCGTAAGCGCGACCCC
>JANLSG010000044.1:0-3025 GCA_031362295.1 Chloroflexota bacterium
CTGCGGCAGCGGGCAGCGGCTGTCGTTCTCGCCCGCGGTGATCAGCAGCGGCGAGGTCACCCGATCGACGTACTCGATCGGCGAGCGCTCCTTCATCAGCTGGGGCACGTCCTTCGGCTCGCCACCGAGCAGCGCCCGGTCGTACGCCTGGAGGAGTGGCGACTCGTCCGCGTACGCGGACACGTAGTCCGCGACGGGCACGCCCGCCACGCCGGTGAGGAACCGCCCCGGGTGCATGCCCTGCGTGAGCAGCGTCAGGTAGCCGCCCCACGACCAGCCCGCGATCGCGGTGCGGGCGGGATCCGCGATGCCTTTCGCGATGAGGTCGTCGTGGCCCGCGACGAGGTCCTCCACCTCCGGCCAGCCGATGTTGCCGATGAGCGAGTCGCGCCACGCCGCCCCGAACCCGATCGACCCGCGGTAGTTGAGCATCGCGACGCAGAAGCCCATGTCCACGATCGCCTGGACGAGCGGCGACCACGAGTCGAGGTCGACCGAAGTCGGGCCGCCGTGGATGAGCATCAGCGTGGGCCAGGGCTTCGGGCCGCCATCGGGCTCGATCAGCCAGCCCTGGACGCGATCGCCGTTTGGGTTCGGGTAGGTCCACGGGATGTACGGCCGGCCGGGAGGCGCGGGCCTTGGCGGCGCGAGGATCGGCTCCTCGCGGCCGGATTCGAAGATGACGCCCGGATGCTCGCCCCGCTGGAGGCGGTACCAGACGGCGCCGTCGGGGCGGACGCGGGCGCCGGTGAGGCTGCCGACCTCGATCGGTAGGGGCGTGATCTCGTTCGTCGCCAGGTCGAGCCGGTGCAGGTAGTTGCGGCCGTCGCGGAGCTCGAAGAGCAGCAGTGCCGACGCATCCGGCCACCAGTCGGCGACCTCGGTCAGGCGGTCCCACGGGATCGACAGGTCGCTGACCTCGCCGGTGTCGATGTTCCAGATCGCCGGCGCGCGCTCGCCGCGGCGCTCGTGCCCGATCGCGAGCCGGTTGTCGCCCGGGACCGGCGACCACGCGAAGGCGCACAGCGCGCGACCTTCGTCGCGGAGATCGGCCACAACCGCGCCGGTGCGCGCGTCGAGGATGCGGAGCGCTGGGTGGATCTGATCGCCGTGCTCGGAGTGCTCGATGCACAGGAGCGTCTCGTCGGGCGAGAGCGAGCCCTGGTCGGGCCCGGCCATGAGTGCGCCAGAGCCGCCGAGCTCCATCGACTCCGCGCTGCTGGCGAGCATGCGCACGTCGCCATTCTTTTCGGCGCCGTAGACCGCGAACTTCTCGTGGTCGCTCACCGCGGCGAATGTCCGGCCGCGCCCGATGACGAGGCCGTCGTCCCAGCCGGTCGGGAGTCCCTCGAGGAGTGGCTCAGCCTCGCCGCCGGTGAAGGGGGCAGCGACCCACATCCCGGACTCGTCGCCGGTCAGGTCGCGATGCCAGACGACCCACTCACCGTCCGGCGTCACCTCGCCGGAGATCAGCCCGACGGGCTCGTGGGTGATCTGGCGGTGCTCGCCGGTTGCGCGGTCCCAGGAGTGCAGCTGATAGATGCCACTCTCCGACGACGTGTAGACAAGCCGGTCCGGTGCGTGCACGGACCAGATCGGGAAGCCGACGATGGGGGCTCGAAAGCGGCGCTGCCAGAGCGGTTCGGAGTCGGGCACGCGGGGCAGCATAGCGCCGGGTGGGGGAGCCGGCCGTCCCGAGCCGATCTGTCACAGTCCCGGCGACCCGCGTCTCAATGCGGTGTCAGGTGTGGTGGGTGGAGGCGATCGAACCGGCGCTGCGACCGATCTCGGGCCGCTCCGACGTCGATCTTGATTCGGCGTTCGCTTCGGCGCGCCCGCGACTGCTCCGGATCGCGACGTCGCTGGTGGGACACGACACCGCTGAGGACGTGGTTCACGACACCTACCTGACCGCGCGAGCTCGCCTCGCCCAGCTGCGCGACCCCGCCGCGCTGGAGGCCTGGCTCGCACGGATCTGCGTGCACCGATCGTTTCGACTCAAGCGACGTGGCCGCCGCCTCCAGGAGCTGCTGGCGGTGGTGCCGTTCGCGAGGAGCACGCCGGCGGGGAGCGGCCGCATAGAGCTCCACGAGCTGGTCGAGAACCTGCCACCGCGCGACCGGGCCGTCGTGGTCCTCCAGCACGGCTACGGATACACGCTTGCCGAGGTCGCGGAGCTGGTCGGGATCAGCCACGCCAACGCCAGGCAGATCTCGTCGCGCACGCGGGCGCGGCTGCTCCAGCAGTGGCGGGAGGCCGAGGGATGACCGGTCGCATGGACCGCAATCACGACGAGGCGCGCTTCGACGAGGAGCTCCGCCGCGCGGCGCGCAGCCTCGTCAGCGAGGAGCTGCCGCACGGCGTACTCGATCCCTCGGTCGGCGCGTCGTTGGGGATTGGTGGCCCCGCTGGCCCCGCCGGCGCCGTGCGGGGCAGGCGAGCCCTGCCCGGCTTCGTCTCCCTGGCGGGCGCGGCCGTCGTGCTCATTCTGGCGACCGCGGTGGTTCTCGCGCCGGGGTCCGGCCCGGTCCCGTCACCCGCTCCCACCCCGAGTCCCACGCTTGCTCCGAGCCCGTCGCAGCCCGCTGCCCTGCGCACGACAGGCGAGATCCGGGCGGACCTCGAGAAGCTCCATTACACGTGCAGTGCCGGGCTGCCGCTGAGCACGATCGAGCCGGGTCCCAACGCCATCGTCAGGGAATCGGTCGTGTGCACCGCGCCCGCCGACGAGGGCCCCCTGCAGGCCGCGATCATCGTCGGCGAGTCGGCGAGCGGCCTTGTCGTCGAGGTCCACGCCAAGGCGGACATCGTCGGCCCCGATACGCCGGCCGCCCGCGAGGCGATTGCCAGCGTGCTCGCGAAGGCCGCCGCGTTGGCCGCCCAGAAGGGCGACGGCTCGACGCTCGGGACCTGGGTGCTCGGCCACGTGACGACGCTCGAGAAGGACGACGGGACGTCGACCGAGCTGCTCGGGCTCGGGCTGAAGCTCGGCCGCAACAGCGCGGGTGGCTACATGCTGAGCGTG
>JANLSG010000146.1:0-10550 GCA_031362295.1 Chloroflexota bacterium
CCCGCACCGGTGCCACCCGCGAACTGCAGCCCGACGACCACCACGCTGACGCTCACGTTGGACGTGTCGGTCGCGAGCACCTGCAATGAGGTGACGTTGACGTTCGCCCGCTGGCCGACGCTCGCGCGGGTCCGGCCGGCCACGGTCGCGTTCAGGTACGCGCCGCCGATCGCGTAGAAGCCGGCCGTGCCGACCGTGACGAGCACGGTGGCGGTGCGCGTCGACGTGGCCGAGACCTTCGTGGCACCCGCGCGGACTGCGGCGTCGGCGGCGATCTCCGCGACCACGGCGTCGGTGCCCGCCGAGCCGATGGTCACGATCGTGACGCCGCCCTGGCCGGCCGCGAGGCCGCCGCCGAGCGCGATGCCCATCGGGGCCCCGGGGTCATGCGGGCCCACGGTGACAGTCTCGTCGGCGGTGACGTTCAGGGCGCCGGTTCGCGCCCCGGAGCCGATGATCGAGTGCTCCCCGATCCGCGCGACGGTGCTCCCGCCGACGGTCACTATCCCGATCGCGGCCCCGATCGCGGCCCCGGACGAGATGCCCGCCTGGCCGGTCGCGAGGTGGATCGTCGTGAGTCGCATCGCGGACACGGTGATCACGTCGGCGGTGGAGATCGTCGCGCCGACGAACGTGAGGTCGCCGACGCTCGCGCGCACCTCGCTGGTGTCGGTGACCACGGCGACGGCGCCACCGACAGCCCAGATGCCCGACGCGGCGCCGGCGATGGCGAGTGCATGGATGTCGGCGCTCTGGCCGGCCGCGATCGTCACGTCACCGCCCGCGTTGATCGTCGCGCCGGACGCGAGGTACGCACGGACCGACTCTTCGATCGTGTCGACGAGGATCGCGGCGCCGATCCCTGCGCCCCCGCCTACGCCGATGGAGCCCGCCACGTCGGCGAGGACGATCCGCTCCGATGCCGTGACGTCGACGTTGCGGCCGGCATCAGCGATCCCGCCGGAGCCGATGAAGGCCACCGTGCCGCTCGGGATGACGCCGCCCGGCGACGGGACGGCCGAGCCGGGTGCCGAGCTGGAGACCGCGCTCGACGCGCCGTTGACCTGGGTTACGACCGTCGGGCTGTTGGATGCCCCAAGGCCAGAGAGCACCCCGGTCACCGCGCTGCCGGCACCGCCACCGGCAGCGCTGTTCGCCGCCCCCGTGATCGAGGTGCCGCTGCTCCGCGAGCAGTTGCTGTTCGTGGTCGTGGGGAGCGTCAGCGAGCTGCCGGCGGTGCCGCTGCACCCGCCCGCGTACGTATCGACCAGATCGCCGCCGAGCGCATGGATCGCGATGGACCCGGCCAGGCCGAAGCCGCCCGCCGCACCCGCGACCACGTTCACGTCGAGGTCCCGATTCGCCACGGCTCGGATCGCGACGTCGCGCCGCGCGTGCAGGCCGCCGAGAACGGCGGCCGTCGTGTCGTTGCGGATGACGCCGACGTCGACGGAGATGCCGGCGCCGACGCCGCCGATGCCGAACCCGCCCGTGACCGTCTTCATTCTGACGCTGTCGACCGCGATGACATGCACGTCCTGGCGGCTGTCCGCGTCGATGTCGGGCGTCGAGGCATTCACGACCGCGCCGACGCCGACCTCGGCGCGAGTGTTCGCGTCCAGCACTTCGACGCTGACCGCCCCCGCCGCTCCGAAGAATGTGCCGCCCGCGACGCCGATCGTGACGGTCAGGAGCTGCTCGGAGGACGCCGCCTGGACGAGGACACCGCGCGGATCCGTGGTCGCGACGTTGAACGAGCCATCGCCCGGATCGATCGTCCCGTCGAACGGCTGGAGCGCCGTCGCCGAGTTCCCCGCCGCATCGACCTGGGCCAGGCTCTCGATCGTCGCGCGGGTGTCCTTGACGATCGAGACCACCGCGACGCCCGCACCAACGCCACCGGTAAAGATCCCGACCCCGCCCGCGACCGCGGCGGCCGTGACCTCGGTCAGGTCCGTCGCGGTGATCGAGGTGTTGCCGCCGGACCGGGTGCGCGCCCGGGCCCCGATGAGCGAGCGCGTCAGCGCGTTGAGGGCCAGCACGAGGACGGCACCGCCGATCGCAACCTCGCCCGAACCGGCGGCCCCGACCGCGACGAACAGCACGTGCTGGCGAGCGGCCGCGTGCACGCCGATGTCGCCTCGCGCGTCGATGTGCGCGTCGCGGCCGATGAGCGCCTCGACCTGGGTTGTGGCGGAAAGGACGCCGACCGCGGGCAGCACGGCAGCGGTCCCTGACGCTCCGGCCGCCCCGGCGATCCCGAGGAGCGTCAGGTCGTTGCCGGCCCCGACGAGGACCTCCTGGCCGGCACCCGCGCCCGCCATCTGGTTGATCTCCGTGCCGCGACCGATGTACGCGGCGGTCCCATCGGTGAGGACGTGGACGACCCCCGAGACCTGGACGCTCGCGGTCGCGGAGCCGGCGACGCCGAGGCCGAACAGGCCGATGTCCGTGATCGAGACGGCGGTGACGGCGAGCCCGGTGAAGCCGGAACGCGTCGTGGGCATCGCGATCGTGGCCGTGGGCACGGCGCCCGCCGGCAGCTCGCCGAGGAGCGCCGCACCCAGGTCGTCGGTGGTGACCTGGCCTTCGAGCACGATCGAGACGCCCGAGGGACCGATCTTGACTTCCGACGTCAGGCGATCGCCGGTGACGAGCGTGATCGTGCTCGCGGTGACGGCGGCGATGACGTGGGTGCCATCGTTGTCGGACGAGCCGGTGATCCGGATCCGCTGGCCCGGCGCGAAGCCATCGGTCAGCCAGCTGCCAGCGGTGCGGAGGATTGTCGCGCCAGTCGAGCCTGTCGCCGGCGTGAACACGAGCGTCGGGCTGCCCGTGAGCGCGACGCGCGCGGGCGCCGGCCCGAGGGTCAGCCCGCCGGTCCGGATGGTCACGCCGGGACGCAGCGCGAGTGCATCCACGATCGTGCCGCGACCGATGAACGCCTCGGTCACGCGCGTCACGACCGGCAGCGAGACGGAACCGGCGACGCCGACGGTCCCCCCGGCGACGGTCCCGTCGATCATTCGGATGGACGTCCCCTCGAGCGCGCCGATCAGGACGCTCCCACCGGCCGTCACGCGCGCTGGCGCCGCCGGGACGACCGCGATGTCCACGCCCGCCAGGTCCGCCCTGGGATTGAGGTCGCGGTCGAGGGTCAGGACGCCGTCCGTGACCCCGACGATCGTGAACGTCCCGTCGTCGACGACGGATCCCTCGATCGAGATCTGCTGGCCCACCGCGAAGCCATCGCGGACCCAGCTGCCCGTGGAGCGCCGGATCGTCCGCGCGCCGTCGGCGCCGGCAAACGTGATGGTCCCAAGGCGCGCCTTCTGGTTCGGCCCGACGAACGCCCGAGTGCTGATGTCGAGGACGTGGACGCTGACCGCACCCGCGACTCCGGCGGTCCCGCCGACGCTGCCCGCCGCGGCAACCGAAACGATCGTCTCGTTCGACAGCGCGTCGACGAATACATCGTCGACCGCGACGAGGATCGCACCGGCGTCCACGTGGGCCTTGGTGTCCTTGATGAGCACGAGCACGTCGATGCCAAACCCGACGCCGACCTCGCCGCCGAGGGACAGGCCCGCCGGAACATCGACGATCGCCGTTCGGTCGCTCGCGCGAACCAGGATCGACCCGCCCGTGACGCGAGTTCCACCAGGCCCGAACTCGCCGGCCGTGAGGTGCGCGCCGGCCCCGACGGTCGCATGGCTCGACAGGTCGATCACGGTGATCGTGCCGTTCCCGGCGACGCCCACCTCGACGGAACCGGCGCCGCCTGCGGCGACCGAGGTAACGTCCTCGAACGCGATCGCGATGACGGCGATGCCGTTGACCGTCTCGGTATCCGGCGTGGTCCCCTGGCGCGTGCCCTTGAGGACGACGACACCGGGGCCGCGCCCGAGGGCCGTCACCGGGACGCCGCCTGCGATGGAAGCGAGGACGCTGCCCGTCAGGATCACGATGCTCGCGGCGATGCCGACGGCCGCCTGCGTCCCCAGGGAGAGCGCCCCGGCCACGGACACGACCCGAGCATCGTCGAACGCCGCGACCCGGACGCTGCCGTCCGCCGTGACGACGCTCCCGGCGCCGATGACCGCCGCGACGGACGGCGCCAGCACCGCGAACGAGATGGAGCCGCTCGCCGCGATCCCCTGGGCGCCCGCGGCCCCGACCGTGATCGTGACGAGCTGCGATGTGATCGGCGTCGGCAGGTCGAACGCTAGATCGATGCCCGCCACCGTCGGCAGCGCGACGTGGCGGTCCGGAAGGTGCGTGGGGGGCATGACGCCCGCTCCCACCAGCACGGATCCGCCGGCATGGACGGTCGAGCTGTCGATCCTCGCCGAGACCGCCGACGTCTTCGTCTGGGTCTCGTGGCGGACGCCGGGGTTCTTCGGGTCAAAGTCGCCGCCAATGAAGACGTACGCGAAGGCGCCACCGACGGCGGCCCCGTCGAGCGTGATGCCGACCGCGCCGGCGACGGACACCAGGGTGGCGGACTCCGCGGCCGCGACCCAGACGTCGGACGTCGCGTCGACGGTGGAGCCCGCGATGTGCGCGTCGACGGTGTTGGCGATCGAGTTGACTGCGACCGACCCGGCGAGGGTGAAGCCCTCCCCCGTCCCCGAGCCCCCGACCGCAACCGCGACGAGGACCGGTGTCGAGCTCGCAGAGATGAACAGGTCCGTGGCGTAGATGGTGGAGCTGGCGATGTAGGCGGTGATGTGGTTGTTGATGAGGTTGTAGGTGATCGCCGCGCCGATCGACGTCCCGCCCGAGGTGCTCGCGGCGATTGACCCCGCCGCCCCGACCAGCAGCGAGGTGTCCGTGGCAACGACGTGGACGGGAGGGGCGCGCGAGCCGAGGCTCCCGACCACGGTGCCCGTGCCATCCGTCGCGCCGATGTGGGCGTCGACGGTCTTGACGATCGCGTTCACGGCGATGGAACCGGCGCCGGCCAGCCCGCTGGAGCCGGTGCTCACGCCGACCCCAACCGCGACGCCGGCGATGAGCGTGCCCGTGTTGGCGTCGATGTCGATAGGCCCGCTGATGTCGAGCGTCGAGCCATCGACGGCGGCGCGCACGGTCGCCAGGACCTCGTTGTACGCGATCGCCGCCCCAACGCCGGTCCCCTCCTTGGCGAACGCGACGCTCCCGCCGATGGACACGATCCCTGATTTGTCGTGCGCGGCGACGGTGAGCTCGACCGGGGCGATCTCCTCGATGGTCGTCGAGCGGATGAGGGCTTCGGTCTCGAGGACCAGGAGGTTCACCGCAACCATCCCCGCGACCGCGATCCCGCCGGCACCCGACGAGGCGGCGCCGGCGCCGGTGATCGCGATGATCCGGGGGCTCCCGGCCTCGTCGCCGCTCGTGGCGCTGACCACGAGCCTGCCGCCGGCCAGCTCGATGTGCGAGTCGGTGATCGATGCGCGCACGACGGCCGGATGGTCGTCGTCGGCGCCGAGGATGTTCACCGACAGGCTGATCCCGACGCCCGTCTTGCCGGCAATCGCCAGCGCACCGGCGATGGCCAGGATGAACGACGTGTCCGTCGCGGAGATGGCCGCCTCGTCGCTCGGCGAGGTCAGCGTGATGTCGGCGTCGCGCACGGTGGCCGTCGTCGTCGGCAGGACGATGTTCACCGACACGGAGCCCGCGAGCGCGGTCGAATCCGAGGCCGGGGCGCCGGAGCCGGCGAGCGTGATCGAGATCAGGTAGCCGCTCCGGGTCGCCCTGACCTCGAGCGTTCGTGCCACGATCGTCGCGTCGGCGACGAGCGACCGCGTGTCGGCCGTCACGAAGTTGATGGCGATCGATCCGGCGATGCCCTTGGAGCCTTCGCCCACGGTGACGATGGCCACGCCGCCCGCGAGGGACCCGAGCGAGTCATCCGCGACCGCCTCGACGACCACCCGATCCTCGCTCGAGATCGTGCCGATGTCGTTGATGTACGCCCAGGTCTTCTCGATCTCGACGGTGATGGACGCGTCGCCGGCGACGCCGAGGTTGTTGCTGGAGCTGCCGCCGACGGTACCCAGGCCGATGCCGAGCACCTGCTGCGCCTTCGTCGTTCCGCCAACCTGGCCCCCGAGCAGCGCCTGGGCCTTGGCCGGCGCGTTCTTCTGCCGAAGGACGTCGAACGCGGACGTGGGCGGCGGCGGCGTCGATGGCGCGCTCGGCGTGATGGCGGCACCGGCGAGCGTGACGGTCCAGACGAAGCCGTGCGTCCCGGCGAGCACGAGGATCGGGCCGGCGGCGTCGATCTCGCTGGCGATCGCGGAGGCCGGCGAATCGATCGGACTGCCGATCCCCGCCTCGGTGGTCCGGTCGATGACCGTGACCCCGATGGAGATCCCGACGCCCTTGTTCTCGGACACCACGACGCCACCGATGAGCGCTACGCGCGCGAGGGTGTCGTCGGCGGCGACCCGAAGCGCCCCTTCGCCGACGTGGATGACGACGCCCGGCTCGAGGCGGGCCTTGGTGCGGTTCGTGATGACGGCGACGGACACCGCGGCACCAAGCGCGAACTTGCTGGCGCTGCTCCCGGCCACGAGGATCACGATGTCGAGGATGTCCGTGCCCGCCGTGACGTCGAGGCCGAACCCGACGAGCCGATGCCCCGCGCCGGTCATCGTCGACTTGTCGAGGTTGATCCAGGCCTGGCTCTTGCCAGCTGCGACGTCGAGCGCGTCCCGGAGCGTCGCGGCAAGCCGGAAGCGATGCGCGTCGTCCGGGTCGGCAATGACGTAGTAGATCCTGCCGTCGGTGAGACCGCCGATCGACTTCGCGCCCGGGTCGTGGCGGTAGACGAGCGCGGTCCCGGTGCTCAGGCCCTCCGGATCGTCGAGGGCGATCACGCCGCCCGCGAGGATGTTCGCCGGGGCGAGATCGAGCGCCCCGCCGCCGGCGTTGATCTTGACGCCGCCCGCGACGACCGCACTCGTCGTGTTGTCGAACACCTCGACCAGGAGCGAGCCGCCGACGCTGTCCTCGCCGCCCGCGCCAAATGGGTTGACCAGCTGCTTGAATGCGGTCAGGAACTTGCCGCTGGTCGCCGCGCGACCTTCACGGATCGCGTCGTTCAGGCCCGCGGCATTGAAGTTCAGGGACGCCACGCCGACGACGTGGATGAGCGCCATCCCCAGCTTCGCGGCGATCGCGACGGCCCGCTCGCCATCGGCGAAGCGCGGGTCGTCGACCTGGTTCAGGAGTGCTCCGGCCTGGACCTCGACGGTCGCCACGTTCGTGAAGATCTCGACGGCGATCGAGAGGCCCACGGCCGTCTTCTGGCCGGTCGCCGAGGTGAGCACGTACGTGTTGAAGAGGTTGGAGGCAAGGCCCAGCGTGCCGTCGTTGAAGTACGCCCACATCTCGGGGGTGGAGAACACGAAGCCGAACGCATCGGCGGCGTTCTCCGGCGGCGACAGCAGGATCCCGTATTCGAGGGTCGTGCCGATGCCCAGCTCGTCCGCGGCATCGATCTGCGCCCCGCCGGCGACCCGCGTCGTCGCGCTGTTGCCGTAGATCCCGAGGCCGAGCGCGATGGCAATCGAGTTCTCGGTCTCGTTGAGGGCTTCCTCGGCGGTCGTGGATGCGGTGGCTGTGATCTGGACGCCCTCGCCGACCTCGGTCCCGATCTCGATGCCGGCGCTGGACCGGATCTCCGCCGTCGATCCGATGAGGGTCTCGACCGCGTGCTGCACGAAGTTGAGCCCAATCGCCCCGGTGATCGCGACGGGCTTGCCCGGGTCGGTCGGGGCGCCGGCCGCGGTCGCCGTGCCGTTCGCCAGCTGGAAGATCGCGGCGGCGACGCTGAAGAAGCTCTCGAACTCGCCAATCCCGCCGGCTGTGCCCCCGATGATCGTGGATCGCTGCGTCGACCCGTTGCCTGGGTCGGCGGTCGCCTCGGAGATGATCGTCGAGACGCAGACGACGTTCGCGGCCTCGAGGCTCGCGCCAATGCACACCCCCGACGCGCACCCGTCTGCCGACAGGGTGTGCTGCGTCCCGAGGATGCCGCTGCCGCCGGCAACGAGGTCGAGGGGCTTCGCGGCAAGCGCCGCGGCCTTCGTCGCGGCCAGCCGAATGGTCGTCGCGTTGACCACGGTGACGTAGTAGAACGCGCCGTCGATCAGGCCATCGACGGGCTCGTCGCCGCCGGTTGACGGAACCGAGACGAAGATGTGGTCGCGACCGGCGACGAACACCATGCCCTGCCCGAGGACCTCGGCGTCGAGCGTCACGTCGGTGGTGCTCGTGCCCGCGTCGTATGCCACTGCCGCGACAACGCCGTTGTACGAGGTCCCATCGAAGGCCACGACGAGCACCGCGTTCACGCTGACGAGCGGGCCGACGTCCCCCTGGAACGTCAGGACGGTGACGCCGCCGACGGTCTCGACCGTCACGCCCAGCACCGTGAGCTCGACCGTCGACACGCCCGCGGTCACGGATGGATCGGTGTGGTACACGACGACGTCGCCGTCGCTGAAGCCGTGCGGCGTCGCGAACGTGATCGTGTTGCGGAGGCTGTCGACCTGCGTCGCCGGGTGGAACGCCTCGAGGGGTCCCTCGTAGATGAACACCTGCGTGCCGGTGCCCGGCAACGTGATCGTGACGTCGGTGCCCGACTCGTCCTGCAGCCGGACCCATGCGAACGCCCCGTCGATCTGGATCGACGCGACGGTGTACTGGCGCCCGCGGCTGATGCCGATGACGTCCGTCCCGCCCTCTTTCGCGCCGAGGTAGACGACCGCGGTGCCGATCGTCCATGTGCCGGAGGGGACCGCGATCCGGTCTTCGTGGATCCCGCCGCCGTGGATCCTGACGTTGGATGAGGCGATGTCGATGCCCAGCAGGCGGGCGAAGTCGTGCGTGGGATCGGCGCCACCGACCGGCTCGTAGGAGACCGCCAGGGACGGCCCGCCCGCGAGCTGGATCGTGCTCTGGTCGACGTACTGGACGTAGTAGGGATGCGTCACCGAGTCGGTCGAGTCCTGCAGCGGCCCGATCGGTGAGAACCCGATCTCGTGCTGGTAGGTCACCGACTCGCCGTCCGTCAGGCCATGCTCGAGGAGCCGGATCGTGTCGGCGCCGTAGTCCACGCAGCTGTCGGGCAGCGCGCCGGACGGGCAATTCGAGGCGTCGAAGGCGTAGTCGCTGCCGGCGATTCCGCTGCCGTTGCCGTCGACGTGACCGTCCACGTGCGTCCAGACGTCGGCGATGTCGGAGTCCACCGCGATCCCGATGGCGACCGTGCCGCCATCGCTGATGCCCGGCTGCGCCCAGCCGAAGTTGAGGACTTCGCCTGAGGCGCGGATGAGGATCCCGCCGTCGCGGGCCGTGACGCTGGCGCCGTCGGTAACGTTGACGTGCGCCGTCTCGTTCGTGCTCACGACGGCCACCGCGACGGCGACGGCATCCGGGTTCGAGACGGTGCCCAGGGCGTTGGCCGCGGCGCGCGACTTGACGAAGGCCTCCGTCTCGGCCTCCGACGTGATGGACACCGAGCCGCCAGCCGAGATCGACGTATCGTCGATCGTCGTGAGCGCCGTCGCCCAGGCCTGCCCATAGGCCACCGAGACGGCGAACTTGCCGCCCGTCAAGATGCCGTTGAACGAGACGGCGTGCAGGCTCGCGTTCGACACCGCCCTCGAGCCCACGTCGACGTCGCCGCTTCCCGTGATGGTCGACCCCGTCAGGGTCACCTCGGCTTTCGAAACGTGGACCGACACCTGGCCGCCCACGCCGGTGAGGATGGTGATGGGCGCGTCAAGGACCTGGTCGAGGAGGTTCTTCAGCCCGTCGAGCCAGCCCTCGCCATACGTGCCAACGACGTTCACGCCGTCGACCTCGAAGATGCTCCTGTCCTCCGACGCTGCGGTGATGGTGATGTCACCGCCATCGACGGTCGCGTTGGTCGCGGTCACGCTCGTCGTATTGACGTTCCCGTAGACGGGCAGGATCGCGACGATCTGGGCCGGGATCGCAAGCTCGGCTTCGAGGTCGATCGAGCCCGCCTTCCAGACCCCGCCGGTCACGCCGGCCAGGAGCTTCGAACCGCCCTCGAGCGCGATCTTCTCGCCCGCGAAGGCGATCTCGCCGGAGTCGCCAGCGCTGGCGCCGCTCTCCAGGTGCCGGGTGTCGAGGACCACGCCAGCCTGGACGGTGATGTCCTCGGCCGAGACGTCGATGCCCTCGCCGAGGGTCTGGATCCCGCCCTCGAACCTGACCACGTCCGGCCCGTCGCCGCCGATGATCGTCAGCTCGGCCTCGAGCGCGCCGAGCTCGTGGATGTACAGGTGCTCGTCGGAGCCGACGGCGTTGAACCCGAGGTCGATGGTCAGCGACGCGGTCGGGTCCGGGAAGGAGACGCTCTCGAAGGTGGCGACGTCGTTGTCGCTCTCGATCACGAGCAGCCCGGTAGCCGCATCGCGCCGGAGGACAACCTGGTCAGCGATCCCGGTGCCGACGAAGGCGCGATTCGCGACATCCGTGTTGTCGATGATCGGCTCCATGCCGCTGTAGATCAGGAAGTCGGA
>JANLSG010000325.1:0-5727 GCA_031362295.1 Chloroflexota bacterium
CCCGAGCCCGGCGATGAGCGGCAGCGAATCCGACGCGAGGCCGGTAGTGAGCACCGCTACGCCCGCGCCGACGATCAGTCCATCCCGGATCCGCGTCCCGCCGGAGCTGCCGCGCGAGCCGGGGGCCGCATCCGCGAGGCCGCGAAGGCCGCGATACGCCATCGAGCCGGAGACGGCGAGCAGCGGCATCAGGCCGAGGAAGATCAGGCGCCAGCTGAAGGTCTCCGCCACGATCCCGGCCACCGCCGGCCCGAAGATCCCGGGCAGGATCCATGCCGTCGACATCGTCGCGAACATCCGCGGTCGCAGGTGATCCGGCAGGCTCCGCCCGATCGCCACGTACGCGATCGGCGGGATCGCGCCGCCGCCAATGCCCTGGATCAGCCGGGCGCCGATGAGCATCGGCATCGACGTGGCGGCCCCCGCCAGAGCGAGCCCGATCGCGAAGAGCGACAACCCGAGCAGGAACGGCAGCACGACGCCACGGCGGTCGATCAGGCTGCCGGCGACGACGATGCCGACGAGCGAGCCGACAAGGAACGCCGAGAAGACCAACCCGTACAGCTCGAGGCCGCCGAGCTCGCGGGCGACGATCGGCATGGCCGTCGAGACGGCCAGCGCCTCCGCGGCAACGAGGGTGATCGTCAGGACGAGCCCGATCGTCAGCGGCCGCCGCTGCGGCGACCAGAGCCCTGCGTCGTCGGATGGCCCCGGCACCTGGTGCACGGCAAGGCTCTCCGGATGCGTGAGCTCCTCGGCGGTGACCTCGTTGGACATCACGGCATTGTGCCGTGCCCGCCCATGGTCAGCTGGCAGTGACCTGGATCAGCTCGGCGGAATGCAGGCTCGGTTTCCCGCGTTGACGTCACCGACGAAGTACTCCTGGGCGAGGTGCCAGGCGGCCAGGCCGCACTGCGACCCGAGCTTGCGCCCGCCGAAGTCGTCCGCCTGGATATGGATCCCGCCGAAGAGCCGGGACTGGCCTGCCTGATCGGCGGCGTCGAAGTACGTCGCCCATTCGAGGTCGACGGCGGTGGTGGGGCCCTCTTCGAACAGGAGCGAACCGGCATCGGTGACGTACGAGGCAAGCCCACCCGGGAAGTACGCCGAGCCGGTGAATGCCGCAAGGACCTCGGCAGCCGAGCGGCTGAACGTGCTGTGGCCGGACACGTAGCCCGGGAACGACGGCGTTACGAACGTGGGCAGCTGGTATGGCACCCATGCTGTCGCGAGCATCCAGCGGACGCCCGCGGTCTGGGTCTCCGGATCGCTCGGCGCGCCGGCCCAGCCGCGGATCGCGATCCGGCCGACGAACTTCGCGAGCGCATGGTGGCGTCCGCCGACGGCCGCGGTCGCCGGCGTGATGACCTCGATGAGGCCGCGCACCAGGGGCAGCCCGTTCGGGTCGTACGACCGTCCGTCGGGGTTGCTGGACTGGCCGAGGCCGCCCATGTATCGGATCAGGCTGATCGGCCGGATGCTGTCGTAGACGCCCTTGAGGCCCCACGCCACGATCGCGGAGTTGTGGACCGCGCCGTTCAGCGCAAAGTACAGCTTCACGTCCCACTCGAGGCGATCAACCGTCGGGCCCGTGCCACCGATGCGCAGCGGCGCCGGCGAGGCAAGGATCTGATCCGACGCGTCGTTGGCGATCACGTTCCAGTGGCCGGGCGGCGTTTCCGACCGTGGGCCGTCCGCCCAGAACTCGGCGGCGACGCGCAGGAAGTCCGCCTGATTGACCACCTGCGGTGCGTACGGTTTGCCCGTCGCCGGGTTCACGGTATAGCCGTGCCCGTCGTTGCTCCCGAGCGGGTTCGCGCCGCGCGCAGCAGGCGAGATGTCGATCGTCGTACCGAGCCTGGGGTCGAGCTCCGAGCCGTCGCGGATGACCTCGACGACCATCGCCTTGAGTGCCGCATCGCTCGAGGGATCGCCGAGGATGGGTGGCGGTCCCGGATCGATCGGTGTCGGCGCGCCGGCCGTCGTGGCGCCAAAGGCCGCGACGTGTCCCCAGTGCGGCGCGACGGCCACCTGGACCGTGCCCGTCGGGATGCCGTTCTGGGAGAAGCCGCCGAGGATCTCGAGTGGCTGCCAGCGGCTGACGTCCTCCAGCGTGAAGCGCTTGTCCGACGCCACCACCAACGGGGCGTTCACAGGTCCGTAGTTGGGGTCGACGCCCGATTCGTGCGAGCCATCGGTCACGCCATAGCCCAGCACGGCGCGCGCGATGCGCGTCCCGACCGCCGCCGGGTCGACGCCTGCCGCCGCCGGCCTGGACCAGGGCTTGTAGCACAGTGACTTGAGCAGCTCGTCGAATTCGAGCAGTGAATCCTCGCCGCCCGCGGCGTTCTGGAACCTCGCCCGCAGGACGCCCCAGGCTGCGTAGCTGATCGCCTCGTTGCGGGCCTGCCGAACGTTCTTCGCGACGATCTTCTCGGTCGAGACGTAGCCGGTCGCGGTCGGGTCGTACGTCGCCCAGGCGTCCCACATCGCGACCGACAGGTGGAACAGGTTGCGGGCGTGGATGGGCGGGTTGGGGAGCGCACGACGGATGGCGTCGAGCAGTGCCTCGTCCCAGCGCCGCGCGACCGACCACCCGGGATTCTCCTTCGGCGTGCAGCCGGCCACGCCGGAGGCCGGGTCCGGAATGGGCGACGGGCTTGGCGCCGCGTGACTCGGGGACGCGCTCGGCCCGGCGGTTGCCGACACCTGAACGGTCGGGCTCGGCGATGGCCCGGACTGACAAGCCCCAGCGAGAGCGGACACAACGAGAACCACGACCAACCGACTGCGACCCACCAACCTCACCTCTTCCGGGCGATGAGACTCGCCGATGCCCGAGATGTGGCGTTCTGCGCGGAGCTTCTGGCGGAGTGCGCCGGCCTCGTCGATGCCGCTCGGCCGACTATCGCCGCAGGGACTATGTGTCGGATTCTCCCGGGGGGGAGCGTTCGACGGCCTTCGGGACGTCGTCGACCCCCGATGCGACCGTCTTTCATCCCGGCTCACGCTCAGGTCGGGATGAACGGCGGGTGCTGCACCGCAACTCGGGCGGGCGTGGTTATCTTGTGCTCCCCGGGGGAGAATCCGGCGGATTCTCGTCGTCAGGCGGCCGGGCAGCGCCGCCGACGGACGGGGCCCGCGCTCGCCGCTGCGCCCTACGCGCGATCGAGCGCGACTCGCAGGCCGAGTGCGATGAGGACCACGCCGGTTGCGGTCTCGATCCAGCGTCGGATGTCGCGCCGGGTGAGGGTTCGATGCGCTCGGTGGACCAGGTGCGCGTACAGGGTCATCCAGATCAATCCGATGCCGATGTGGACGCCGGTGAGGAACGCGATCTGCGGCAGGACGGGGCGCGATTCGTCGACGAACTGGGGCACGTACGTCAGGAACAGCAGCGCCGGCTTGGGGTTCAGGATGGTGCTGATCAGGCCCTGCAGGTAGGCCGTCCGCATCGAGGGCACGGGCCGTGAGCGAGCCTCCACCTCACCTTCGGCCTCCGGTGCATCTCGCCTCGCGGAGCGCAGGGTCTGGACGCCGAGGTAGACGAGGTACACGGCGCCGGCGACCTTCACCACCGTGTACGCCTCGGAGGAAGCGACGAGCAACGCGGACAGGCCGGCGGCGAGCGCCACCGCATGCACGACGATGCCCGACATGTTCCCGAAGATCGTCCGCTGGGCGAGCGCCGTGCCGCCGATGAACACCTGGCGCATCACCAGGGCCATGTCCGGCCCGGGGACGATGTTGACCAGGATCGAGCCGACGAGGAACAGCAGCAGCTGATCGATCGGGACAGGCATGGCGCCGAGGATGCCAGACGCTGGCCAGCCGGCGCTCGCCGGCGGCGACTACTTCTTCTTGCCGGACCCGAACTCGAAATTGCCCGTGACCCCGAGCGCGAAGACCGGCGGCGCCGGCGAGGCGGCGTCGATCGGCGTGAACACGCCACCCGTGAGCCGAACGGGCAGGGCCTCGTGGCTGACCGAGAGCATCGGGCCTGCCATCCACGGTGACGGTGCCTTCCCGGTACCGCCGGTGTTCGTTGCCTGCGCGCCGACGCCCAGGATCAGCCCGTTCGGTAGCTTCCAGCCGACCTCGGCACGGACGGATCCGGTGGACTTGTCGTCTTTCTCGCCCACGCTGCCCGCGATTTCGACGGCAATCTGCTTGAGGCGGACCTTGATCGTCTCGGTGGCCGTCGCATCCACCTTGCCCGCGGCCACCTGGAGGGACATGTCGTGCAGGAACTTGAGCGTCTCGTCGGGCGTGCTGAACCCGAGGTGCACGGTCAGGTTTTCGACCTGACTCGTGTCCAGCCCGAACTTGCCGGTGAAGGCGGCCTCGAAGCCCTGGCCCGATCCCGAAGCACCGACGTCCAGCGAGGCCTTGCCGGCCTTGTCCAGCGTGTACTTGAGGTCCATCTTGAGCGCGTCGCGCTTGAAGCCGAGTCCCGCGGTCTGGCCCGCGCCATCGGTGACCGACGTCGTCAGCGAGCCGCCCCACAGGTTGCGCGTCTGCTCCGCCCCGAACGTGACGATCCTTGCCTTCGGGTCCACGTCCATCGTGACCTTGTCGCTCTCCTTGCCCTTCGTCGAGGTCAGGGCGAGCTTGTAGCCGACCGGCGCCTTGCTCTCGGCAGGCCCGTAGACCCCACCCGTCGCGCCGGCGCTGAGCGTGAGGTCGTCGGACAGCTTGCCGACGAGCGACGTGTCCAGCACGCCGCTGCCGTCGCCCTGGAACTTGAACGTCGTGTCCAGGGTGAGCGGCTTGAACTTCATGCTCGCGCCGAGGTTCGCGGAGGACTCGTCCTTGAGGGTGTTGTAGCCATACCCTCCCGAGAGCTTCGCCGACGGCCCCTTCTTCTCGTCACCGAGGGTGTACGACCCGGTCACGCCGAGGTCGTAACCCTGCTTCTTGGTCTTCTCGTCGGTCACCGTCTTCGCGGTCCCTTCCACGCCCGCGGTCCCCGGGCCGGCCTTGCCGGACAGTCCGAGCTTGGCGGTCTGCAGGATCCGCTCCTGGAACTTGCCGAGGTCGACCGCGGCGTCGATCTTCAGGCCCTTGACCTCGAAGGTCTTCTTGATCTCCTTCGGATCGATCATGCTCGAGAAGTAGGCCGTGACCGCGCCGGCGATCGCGGCGGCGAGGACTCCTACGATCGTCCAGTACGCGGCCGTCGGATGCTGGTTGATCGCCGCCTGCGCCTTGCCCAGGAACTTCTTGCCGTCCGAGCCCTTGAGCCAGGTCTCGGCGCCCTTCTGGGCCCAGCCGGTCAGGGCGGTGGTGGCAGCGCCGGCCTCCTTCTTGTCGAGGCCGATCTCCTTGACCTCGCCCTTGGAGTCCTCCGTGCCCTTCGCGAAGCCTGCGGCGGCGCCCT
Organism: Chloroflexota bacterium; assembly: GCA_031362295.1. Classification (GTDB taxonomy): domain Bacteria; phylum Chloroflexota; class Limnocylindria; order Limnocylindrales; family CSP1-4; genus UBA5189. Next base: position 5,381 of record JANLSG010000325.1, read on the forward strand.
CGTTGGCCAGCCCAACGAGCTCCGGCAGCGCCATCCCGACGAGACTTTCGATGCTCAGATCGCTGTTGACCAGGTCGAATAGCGGACCGCCCGCGACGAGCCCGGCATCCGCCCACGACTTCCGGAGCGCGGCCTTGTCCGACTTGGGGTCCGCCGTAGCGGCGGCCTTGGGATCTGGCGCGGCGGCCGGCTTCTTCTCGTCCTCACGCTGGGCGGTGAGCATGCCCACCACCGCGCGGTTGCCGGCGGTGGACTGGAGTCGGGAGATCGTGGTGGCGTCCGTGGCGGCGGTCGCGCCGATCGCGCGGGTCGCTTCGCTCGCCGGGGATCGACTTCCGATCGCGCGC
>JANLSG010000223.1:0-2731 GCA_031362295.1 Chloroflexota bacterium
CCGCCAGAGCGGACGATCCGACCATCGGTCACGTAGCAGCCGGCGATGACCTGGCGCCCGACCTTGATGAGCCGGCGCACCTCGGCGCGGCCCTCGATGACCTCAACCTCTTCCGGCTCGAGCAGGCCGCTGAGCGCCTTCTCGATGTCGTCGGTGAGCTGGTAGATGATGTCGTACAGGCGGACGTCGACCTTCTCGGCCTCCGCTGCGCGGCGGGCGGTGTCGCTGATCGCCGTGTTGAAGCCGACGACGACCGCGTTCGATGCCGCGGCCAGCATGATGTCGTTGTCGCTGATCTCGCCGGCGCCCTCGTACAGGACGTTGAGCTTGACCTCGTCTGTCTTGAGTTGGCCCAGGGAGTGCGTGATTGCCCCGAGCGAGCCCGACACGTCTGCTTTGAGGACGATCCGCAGCTCCTTGGCCTGGCCGGCCTGGATCTGTCGGTAGAGGTCCTCGAGGGTCGCGCGGCCGCTACCTTCGCCACCCTTGGCTGCGAGCTCCGCGGTGCGCGCCTCGACGGCGCTTCGAGCTGCCTTCTCGTCGGCGACGACGCGCAGGATGTCGCCTGCCTCCGGCACCTGCGACAGGCCCAGGATCAGCGCCGGCGTGGCGGGACCGGCCTTCTTGATGCGCTTGCCGTGCTCGTCCTCGAGTGCACGGACGCGGCCGAATGTCTCGCCGACGACGATCACGTCGCCGACGTTGAGCGTGCCGGTCTGGACGAGCACCGTGCCCACGGGGCCGCGGGCCTTGTCCATGCGCGCCTCGACGATCGTGCCGATCGCGGTGCGCTTCGGGTTGGCCTTGAGCTCCTGGAGGTCCGCGACGAGCAGGACCATGTCGACGAGGTCGTCCAGGCCTACGCGGGTCTTCGCGGATACGGGGACGAGCGGCGTGTCGCCGCCGTATTCCTCGATCACCACGCCGGCCTCGGTCAGCTCCGTCTTGACGCGGTCCGGGTTGGCGTCCGGCTTGTCGATCTTGTTGAGGGCGATGATGATCGGCACCTTGGCCGCCTTGGCGTGGCTGATCGCCTCCAGCGTCTGGGGCATTACCCCATCATCCGCCGCGACCACGACCACCGCGATGTCCGTGACCTTGGCGCCGCGCGCACGCATGGCGGTGAACGCCTCGTGACCCGGGGTATCGAGGAAGACGACGCGCCGGTCACCGCGGGTGACGTCGCTCGCGCCGATGTGCTGGGTGATGCCGCCGCGCTCGCCGGCCGCGACCTTCGTAGATCGAATGGCGTCGAGCAGGCTCGTCTTGCCGTGGTCGACGTGGCCCATGACCGTGACGATCGGCGCGCGGTCGACGAGATCCGCCGTGTCGTCCTCGGTGAAGAGTGATTCCTTGGTCGCGGCCTGCGGGGCCTCGACCCCGTCGTCGCCGACGGCCGTGACGCCGGCCGTGGTCGGCTCGGCGACGTCGTAGCCGAGCTCGCTCGCGACGAGGGACGCGGTGTCCCGGTCGATCAGCTGGTTGATCGTGGCGAAGATGCCGCTCTTGATCAGCTCGCGGATCACGTCCGCGGGGTTGACCCCGAGCAGCTCGGCGAGCTCCTTGACGGTGATCGTCGCGGGCAGCTCGACGGCGCCACGCATCGACGGATCAACGACCTGGACGGACGATCCAAAGGCGCCGTCGCGACGCGGGGGCTTGCGGGGTCCGCGTCGGCCGCGGGTGCCGCTCCTGCTACGTGCCATCGGTTCCTCCCCCGCTCGCGGCGGTCATGAGCTGGTCCGCGAGATCCGCGGGGACGGTCGTCTCGAGCGCGCGACCAAGCACGCCACGACCCGTTGCGCCGGTGACGCACGCGGCGTCGCGGCAGACGTAGGCGCCACGGCCGTTCGCACGACCCGTTGCGTCATAGATCACGGTTCCATCCGGTGTGCGGACGACGCGCAACAGTGCGCGCTTCTCGCGACTGGTTCGGCAGAACACGCAGGACCGGGTCGGGACCGCTCGACGCTCGAGGGTCGCCGCGGCGGCGCCTACGACGACACCTCGTCAGCCACGCTTGCCTTGGCCTTCCGGGTACGGGGCTTCGCGGCAGCTCCGGCCGCAGCGCCGACCGGTTCCTTCGCCTCGCCGTCCTCGGCATCCGGCTCGGCGGCCACTGCCTCCGTCGCCGCGTCGGCGTCCTTCGCGGCGGCCTTGGGCTTGGTGACTCGCGGCTTCTTCGGCGCGGGTGCGACCTCGATGGTCGACGTCTCGGCCGTCGCCTTCGCGACCGCGGCGGTCTTTCGTGCGGCAGTCCTCTTCGGCGCAGCCGGCTCGGCAGCGGCCGGTTCGGCAGCGGCCGGTTCGGCAGCGGCCGGTTCGGCAGCGGCAGGCGCTTCGGCTACGGCGGCCTCGGCGGCCGCGGCTTCCTTGCCGGCGGCGGCCTTCGCCTCGGCGACGGACACGTCACTCCGGATGTCGATGCGCCAGCCGGTGAGCCGCGCGGCCAGCCGCGCGTTCTGTCCTTCGCGACCGATCGCGAGCGAGAGCATCCGCTCCGGGACGGTGACGTTGGCGATGCGATGCTCCGTGTCGATCTCCACCGAGAGCACCTGCGCCGGCGACAGCGCGTTGGCGACGAACGCCGACGGGTCGTCGTTCCAGGGGATGACGTCGATCTTCTCGCCACCGAGCTCCGCGACGACGGATTGGACCCGCGCACCGCGCTGCCCGACCGTGGCGCCAACGGGGTCCAGGCCCTCCTGGCGCGACGCGACGGCGACCTTGG
>JANLSG010000232.1:0-11837 GCA_031362295.1 Chloroflexota bacterium
GAAGGCAAGTTCGAGGAGGGGTACATCCTCTCCCGCGAGCCGAACCCGGTCGCGGCCATGTGCTCGTACGTGTGCTCCGCCCCGTGCGAGCGCGCGTGCCGGCGCGGCGACATCGACCGCCCGCTCGCCATCCGGGCGATGAAACGGTTCCTGGTCGAGTGGCACGAGGCCTCGGGCATCCCGGACGTCATGCCCCATATCGATGCGAAGGCCGAGAAGGTCGCCGTCGTCGGCGCAGGCCCCGCCGGGATCTCGGTCGCGCGCGAGCTGGCCACGAAGGGCTACGGCGTCGACGTCTACGACAGTCTGCCGTTCGGTGGCGGCACGATGCTCATCGGCGTGCCCGCGTTCCGCCTCCCGCGCGAGGCGATCGAGATGGACATCCGGCTCGTCGAACGGCTCGGCGTGCAGTTCCACTACAACGTCAACGTCGGCGTCGACCTGTCGTTCGACGACCTCCAGCGCGACTTCGATGCGGTGGCGATCACCGCCGGCGCGATGAACGCGGTGGCGCTGGACGTGCCCGGCGCGGACCTCGAGGGCGTCCAGTACGGCGTCGACTTCATGAAGAAGGCGAATCTCGGCGAGCCCATTGAGGTCGGCAAGGACGTGGTCGTCATCGGCGGCGGCTACACGGCCATGGACTGCTCGCGGACCTCGCTGCGGCACGGCGCCGAGAACGTCGCGATTGTCTACCGGCGCACGCGCTCCGAGCTCGTGGTCGACGAGGAAGAGCTGGGCGAGACGGAGCGCGAGGGTGTCCGCATGGAGTTCCTCGCCAGCCCGATCGAAGTGCTGGGCGAAGACGGCCACGTGACCGGCGTCAAGTTCATCCGCAACAAGCTCGGCGAGCCGGATGCGTCGGGCCGCCGCTCGCCCGTGCCGATCCCCGGCTCCGAGTTCGTGATCAAGGCGGACACGGTCATCCCGGCCGTGTCGCAGGCCGCGGACCTGACGTTCCTGCCGGTGGAGGCGGACTTCGTGGTCAATCGCGGCCGGGTCAAGGTGGATCCCGCGACGTATGCGACGAACGTCCGTGGCGTCTTCGCCTGCGGCGACTTCGTCACGGGTCCCACGACGCTGATCGAGGCGGCAGGACACGGCAAGAAGGCCGCCTACGCCATCGATCGCTACCTCGCGGCACGCACGGACGTGACCGTCGCGGCGAACGTGAAGATGACGAGCACCTGGACGTTCGAGATGCCCGAGTTCTACGACGTCCTCCCGCGCCAGCACATCCCGATGACCGCACTCGCTGAGCGGATGCCCTCCACGGACCCGGATGTCAACTTCACGACCCAGGTCGAGCGGGGCTACGACGCGACCGGCGCCGTCGCCGAATCGACGCGCTGCCTGATGTGCAACTACAACATCTGGTTCGACCCGTTCCGGTGCGTCCTGTGCGGCGCCTGCGCCGATGTCTGCCCCGAGGGCGTCATCCACATGGTCGACATCAACCAGCTCAAGTCGGAGGGCCTGCTCACCGAGCTTGACGAGGCCTATGGCTGGCAGGACGGCGCGGCGATGATCCTGGACGAGGAGCGCTGCATCCGTTGCGCCCTGTGCGTCAAGCGGTGCCCGTTCGACGCCATTACGATGGAACGGTTCGAGCTCCAGGAGATCTCGACGGACGGCCGGCTCTACAAGGAGTCGTACCGAGACGCACAGCTCGCCGGCACGCCCGGCGTCGCAGGAGGGATTCGTTGAGCTTCCTCGAGCGGGTGGATCAAGCCATCCGCCGGAGCCCCGCCTGGCGCTCGCTGTTCCGCAACCCCTACCCGACGGACGAGCGGTCGCGGGCGTACGCCGTGATGAACAACGTGTTCCTGCACCTGCACCCGGTGCGGGTTCGGCAGCACGCGGTCAAGTTCGCGTACACGTTCTGCCTCGGGGGGCTGTCGTTCTTCCTGTTCCTCGTGCTCACCGTGACCGGCGTGTACCTGATGTTCTTCTACATCCCGTCGACCACGTCCGCGTACACGGACATCCTGAACATCCAGGCCAGCGTGGCCTTCGGCCAGATCACCCGCAACGTCCACCGGTGGGGCGCCCACCTGATGGTCTTTTTCGTCTTCCTGCACATGATGCGGGTCTTCTACCACGGGGCCTACAAGCCGCCGCGTGAGTTCAACTGGGTCGTTGGCGTGCTGCTCCTGCTGATGACGATCGCGCTCAGCTTCACCGGCTACCTGCTGCCCTGGGACCAGATCAGCTACTGGGCCATCACGATCGGCCTGAACATGGCCGGCGCCACGCCGATCATCAACACGCCCATCCAGTCGCTGATCTTCGGCGGCCTGGAAGTGGGGCAGAACACGCTGCTCCGGTTCTACGTGCTCCACATCATGGTGCTGCCGCTCGTCGCGGCGTTGCTGCTCGCCGTCCACTTCTGGAGGATCCGGAAGGACGGCGGGATCTCCGGCCCGCTATGACCGACCAGAAGACGGGCAACGAATCCCGCGTCGTGCAGCCGGTCGATCCCACCCGGCGGACGGAGATCGACAAGCAGCGCGTCCCGATGTCGGCGCGCCCGTACCGACTCCTGGCGATGGTCAAGCAGGACGCGGTGGTGCGGGTCCAGAAGGAACCCGACGACACGGTCATGACCTGGCCGCACCTGCTCTCCATCGAGTTCCTGGCCGCCGTCGTAATGAGCATCTTCCTGCTGCTCATGGGCCTGTTCATCAATGCCCCGCTGGAGGAGCTGGCGAACGGCAACGTGACGCCGCCCGTGGCAAAGGCGCCGTGGTACCTCCTGGGCCTCCAGGAGATGCTGGCCTACTTCCACCCGGTCATCTCCGGCGTGCTCGTGCCATTCCTGTACATCCTGGTCGGCATGTTCGTGCTGCCATACATCGACCGCGCGAACATCGAGGCCAAGAAGCCGTCGGAGCGCAAGACGGCGGTCGTGCTGTTCAGCCTGCTGTGCGTCCTGGGCCTGTTCGTCACCTTCGTGGGCGTGTTCTTCCGGGGACCGGGCTACTCGCTGGTGACGCCGTACCTGCCGTTTTTCGACAACTACACCAACGGCCTCCACTTCGCACTGTGATGACGGACCGATGAGCAACTACCACCTCCAGCCCGCCGACAAGCCGCAGGCGCTCACCCCGCAGGCGCTCCGCTCGCTGCGCCAGGACCCCGTCCAGGGGATCTCGCGCCGGACGCTGCTGCGCCGCTCCATCGGCGGCGCCACCCTCCTCTGGCTCACCGAGGTCGCGGCGGGGTCCATCGGATTCCTTTGGCCGACGACGAAGGGGGGCTTCGGGGGAATCATCAGGATCGGAACGATCGCCGAGATCAAGGCCGCCAACTCGTCGCTCCCGTTCGCCCAGGGGTTCCCCGTCTACTACCAGGCGGCGCGGGCGTATATCGTGCTCGTCGACCCGGCCCGACAGGAGTTCGTGCCGGGCGAGGACAAGACGGGTGACGGCACCGCGCTGAACGTGCGGGCGCTGTACCAGAAGTGCCCACACCTCGGCTGCAAGCCGAACCCGTGCCTCAAGAACTTCTGGCTGGAATGCCCATGCCATGGCTCACGCTATGACCGTCTCGGGATCAAGGCGCTCGGCTCCCAGTTCGGGCCTGCGCCGCACGGCATGGACCGCTTTGCGATCACGGTCGAGGCGGACGGGACGCTCGTCCTCGATACCTCGAAGATCACGCTCGGCCCCCAGCCGATCGCCGTCGGCCAGCCAGGCATCATCCCGCCGAAGAGCCCCGTCGGCTGCATATGACCGATCAGACCGGCGACCAGCCGGAGAGCCGGCCGGAGCGGCAACTGCCCGCGCGCCGTCCCGACAGCGCCGTCGCACCGACCCGATCCGCGGATCGGTTCACGGCGCCGCGCCAGACGCGGGCAATCGGCGGCCTGACCTCCGAGCGCGCCGCGCGGATCGTCCGCCAGTCCGGCGACGCGCGCTGGGTCGCGTTCCTGGGCGTCGTGGTCGTCGCCCTGTTCGTGATCGTCTACTACTTCTACGAGCTCGGCGTGCCGATCATCAACACCACGCCGCGGCTCGAGGCACAGGACCAGCTCCAGCAGGTCACGGCCGTGGAGCGCGGGTACAACCTGTACGAAGCGAACTGCGCGCGCTGCCACGGGTACAACGGCGAGGGGTTGATCGGGCCCGTCCTCAACGACCAGTCGAAGCTCTTCAGCCACCTGAACGAGCAGTACCTCAGGAACGTGCTGATCGTGGGCGGCCGGTACGTGTGCGGCAACACGAAGAGCCTCATGCCGGTCTGGGCGGAGAGCAACGGCGGCCCGCTCAACTACCTGCAGATCGAGGACATCATCGACTTCATCCGGGCGCCCAGCACGCAGGAATACACGCGTCGCACGCCCGAGTTCAACGAGCCGATCATCGGCGCGGACGGCAAGGTCCTGACGTTCAAGGGCTGGCGCGACACCACGTTCAAGCCCCAACCGAGCGCGACGCCCGTGCCCGACTGCTACAAGGGCGATACCCCGAGCGGCACCGCGGCTCCACAGGCCACGCTGGGGCCGGACTCGACCATCCTCGACGTCACGACCTCGGGCGAGGTCGAGTACGACGTGCGCGAGCTCAGTGCCCCGGGGGACAAGCAGTTCGGCATCAAGTTCGCGAACACCTCTGGCCTCGACCACGACGTCGACATCCGTCAGCAGGACGGCACGGTCGTCCAGGACAACCCGATCACGAAGCCGGGTGAGACGACGACGTACACGATCAACACGCTCAAGCCCGGCACCTACGTCTTCATCTGCTCGGTGCACCCGATCCCGGCCATGACCGGCACGCTGACGGTGAAGTAGCGATGGCACGAGCGCTGCCCGCGGGCCGGCCGATCCGGCGGCGCCCCATGTTCGGGCTGTTCGACGGCGACGGCTGGGCGTGGGCGACGACGAAGGCCACCTTCTGGCTCCTCGTCATCATCATGGTCCTGGGCTACATCCCGGACCGCGCCTACTACTTCGTCGTCTCGCGGACCATGGACGTGGGCCTCGTGCTCTGGTCGCCGGTCAACCTGTGCCCGCCCGAGAACACCTCGAGCATGCCCTGCCCGGTCCCGGTCGGCGGCGTGCTGCCGTGGCAGGCATCCCCCGCCGCCGCGGCACTCCCCGCGCCGCGCGCAGGCGGCGTGGCGGCCCAGCTCGGCACTAATCTCCTGTACATCGGCGGCACCGACGGGACCGCCGCCTCCGCCAGTACCTACGTCACCAAGCTGGACAAGGGCAATTTCGGCGCCTGGTCGGAGGGCGCGGCGCTCCCGGCGGCCCGCACGGACGCCGCGCTGGCAACGCTCAGCGGCACTGCCTACCTGATCGGCGGCCTTGGACCTGATGGCAAGGCAACCGACACGGTGTACGCAATCGGGCTGGATCCCGCGACGACCAAGCTGACCGCCTGGGGCGAGACGGTCATCGGCGTGACACCCGCGGTCGCCCTCCCCAAGCTGCCGGCGCCGCGCTCCGGTGCGGTGGCCATCGCGGTATCCGACGGCATCGTCGTCGTGGGTGGCCGTGGCGCCGACGGGAAGGTGACCGCGACCGTCTGGAAGTCGACGCTCAACTCGAAGGGCGTGCTCGGCGAGTTCAAGGAGCAGCCCAGCCTGCCGCACCCGGTCGCGGACGCTGCGGCGGCCTTCGAAGGCACCTTCCTGTGGGTCTATGGCGGCTCGGATGACACCGGTGCAACGGGCTACGTCCAGCGCGCCGACTACGGCGCCACGCCCGGCCCCACGGCGCAGCCCGGCGAACCACCGGCCTCAGCCCCGCCCGACGTGGTCGTCAAGTGGGCCACCCTCGATGCCGCGAACCTGCCGGCAGCCCGGACGGGCGGGGCGGCATTCAGCGCGAACGGCGCGCTGTACTACGTCGGCGGCTCCGACGGGAAGACCAGCCACAAGGAGCTCTACTGGGCGCTGCCGGACTCGAAGGGCAACCTGCCCGGCGGCTGGAAGCATCTCGACGCAACGGATCTGCCCGGCGGGCTCGTGGACGCGGCGCCCGTCGTGACCAGCGCGACCGCGATCCTCATTGGCGGTAAGGCCGACGGTGGCCCGCTGGCCTCCTCCACACGCTCCAGCCTCGCGCCCCAGGAGCCGTTCTTCCGGCTCGGGATCGCGGGTGTCACGGTGCCGGGGCTCCAGATCGGTGGCGGGATCGGCGTCCAGCTCGGCTACCTGGCCGCGGCGGGCGTCGGCTCCGGCAACTTCGTGCTCCTCGTGATCGTCGGCTGGGCGTTCAACCACCGCACCCAGATCAGCGAGTGGCGCGAGCGCCGGAAGATCGCCAAGGCCGCGAAGGCGCCGGAACCGGACGCGGAGTAGCCGCTCGCCCTGCGGCGGTGCCCAGGTCTGTGGCACTCGCGAGACCCTTCGAATCGACCAGCTAGGTCTGCGCCGCGAGTCTCACGATCTCGATTGGCGAGTCTTCGACCCTTGACGGCCGCGACAGGCGCTCGTCAATCGCCGCCAGCAGCGCCGGCAGGTCCACTCGGAGGCCTGCTCCCGCGGCCCCCGCGCCTGCGAGGCGGTCGCGCGCGCCGCGGAGGTTCTTCTCGATCCCCTTCGGGTTGCTGCGTGCGCCGTGTACGAACGCGGCCGCGAGCTTGATGACGCCCTGGATCAGCTCGCGCTCGGCGAGATCACGGGCGCCCATCCACGGTGGCTCCAACAGCTCGTGGGCGAGGAAGAAGTCGCCGTTCGCGTAGGCGGCGAGCCCTTCCTCGAAGGCAGCGCGCCGGGCAGCGGGCGGCATCGGCCGGTACGCCTTCGCCCGCCCTCCCTGGAGGATCGTTCGGTCTCCGGTTGGCATCGCCGTGATCCTAACCCGGACCTGTCTGCGATCCGGCCGGCAAGGCGACGAGGAACTCCGAAGATCCCGTCAGATGGCCATGTGGTGACGCTTCCGCACAGCGGGAGGGGCCGTTTGTGTCAGATGGTCACTGGGTGACCAGTCGTCAGCAGGTTCGCGTCATGTGGCCACCCGATGGTGGTATGACGGAAGCCGCGCCAGTCGCGAGGTCCGCTTGAGCACGCTGATCGTGGCAGAGATCCGACGGCTCCTGACGAAGCGTCATCAGGTGCCCAAATGACAAGTTTCCCAGGACGGGGTTTGGCGACGGGGTTCGGCGACGGGTTACGCCGCCGGGGTCCCCGAGCCGCGACCCGTCGGCAGCTCGCTCAGGGGCAAGCGGGAGTCGAAGCCCTCGTCATGCGGATGCCAGTGGGCAACGTCTGCCTCGCCGAGCCGCCAGCACAGCCAGATCGGGCGGCCGCTGACCAACGCGGGGAAATCGATGAGGCCCGTGGAGATGTCCCGGAGCAGGATGTCCAGCTCAACGAGGCGCGCCACGCCGGCCTGCATCTGGTCGATGAGGCCCTGCATGCCGAGGCGCAGGAGTCGGATCCGCTCGGCGACGTCATCGGTGGGCGCCTCGTCATCGGGCGGCGATGCCGCGACAACGCGGTCGCGAAGCGCGATCAACTCCACCCGCTGGTCGCGCAGCGCGGCAAGGATTCGATCGACCTCCGGCAGGGCGAGGTTGGCCTCGTCGATCGTGTAGAAACGGCTCACGTTCCGATTCTAGTGCCACCGTATGATGCGGGCCATGAAACCTGCTGCCCGCATGGATTCGATCGGAACCGAGAGCGCCTTCGAGGTCGCGGCCAGGGCCCGCGCCCTCGAGGCCACCGGCCGCTCGATCATCCACCTCCAGATCGGCGAGCCAGATTTCGACACACCGAAGAACGTGCGCGAGGCGGCCAAGGCCGCCATCGATGCCGGGATGACCCACTACCCGCCGTACGCCGGTCTGCCGGACCTGCGCGCCGCGATCGCGGCCGATACAACGACAAGGCGTGGCTTCGCCGTGGAGCCGTCCAACGTGTTCGTGACCGTCGGCGGCAAGGGCGTGATGGTCTACGCGATCATGGGCGTGGTCGATCCCGGCGACGAGGTCATCGTCCCGGATCCCGGCTACCCGATCTACGACTCGATCACCCGCTTCGTCGGCGGCATCTCCGTCCCGATTCCCATCCGGATGGAGAACGACTTCCGCCTCGACGTCGACGAGCTCGCCTCGCTCATCACGCCGCGCACGAAACTGCTCGTGCTCAACTCCCCGGCGAATCCCACGGGCGGCGTGATGACCCGGAGCGACATCGAGCGCGTTGCCGAGCTCGCGCTCCGCCACGACCTCATCGTGCTCAGCGACGAGATCTACTCGCGGATCCTGTACGACGGCGCGGAGCAGGTGTCGATCGCCTCGCTGCCAGGGATGCAGGAGCGCACGATCGTCCTCGACGGCTTCTCGAAGACGTACGCGATGACCGGCTGGCGCCTCGGCTACGCAGTCGTGCCGGACTGGCTCGTCAAGACATACAGCCAACTCATCATCAACACGATCAGCGGCGTGACCGCGTTCGCCCAGGCGGGCGCGATCGAGGCGCTGCGCGGCCCGCAGGACGACGTCGACGCGATGGTCGTCGAGTTCAACGCCCGCCGTGATCTCATCGTGGACGGGCTCAATGCGATCCCCGGCTTCCGCTGTCATCGGCCGCAGGGCGCTTTCTACGTCTTCCCGGAGGTCTCCGGGACGGGGCTCACGGGCGCGGTGCTCGCCGATCGCCTGCTCCAGGAGTCCGGCGTGTGCGTGCTTGCGGGCACGGCCTTCGGCGGCGTCGGGAAGGACCACATCCGCATCTCGTACGCCAACTCCCGCGAGAACCTGACGGAGGCGCTGGCACGGATCCGGGCATTCGCCGCGGTCGGCGCGGCGGTCCGGTGAGCGATCGACCAAAGGTCTTCGTATCGCGGATCATCCCGGAAGACGGGCTGCGGCTTATCGTCGACGAGGCGGATGCGACGGTCTGGCAGGACGAGCTGCCGCCGCCGCGCGACGATCTCCTGCGCTCCATCGAGGGCTGCGCCGGCGTCCTGACCCTGCTGACCGATCGCGTCGACGACGAATTCCTCGACCGCGCGGGACCGGGCCTCAAGGTCGTGAGCAACTTCGCCGTCGGGTTCGACAACATCGATGTCGCGGCCTGCACCGCGCGCGGCGTCGCGGTCGGCAACACGCCCGGCGTGCTGACGGAGACCACCGCGGATCTCGCCTGGGCACTCCTGATGGCCGCCGCGCGCCGGCTCGTCGAAGGCGATCGCTACGTCCGCGACGGCCATTGGCGCACCTGGGGCCCAATGCTGCTCATGGGCCCGGATGTCCACGGCGCCACGATCGGGATCGTGGGCTTCGGGCGAATCGGGCAGGCGGTTGCGCGGCGGGCGCGCGGTTTCGGGATGCGGATCGTGTACCAGGACCTCCATCGCGCGTCGCCGGCCGTCGAAGCGGAGTACGGCGCGACGTTCATGACCCTCGAGGGGCTCCTGCCGCAGTCCGACTTCGTGACGCTGCACGTGAACCTGAGCGAGGAGACGCGCGGCCTGATCAATCGCGAGCGCCTCGGCTGGATGAAGAAGACCGCCGTGCTCGTCAACACGTCGCGCGGACCCGTCGTGGACTCCCTGGCGCTCGCCGAGGCGCTCCAGAAGGGTGGCATCGCGGCCGCCGCCCTGGACGTGACAGATCCGGAGCCGATCCCCTTGAACCACCCGCTGGTGGGCCTCGACAACTGCCTGATCGTGCCCCACATCGCGTCCGCATCGCACGTAACTCGCGGCCTGATGGCCACGATGGCCGCCGCGAACCTCCTCGCCGGCGTCCGGGGCGAGCGCCTCCCGACGCCGGTCAACCCCGAGGTCTACGACCGGTCGGTCGGCTAGGCTTTCCGCCGGGCCCGTAGCTCAGCGGCAGAGCAGGGGACTTTTAATCCTCGTGTCGTGGGTTCGAATCCCACCGGGCCCTCCAACCAGCGCCGCAGGGAGGATCCCGTGGAGGTCCGGCGAGCAAAGTCCGTTCCCGAGTTCATGGCGCTCGCCGGCGGCTTCCTCGCGGCGCGCGAGGCGGAGCACAACCTCATCTTCGGGATCTGCTCGCAGATCGAGGCGGATCCCACGCAGTACCCGGACCCGCCGTACCTCGGCGCGGCGCTCGATGACGGCCGAGTCGTGGGCGCGGCAATCCAGACGCCGCCGTGGCGGGTCGTGCTGTCCGTCGTGGATGTGGCCGGTGCGGTCGACGCGCTCGTCGCGGACCTGGCGGGTCGGGCGATCCCGGGCGTGGTCGGGCCCGCTGCGTCCGCGGGAGCGTTCGCGGCAGCGTGGGGGCGCGCGACGGGCATTGCTCCCCGCATCGGCGCGCACGAGCGGGCGTTTCGACTCAGGCAGGTGCGGGCGCCGAGACCGGCGCCGGGGGCGATGCGTCGCGCGGGATCGGACGACCGCGCGACTGTCCGCGACTGGGTCCGGGCGTTCCACGAGGAAGCCATGGGCGACGCGCCGGCACAGGACTACGAAGCGATGGCGGACCGGCTGATCCGCGGGCTCGGGCGGACGGCCTACCTGTGGGTGGACGAGGGCCGGCCGGTCTCGCTCGCCGGCGTGGGTGGACTCACGCCGAACGGCATTCGCATCGGGCCCGTGTACACGCCGCCCGAGCTGCGTGGCCGCGGCTACGCGAGTAACGTGGTGGCCGCCCTCTCGCAGCTCCAGCTCGACGGCGGTCGGACGTTCGTCTTCCTGTTCACCGACCTCGCGAACCCGACCGCGAACAGGATCTACCAGGACATCGGCTACGAGCCGGTCATCGACATCGACGAGTGGAGCTTCCGAGCGACCTGATACCGGATCGCAACGCATCGGGCACCCCGGCGCCGTCGATGCAGCGGCCGGTGGAGCGGAGTATCCCTACTACGCACTAGGGGTACACCATGTCGCTCGAGCTCAACGCACAGCCTCGCCGTATACGCGCCGTGCGCGACGGCCAGATCGCGCCGGTCACCTGCAGCGCATGCGGCTGCCGCCTCGAGCCGAGCGGGACCGCGGACGCGGCGCCCTGGTTCCATTTCGGGCGCCTCGGTGGCCGGGATGCGCGCGGCTGCCGGCCGTCCTGCGTCGAGGCCGCGCACGATCGGAACGGTCTGGCGATCCTCCCGGCCTGACTCGCGCCGGCGATCAGCCGGCGAGCGCCTCGGCGGAGCCTTTCTCGGCGAGCCAGCACGCGGCCGCGTGCCCGTTGCCGAGGTCGATGAGCGGCGGCTCCTCGACGCAGCGATCGAACGCCAGCGGGCATCGCGTCCGGAACCGGCACCCGGTCGGGATCGCGGACGCGTCCGGCGTCTCGCCGACGAGGATCGTTCGCTTCGCGCGCTCGCCGGGCGCCGGTGGGGTCGTCGACGGTGACACGGAGACCAGCGCCGCCGTATACGGATGGCGCGGCTTGGAGATGACCTCGTTCGCCGGCCCGATCTCCATGATCCGGCCGAGGTACATGACCGCCACGCGATCGGCGAGCACCCACGCCAGCGCCAGGTCGTGGGTGATGAACAGGTAGGTCAGGCCGCGCTCGACGCGGAGATCCAGCATGAGCCGGAGCAGCTCCGTGCGGATCGAAACGTCGAGCATCGAGACGGGCTCGTCGGCGATCACCAGCTCCGGCCCGAGCACGAGCGCGCCGGCGATCACGACGCGCTGCCGCTGGCCGCCCGAGAGCTCGTGCGGGAAGCGCGACGCGAAGGCGCGGCCGGGGCGCAGGCCCGCAGATTCGAGCGCCGCGATGACCCGTTCCTCGCGCTCCGCGCCGGATCTGCCGACCTTGTTCACGACCAGCGGCTCGGCCACGAAGTCATACACCGATTGCTTGGGGTTCAGGGTCTCGTACGGGTCCTGGAAGATGACCGCGACCCGCCGCCGGTACGAGCCCAGTTGACGGCCCCACGCGGTCGACATGTCG
>JANLSG010000251.1:0-5341 GCA_031362295.1 Chloroflexota bacterium
GGGTCTCGTTCTCTGTCGGGAGGGTCGCCGGTTGCCGCATCGCGTCGCATCGTGACAGGCGGGAGACCGCGGCGCGATCCGCGCGCCTCCGAGCGACGTGAGCGCGGGCCGCGACGAGGCGAACCGGCACCCGGGGAGGCCCGCTGGACGGGAACCGGCGGCGCCGAGCTGGAGGAGCTGCACGTCGGCGCCGTGACGGCGCGTCGCTCGTCGCCGGTCAACGTCCGGACCTCGATCGTCGGCGTCGCACTCGTCGCGCTGCTCGCGACGGGTCTCGGGGCATTCGGTGGCCGGCTCGAGCCAAACTCATCCCCTGGATCAAGCGGCGTGTCCGTCTCGGGTGGAGCAGCGGAGTTGACCGCCTCCCTCGCTCCGCCGCCGACACCAAGGGTGACGCCCTTTGCGCCGTGCCCGCCCGCATCGGACGCGGTGCCGCCCGTCTGGCTGGACGTCGATGGCTACGAATACGCGGGTGCGCTGGAGCTCCTTTCCGTGGCTCCGGGACGTTCCCCTGCGCCGGCGATGCCTCGGCCAACGCGGGCTGTCCCGGAGGTCACGATCGGGACGAACGCCGTCACGACGATCGTGGTCGCCGGTTCGACTTGCGCACTTGGCTGGGTCATCGACTTCGACGGCACGACGACCCTGGACGTCCTCGCGAACGGCGCGATGGACCCTGCCTATGCCGCCCAGAACCGATTCGAGCTCCCGCTCGCGGCCTATCCCGGGAAAGACGCCCTGCTCAGAGCGCAGCTCTTGCTTCCCGGGTTCTCCGTCCGGGCATCGTGGGTCGTCCAGATCTCACGATTGGAGCATCCCGTCGCCAGGTTGCGCTGGATGGACGGTGACCAGCTGGACGCCGTCGAGGCCTGCAACGTCGCGATCGAGCTGGCCAGCGGCTGGCGCGAGCCGACAGAGGCGTGCGAGGTGCGCGAGGCGCCGGTCGAGGCGAAGGCCCTTGGTACCGGCGGCACCTTCACGTTCGTGCTGGCGGGCTGGGACGTGGAGTTCAATGGCGTTGCCTGCGGCCACGTAGACGACGAGACCTTCTTCTACGCGGCGGATCCGTCGTGCGCTTCGGAGGCCGATAGCTCCACCGAGACCGTCTCGGTCGAATTCCCCAGCGCGATGGCGAACGACGTTTGGACGCTCGCGATCGATGCCTGTGGGGTGGGCGGACCCACCGCCAACGCGCGCCTGTGCGGGACCTGGTACGTGAACGTCGCCGTCCACTAGGCCTGGGTCCGGTCGCGTCTAGACCTGCGCGATGACCCCGATGACCACGCGGAAGCCGGCGCGGCGCTGGAGCGGCGGCAGGGGCGTCGACTGGCCAACGGGACCCTCCGCGCCGAAGACCTTGACCCACTCCTCGTTGAAGATCTCGAAGTCGGTCGCGTCGCGAATGGACCAGTTGGCCCAGACGACCTTGTCGATCGACGAGCCAGCATCCTCGAGCCGCTGCTTGAGGTTGGCCAGAGCCTGCCGGGCGTGCTCCTTGATCCCGCCGCGGACAACGCGGCTCGTCTCCGCGTCGATCGGGCCGATCGAGGAGATGTAGACCATCCCGCCGGCCACCATGGCCTTGCCGAGCCCGAGTGTCGCCACCGAGGCGTCCGCGGTCTCCGACGCGTCCTTGAGCCCGAACCGGCCCTTCAGGACGCGGGTTGGCTTCGCGGGATCCTCCGGAGGGATCCCGTATTCGCCGGGCGGCAGCTGGATGCCGGCGCGTGCGAACTGGCCCATGAACGTCGGGCGGACGCCCGTCGGCTTCATCTCGCCCTGGACCTTGCCGTCGACCATGTCGGTCTGGACGTAC
The DNA here is from genome assembly GCA_031362295.1 of Chloroflexota bacterium. Lineage (GTDB taxonomy): Bacteria > Chloroflexota > Limnocylindria > Limnocylindrales > CSP1-4 > UBA5189. The sequence continues at coordinate 1,817 of JANLSG010000251.1, forward strand.
TCGAAGATGTCCTGCGTCAGGATCTCGTCGTCCTCGATCCCGTAGACCTCGGTGATGTGGGTCACCTTGCGCGAGCCGTCCTTGAGCCGCGAGGTGTGGACGAGGAGGTCCACGGCCGACGCGACCTGCTCGCGGATGGCGCGCAGGGGCAGGTCGTAGCCGGTCATGAGGACCATCGTCTCCAGGCGGCGGAGCATGTCCCGCGGCGTGTTCGCGTGGCCCGTGGAGAGCGAGCCATCCTGGCCGGTGGTCATGGCCTGGAGCATGTCCAGCGCCTCGCCCGATCGGCACTCGCCGACGATGATCCTGTCCGGCCGCATGTGCATCGCGTTCCGCAGGAGGTCGCGGATCGTGATCTCGCCCAGGCCCTCGATGTTGGCCGGGCGCGCCTCGAGCGTGATCACGTGCTCCTGGCGGAGCTGGAGCTCGGCCGCGTCCTCGATCGTCACGATCCGCTCGTCATTGGGGATGAACGAGGAGAGCACGTTCAGGAACGTCGTCTTGCCCGAGCCGGTGCCGCCGGACACGAACACGTTCAGGCGTGCCTCGATGCACGAGCGCAGGAACTCGAACATCTCCGGCGTCGAGGTGCCAAAGTTGATCAGGTTCTGGACCGTGTACGGCGTCCGCGAGAACTTGCGGACGGTGATGACCGGCCCGATCAGCGACAAGGGCGCGATGATCGCGTTGACGCGGCTCCCGTCCGGCAGTCGGGCGTCGACGCGCGGGCTCGTCTCGTCGATTCGACGACCGAGCGGGGTGATGATCCGGTCGATGATCCGGAGGACGTGCTCCTCGTTCAGGAAGAACGAGTCAACCCGGAGGATCTTGCCGGACCGTTCGATGTAGATGTGGTCCGGGCCGTTGACCATGACCTCGGTGATGGTCGGGTCGTTGAGGAGTGGCTCCAGGGGCCCGAAGCCGGTGATCTCGTCGAGCATCTCCTGGACGAGACGCACGCGCTCATCACGGGTGACCGCGAAGCCGGCGCCGGCGTCGATGACCCGGTCCACGATGCCCTCGACCTTGCTCCGCGTGTCCGTGGCGGTGCCATCGAGCAGCGTGTCGAACGCGTTGATGATCTCGCCCTGCATCTTGACGCGGATGCTCTGGAGCATCTCGTCGCGAGCGAGGGTGCGTGCCGTGGAAGGCGCTCGGCCGCCCTGTGGCACGGTTGGGATGAGCGCCGGTACGAAGGTGCCGGGCGGCGCGTCCTCGCCCGGCGTTCCGGGCGTGCCGGACGTGCCGGGTCTGCCGTCCGCCGCGGGCGGCGTTGCCCCCCGCTGGATTTCCGCTGCCTGTGCCTTCAGCTGCCGTTCGAGCAGCGACATGAACTCGTGACCCCCGCGCTGGTGTGACTCGCACTCGGAGAATACCCCGCGATCCCGCGTTGCACACCTGCACCTTCGACTAGTACTTGCGGCGGACGGGGACGTCGCCGCCCGCTCAGGCCTAGCGAGCCCGGGCCGGCGTGCCGTGGTCGCCGCGTGCCCAGAATTGTCGGATTCTCTGGGTGGGAGTATTCGACGAGGGACGCGGCGCCCGAATCGCGAATCCGGTACCGGATTCCACCGTGGGGAGCATCCGGTGCCGAATCACGATTTTGGCGTGGCTAAACAGCGCTCTGATGCCCGGAACTCGCGCCGAATGACACCGGCGGGAGAATCCGACAGAAGTGCCTCGGGCACGCGGCGCTCGGCGCTCGGCGCTCGGCGCTCGGCGAACCGTGCGGGCGGCCGCGCGGACAGGCGTTGGTATACTCCGCGTCCCGGATGGGGCTATAGCTCAGCTGGAAGAGCGTCTGAATGGCATTCAGAAGGTCAAGGGTTCGAATCCCTTTAGCTCCACCAACATTCGACCACGCAGCGGAGAGTCACCGAACCGTGATCGCCCAGACAACGGCCCTCTCCCTTACCGGCGGATAGCCGAGCCACGATCAGTGGCTGGCTATCCTTGACCCCTTGCCCGTGGCGGCGAGGGGTTTTTCATTGGCCGGCGAGGCCGGCCGCGCCGAGATGACCCCCACGCCACCTGAGGCGAGCAGCAGGAGAACCCGACGTGACCCAGGTGCAGGACCCGAAGGAGCGGAGCAGGATCGAGCGGTACGACCCCGTCTCGATCGAGCCGCGCTGGCAGGCGCGCTGGGAGGAGCTCGGGCTTCACCACACGGACCTCGAGGACACGAAGAACCGCTACTACCTGCTGACGATGTATCCGTACCCCTCGGGCGACATCCACATCGGGCACTGGTACATCAAGACCCCGACCGACGCGATCGCGCGGTACCAGCGCATGCACGGCAAGAACGTGTTCCTGCCGATCGGGTTCGATGCGTTCGGGCTGCCCGCGGAGAACGCGGCGATCAAGCAGAGCATCAGTCCGCGCGAGTGGACGATGTCGAACGTCGCCAACATGCGCCGGCAGCTCCGCCAGATGGGCGCCACGTTCGACTGGGCGAGCGAGGTCGTGACCTGCGATCCCGACTACTACAAGTGGAACCAGTGGTTCTTCCTGCAGTTCCTGAAGGCCGGGCTGGCCTACCGCACCAACTCGCCGGTCGACTTCTGCCCCAACGACGGCACGCTCGCCCGCGAGCAGGTGGAGGGCGTCGATCGGCGCTGCTGGCGCTGCGGCGCGAAGGTCGAGAAGCGCGACCTGGACCAGTGGTACCTGCGCGTCACGAAGTACGCCGACGAGCTGCTGGACTTCTCCGAGATCCGCTTCCCCGACCCGATCCGGCTCATGCAGACGAACTGGATCGGGCGATCGGAGGGCGCCGAGATCGTCTTCGACTCCGCACCCGCGGAGCACCACGCGGGCGGCGAGGAGATCCGCGTGTTCACGACGCGGCCGGACACGCTGTTCGGGGCAACGTTCATGGTTCTCGCTCCGGAGCACACGCTGGTCGCGACGCTGACGGCGCCGGCACGGCGCGCGCAGGTCGAGGCATACGTCGCGCGGGCGCAGGTGGCGACCGAGATCGAACGGCTGTCGACGGACCGTGAGAAGACGGGCGTTTCGATCGGCGCGGACGCGATCAACCCGGTCAACGGCGAGCGCATTCCGATCTTCATCGCGGACTACGTGCTGGGGTCGTACGGCACCGGCGCGATCATGGCCGTGCCGGCGCACGACGAGCGCGACTTCGCGTTCGCGACCCAGTTCGGCCTGCCGATCCGGCAGGTGGTCGCGCCGAAGGGCGCGGGCGCAGGCGCGCTGTCAGAGGCCTACATCGCCCACGCCGACGACGAGGCGCTGGTCAACAGCGGCGAGTACAACGGCCTCGCCGCGGACGAAGGCGGGCGCCGGATCGTGGCCGCGCTGGAGGCACGTGGCAAGGGGAAGGCCGCGGTCACGTACCGGTTACGCGACTGGCTGGTGAGCCGCCAGCGCTATTGGGGCACGCCGATCCCGGTCATCCACTGCGCCACGTGCCTCCAGCGCGGCCACGATCCGGCGCCCGCCTTCGTCCGCGGCGAGGCCGTTGTACTCGCCGCTGTTGACCAGCGCCTCGTCGTCGGCGTG
>JANLSG010000273.1:0-3762 GCA_031362295.1 Chloroflexota bacterium
CGGTCTCCGGAAGCACCTCCGCGACCGTCGCGGTCACGTAGTCGGTGCGGATCGAGCCCGGCTGGAGTGCCGCGGGCGCCATCGCGAGGACGCGTGTGCCCCGCATCGGGATGGGTGGAGCCGCCGCCGGGCCGGCGATGATCGCGAGCTCCTCACGGACGTCGATCCCCACGGGGCACCAGGCGACGCACCGGCCGCAACCGACGCAGCCCGAGCTGCCGAACTGGTCCCACCACGTCCCGAACTTGTGCGTGAGCCACTGCCGGTAGCGGTCCGCGTGGTTCGGCCGGAAGCTGCCGCCCACGACCTGGGCGAAGCCGGCGGTGAAGCAGCTGTCCCACTCGCGGGCTGCCGACGATTCGCGGCCGTCGAGATCCGAGGTGATGCTCGTGCCGGTGCAGAAGCATGTCGGGCAGACGAGCGTGCAGTTCGCGCACGCGAGGCAACGTTCGGCGATATCCGCCCATCGGGGGCTGTCCAGGTTCGCGAGCAACCGGTCGTGCAGGCCCTCGGCCTCGACGGCGTGGCCCATCCCGGCGCGCACCGCCGCGACCTGGTCCGCGGCCTGCGTGGCGAGCCCGGAGGCTGCCGGCGCGAGCCCGAGGCCCCCGAGGAGTCGCTCGCCGGCCGGGCTGCCGGCGCGGGCGACGAAGCCCCCGTCAACCTCGGCGAGGACGACATCGGCGGCGGTCGTCACCTCCGGCCCGGTATCCATCGAGGTGCAGAAGCAGGTGGAGGTCGCGAACGCGCATTCCACCGCGACGACGAACAGGTCGGCGCGGCGCGCCGCGTAGTCCGGGTCCACGGCGGGACCGCCGGCCAGCACGCGGTCGTGCACGGCAAGCGCGGCGAGGTCGCATGCTCGGGCACCGATGATCGCGGTCGGCACGGGCACCGGCGCCTCGACCTTGACGGCGAGCGAGCCGTCGTCGCGCGTCTCGACCGAGAGTGCGTCAACGCGGGACGGGAAGGTCCACGGCTTGATCCCACTCCATGCAGTCGCGTTGTCGAAGGCACGGCCCGCGCCCGGGTCGTCGGCGGAGCGCCGGGCCAGGCGCACGAGGCCGGGTGCCGAGGTGGCCGTCCAGCCGAACGGGAGCTCGGCCGCGCGTTCGATCACGGCCATCTTCAGCGCACCTTCCTCGACGACGGGGCCCACCACGCGCCGGCCATCGGCGTGGAGCGCGCCGAAAAGGTCGTCAAGGCGGGCGGAGGGCAGGAATGCCGCGGCCCCCGGCGCGGTCCACGTCGCGGTACTCACCACCGCGCCTGCTCCCCGGCTCGGAAGGTGTCGAGCAGCTGCTGCCAGCTGGCGGTGAGTCGCTCCGAGACGGATTCGAGGACCAGGGGCAGGAGTCCCGCGGCGAGCTCGCAGTCGGCAGCGAGGCGTTCGCGCAGGGCGACGGCGTCGATGGCGAGCAGACGCGTGGCTGTCGTGGCGATCGCGTCGACGGTCGCCCGGTACGGCGGCACCACCGCGGACCAGCCAAGGAGCTCGCCCGGTTCGATGGTCAGGATCGTCAGCCGATCGCCCCACTCGGGCACGCGGAGTCGAAGGGCGACCCGGCCCATCTCGATGGACGCGAGGAATGGGGTGTCGACGCCCTCGCGCAGGACGATCGCGCCCGGCGCGACATCGACCCGGTGGCAGAGCGGCGCGAGATCGGCCCAGACCCGCGGTGGCAGCCGGTCGAAGGCGGCCGCCCGGGTCGCGCCGAGGGCGAGATTCGAGTCGCTGACGTTCGTCATTTCGAGACTCACCTCCGTGTTGCCACCGTAGGTGAGCGGGCGTGGCCGGCGAGAGCGCCAACCGGCCCGATCGGTCGCGCCGGAGGGCCTGCCCAGCGCGTGACCTCCGGCCTCTCGGGCTGCTCAATTCGGGACCAACGGCCCTGTCGGTGGGCAGGGGGCCGGTAGGAGGATTTCGGAGCGTGGGTGTCGGAGGGACGCCCGACACCCACCCATCCCCAGGCGGACCGTCGGGCCTGGAACTACACCAGGTGGAGCCGCCGCGCCTCGTGCTCCAGCTCATCGCGGAAGACCGGGTCGGCGATCGCGATGAGGGCCTTGGTCCGCTCCCGCAGCGAGCGGCCCCAGAGCTCGGCGATGCCGTGCTCGGTGACCACGGTCCGCACATGCGCCCGCGTGGTGACGACTCCCGCGCCCTCCTGGAGGCTGGCAACGATTCGTGACCGGGCGCCAGCCTGGGCGGTGGACGGCAGGGCGATGATCGCCTGGCCCTCGCTCGCCAGCGAGGCACCGCGGACGAAGTCCATCTGGCCGCCGACGCCCGAATACATCCGATGGCCGATCGAGTCGGCGACGATCTGGCCGGTCAGGTCGATCTCGACCGCGGAGTTGATGGCGACCATCCGGCTGAACGACCGGATGACGTGGGTGTCGTTCGTGAAATCGACGGGGCGCATCTCGATCATCGGGTTGTCGTTCACGAAGTCGTAGACCCGCTTCGTGCCCATCAGGAACGCCGCGACGATCTTCCCGCGGTTGCGCTCCTTCCGCGAGCCATTGATGACGCCCGCTTCGACCAGGTCCGCCACCGTGTCCGTGAACATCTCAGTGTGGATCCCAAGGTCGTGCTTGCCGATGAGGGCGCTGCCCGTGGCGGCCGGGATCGCGCCGATCCCGAGCTGGAGCGTCGCGCCATCCGGGATCAGCTCGGCGACAAAGCCGCCGATTCGCTGCTCCACCTCGCCGATCACGGGGAGGTGGACCTCGTAGGGCGGCACGTCGCACTCCACCGCAAGGTCGATGTCGTCGACATGGATGAAGCTGTCGCCGAGGGTCTTCGGGACGGACCGGTTGAACTGGACGATGACCGTCCGAGCCGCGCGGATCGCCGCGTGCATCGCCTCCACGCTCGTGCCGAGCGAGCAGAAGCCGTGCACGTCGGGCGGCGTCACGTTCACGAAGGCGTAGTCCAGCGGCAGCATCCCGGACTGGAAGAGGCGCGGGACATCGGACAGGAACACCGGCACGTAATCGGCGCGTCCCTCGTTCACGGCGGCGCGCGCGTTCGGGCCGATGAACAGGGCGCGATGCCGGAAGTGGGGCGCCATCTCGGGCGCGAGATGCGGTCCGGGCCCCTCGCAGTGGAGGTGCACCACGCTGACGGCCTCGAGCTCCGGGGCCCGCTCCACGAGCGCGTCCAGCAGCACCGAGGGCGTGGCGGCGGCGCACTGGAGATAGACCTGGTCGCGGGACTTGATACCCGCGACGGCTTCGGCAGCCGAGACGACACGCATGCCCCGAGCATAGGAGGCGATGCCTCGAAACCGATTGGCCGAACGGCACGACAAGGGCGGGCCGTTGGTCGCGCGAACGGCCGGGTCGGTCAGAGGTGAAGCTCCGCGAGCAGCTTCTCGGCCTCGCTGCACCCTGGAACGTCCAATCGGGCGCGGGCCCAGGCTGCGGCGAGCCAGTCGTCGAGCGCGGTCGGCTCCACGCCATGCTCGGCGGCCGCGTGCCGTCGGCGGACCTCGTCCGCAAGGAACGCCGCATAGAGCACCTTCGGGGAAACGCCGCCGATCCGCGCGGCCGCGCCGCAGGTGAAATCGACCGGGACGATCAGCCGGCCGAAGAACGCGCCGATTGCGCCGGCGAGCGAATCCGTCCCCTGGCTGTGCCCGCCCCAGCGCACGATCGGCACGGGCGAGCGGAAGTGGGCAATGGTGACCTCGTCATCCAGTCCGGCAAGGCGCAGCTCGCCGCCGAACGTGAGGAAGCGGTTCTCGACCGGGATCC
>JANLSG010000277.1:0-2457 GCA_031362295.1 Chloroflexota bacterium
CTCTCCGGTGCAGTGCAGCGGATCACGTCGAGCTCGTTCTCCGACCGGACCGAGAAGCGTCTCGCCCAGGCCGGCAACCCCGGCGACATGAAGGTTGCCGACTGGCTGGGCATCAAGGCCATCGGCACGGGCGTCGGAGCCGGCGTGCTGTTCATTCTCTTCGGCATCCTTGGCGGCAACATCACCCAGGGCCTGCTGCTCGGACTCGTCGGCGCAGGCATCGGCTACGTCGGCCCGGAGTTCTGGCTCGGAGGCCGGGTCAAGAAGCGCCAGAAGGGCATCATCCTGCAGATCCCGGACGCCCTTGACCTGCTCACGATCTCCGTCCGCGCCGGCCTCGGCTTCGATGCCGCGCTCGGCAAGGTCGTCGAGAAGATGAAGGGGCCACTCGTCGACGAGTTCCGTCGAGCGCTTGCCGAGGTTCGCGTGGGCAAGGCGCGCCGCGAGGCCCTCCGCGACATCGTCCCACGCACAGAGGTCCAGCCGCTCACCAACTTCATCGGCGCGATCATCCAGGCCGAACAGCTGGGTGTGTCGATCTCGAAGGTGCTCCAGGTCCAATCGGAGCAGCTCCGCATCGAACGCCGGCAGCGCGCCGAGGAACAGGCCGCACAGGCACCGATCAAGATGCTGTTCCCGCTGGTCGGCTGCATCTTCCCGTCGCTGTTCGCGGTCATCCTTGGCCCGGCCCTGATCCTGATCATGCAGAACCTGGGCTAGGCGCCGAATTCGTGGACGCCGCGCCGGTGGCGCGGAACGAAACCCGCGGCACCAACCTCGCCGAAGCGGTCGAGACCGCAAGTTCGGTGTGGGCGCGGTTCATGGGCCTGATGGGGCGCCGCTCGCTGCCCGCAGGCCATGCTCTGTGGCTTCCAGGCGACAACGGCATCCACATGTTCTTCATGCGCTTCCCGATCGACGCCGTGTTCCTCGGCAAACCGGCGCCAGATGGCGCCCGGACGGTTCTCGCCGCGAAGCGCGCGGTGCGGCCGTGGACCGGCATGGTGCCGCTCGTGCGTGGGGCCGCGGGCGTGCTTGAGCTGCCGATTGGCTCTGTCGACGCGAGCGGTACGGTCGCCGGTGACATCGTCCGCATTGGCTGACGGCCGCGGCATGCTCGTGCGGCTTTTCGAGGCGCGGGTCATCGCCGGTAGGAGGCTGCCTTCTCCGATCGTGCTCATCCTTGCGGCGATCGGGCTGTTCCTGCTGCTGGTCGTGGCGACGACCTCGTGGACCATCGGTACGGACGAGCAGGCCTACTGGCGAGCGGCGACGCGTTTCGCTGGAGGCGGGTCCATGTATGACCCCACCGCAACCCCGGGCGACGCCAACTTCGGCTATTGGTATCCGCCCCCGCTGGCGCAAGTCCTCGTCCCGTTCACGTCCTTCATGTCGCCCGAGGCGTTCAGCGCGATCTGGACGGTGTTGCTCCTGACGTGCTTGTGGTGGCTTGGCGGCCGGGACCTGCTCGTCGCACTTGCCCTGATCGCGTTCCTGCCGGTCGCGATCGAACTTCGCTTCCGCAACGTCCATCTCGTCATCGCGGTCCTGACAGTCCTGGCGCTGCGGCGTTCGTGGCTCTTCTGGATTCCGGCAGCCGCGATCAAGGTGGCGCCCGTACTGGGTGTCCTCTACCTGGCTTCCGCTCGCCGCTGGAAGGAGGCGTTCCTGGTCGGTGCAGTCGGCTGTGTCGTGCTGGTGGCGAGTGTCGCGCTCGCGCCGACGGCGTGGCAGGACTTCCTGACGCTGGTCATTCCGCAGGCCGCCACGTCGGAGGCATCGCTGTTGCCGATCCCGTTCCCGGTAAGACTGGCGGTTGGCATGGTCCTTGCGCTTGCCGCAGGCCAGCTCGCGCACACGGGCCGGCAGCGGGTCGGAGAATGCCTGCTCGTAGTGGCATTGGTCGCGGCAAACCCGACGCTCTGGGTGACCGCGTTGAGCATTTTGATCGCGATCGTCCCGCTGTGGCGAACCGCGGGAGTTGCGTCCCGGACCCCGAAGCTCGAGGCGATCACCGCGTAACTCGGCGGTGAGCCGCCGATAAGCGCCCGGCGCCATCGTTGGGCGATGGATCTCCTGGGCGACGTTCGCGGCATCCTGGGCTCGGTGGCGGGCCGTGCGCTCGATCTCGCGCTGCCCGCGCAGTGCGCCGGCTGCAGGCGCGAGGGCCCGGCGCTGTGCTGGGAATGTCTGCCGGCGCTGGATGTGCGGCTCGAGGCACAGCCGGGCGTCCCGATCGGTTTGCCGGCGGACATTCCCCCGCCGCTGCTCCAGCTGGAGTGGTGCGCGCCGTTCACGGGCGTGACGAGACGCGCGCTGCACGCGCTCAAGTACGACGGCGAGCGCCGCCTCGCGCCGCTGATGGGCGCCGCGATCGCGCGACGCTGGGCGCGCGCGGGTGCCGGCGGTGACGCGCTGGTGCCCGTGCCTGCGAGTCCGGATCGGGTTCGCGAGCGC
>JANLSG010000286.1:0-5838 GCA_031362295.1 Chloroflexota bacterium
ATCCGCGCGCAGGTCGCGCACCAGCTCGCGTGCGATCGCCTCGTTCGGGCCGTATGGCGTGAAGATGGTGAAGCCGGTCAGGTCGCCGCGCGTCGTCGCGCCCAGGATCGCGCTGATGTATCGGTCTGGCGGACCCCCGGGCGCGCTGTACAGCAGCTCGTACTGGCCGATCGTCAGCCGCGGATCGACGTCAACCAGGCTGTCGACGCGCTCGATCCTGGGGTCCGCGGCGAGCCGCCGCGAATACTCGAACAGCGTTACGAGGTTCTCCGGGTTGGTGGCCGCCCCGGTCGTCCGGATCGCAAGCACGATCGGTGCGAACGGCCCGGGTCCGAATTCGTCCGCGAGCCGGTCGAACGCGTCTCGTGACGGCGCGTTCTCGGGCAGGATCCGCGCGTCAGGAGCGTTGAAGCGGACGTGCAGGAACGGCGTCCCGAGCAGGAGGAGGAGGGCCAGCGTCGGGACCAGGACCGCAACTGGCCGCTTCATCACCCACCAGGCGAGGCGCGACCATGCGCCCTCCTCCGTCGGCCGCTGGACGACCCGCCGGACCCTGAGCCGCTCCAGGTGCACGCCGACGATCGCGAGCACCGCCGGGAGGAGGGTCATCGCCGCCGTCACGGCGAACGCCACGACGATGGCGCCGGCAATCCCGACCGAGCGCAGGATCATGAACCCGAACAGCACGAGGCCAAGCAGCCCGAGGAGCACCGTCAGCCCCGAGAAGAACACCGCCCGCCCAGCGGTCCCCGAGGTCGCGCCGACGGCATCCACGACGCCGTCCTTTTGCCAGCCGCGCGCCGACAGCTCCTCGCGGAAGCGGCTGGTCATGAGCAACGAGTAGTCAACGCCGAGGCCGAGACCGAGGAGCGTCGCCAGGTTCAGCACGAAGATGCTCATCGGCGTGATGCCGGCCACGAAGAAGATTCCCGCGAGCGCAATGACGACCGCCGACCCGCCGACGATGAGGGGCACCGCGGACGCCACGACGGAGCCGAAGACGAGCAGGAGCGCGAGCGCCGCGAGCGGCAGCGAGATCAGCTCGCTGCGCCGGAGGTCCGCCTCGGACACCGCCTGCACGTCGCCGTAGAACGCCGGCCCACCGGACAGTCCCACCTCGAGGCCCGGAACGTCATGCAGCGCCGCGCGCAGTCCGGGCAGGGCGCGTGGCGAGTCGTCGGCGGAGAGGTCCAGCAGGACGATGTCGTAGGCGGTGTGTCCGTCGACCGAGACCTGGCGGGTGGAGAAGGCATGGGACAGGACAGTTCGAACGTACGGGGCACGAGGCACTTCGGCGATGGCGCTCGCCGCGGCGAGCTCGAATGCGGGCTCGCCCGCGCGAAGCGAGTCCGAGTGGAAGACCACGACCACAGCGGCCTGGGCTACGCCGACCTCGGTCTCCAGGAGCGCTTTCGCCTGCGCCGACTCGAGGTCGTCGCGAATGAAGCCGCCGGCGCTCAACGCACCGGGCGCCTGGAGAGCGAACGGGACCGACAGCACGATGAGCGCCACCCAGGCGATGACCACCGGCCAGCGATGCCGCGCGCACCATCGTCCCAGGCGCTCGAATCGGTTCACCGGACGCCTCGTCGGCGCGCAAAACGCGGCTCGGCGGGTGGTCGCAGCATCGGCTCGACCATGCTAGCCCTCTGCTAGCATTTCCCACGCCGTGACGATCTTCACCCTGTGGTTCGAGAACTTCCCGAACAACCTGCCCGCCCTGCTCATCTCGGCTGGCGTGGCGTTGGCTTTCGTGTTCATCTTCGTGAAGTCCGCGATCTCCTCGGATGGGCGCTCGCGTTGGGTCAAGCGCATCACCGGCCCCAACGGCAAGATCTTCTTCACCCTGCTGTTCATCGGCTGGGCGGTCGTCTTCGGCGTCGGGCTGCAGCTCGTCCCGCACCAGGGCTCCAGCTCCCCGTACGGCGGCCTCGGCCTGATCGCGTTGTTCAGCGGCGTGTTCATCTCGATGGGCTTCCTCTGGAGCGTGATCGGCGACTAGGCGGCCGATGCGCGCGTTCCCGCTGCGCGCGGCGGCTCACGAACCTATTGGTTCGCTCGCCTTTCCTGCTCGCGGCGCCTTCGCCTCGACCGCCTAGTTTCAGGCGCGGTTTCAGGCGCGCTTGCGCGCGATCCAGGCCTCCTCGGATGGCCACTTGCGGGCCCACTCGATCGACGCGATCTGCGTGTACCGCGTGGTCGAATCCGCGGCCGGCTGGAGCTCGACCAGACGCTCCACCTCGAACCCGCTGTCGTGCAGCAGGTCGATCCACTTGCCGTGCGGGAGGTGGAACTCCACCGACGTGTCGTCCGGCCACTCGGTCCGGTGCATCCCGAAGTACGGCCGGAGGAGCGTCGTGCCCGCGGGACCATCCGCCTCGAGGTCCGGGCTGGTCATGATCACGAGAGGGGAGTTGGTCAGGAGCATCAGCCACCCACCGGGCTTCAGGATGCGGCTCGCCTCCGGGATCCACGCGTAGGGATCCGCCCAGAGCGCCGCGCCATACTCGCTGATCGCGCCGTCGAAGCTGGCGTCGGCGAACGGCGTCTGCTCCGCGTTACCGAGGTGGAGCGGGAACTCCAGCTCGAACTCGGCCTGGAACCGCCGCGCCGATGCGAGCTGCTCCGGCGAGTTGTCGATTCCGACCGGTCGCGCGCCGCGCCGGGCCAGCCATGCCGAGACATACCCGGTGCCGCAGCCGAGCTCCACGACATCCTGGCCGGTGACGTCTGGCAGCAGGTGGACGTCAGCCTCCGGGATCCCCCAGATGCCCCACGTGACGACGTCCGTCGCCCAGCTGCGGTGTCCGGGCTCGACGTACTCGTGCGCGTAGCGGTCCCACGCCTCGCGATTCGCGGCCACGTGCTCGGGAAGCATCTCGTCTCGGGAAGATTCGGGCATGTCCGGAATGGTACGGTCTGCCTCCACACGGAAGGGGACCCAAGTGCGCCAACGACGCCTCGCGCCCGTCCTCCCGCCCGCCATCCGGGCAGCCAGCATCCCGTAGAGATGCACAGCCGCCTGAGCGTCGCGCGTCGCTGCGTCGTGCTGCTCACCGTGGTGCTGCTCGCCGCATGCGGGGGGGTCTCGCCGTCAGCTGCGCCCCCGACAGGCCCCTCGGGCACCACCACGGCGCCCGGCGCGGGCACGCCCGTGCCCGCGAGCAGCTCGGGTCCGAATGGTGCAACCGGACTGCCCGCGCCCACGCTGACTGACCCGACCGAGATCGGTGCCGCACTTTGGGATCCGGCGCGCGTCGAGGCAGGGGTCGTATCGATCGTCGAGCAACTCGGCATTGACATCTTCACTGCCGACGGCACGCTGCTCCGCGACGCCGGTCCCGATGGGCCGCCCGGCATGTGGCTGTTCGAGTCCGAGGTCCGCGGCCTCATCGAGATGGGCAAGGCGGATGCAGCCGCAATTGCCGGCCATGGAGCGCCGTTCACGCTGGTCGACCTGTACAAGGGCCTGGCGGACGTCTACCCCGGGCTTTCCCAGGCCCAGCTGCTCGACGCGTACATCCAGGCGTACAAGGCTGCGCCCGGCGACCTCGTTCGCGAGTCGTTCGCCGGCCATGCGTTCGTCCCCGAAGCCGGGTTCACGCGCGTCCACCTGTGGCTCTTCGTGCTCGATGGCGTCCTCGGCCGCCCACAGCCGGCGACGGCGACAACGGTGGCATACACAGGCCCCCAGACCGCTCGCGGGCCGGTTGCCCGGGTGATGCTGCCGCCGCCCTCGCAGGCCCTCGCCCAGCTCATGGCCCTCGATCTCACCGCACTGCCGATCGTGCTCGCGCACATGGCGACCCTGGCGTACACGCTGCCGGTCGACTTCTCCATCTCGCCCTCGACAGTCCACGAAGGGCATTTCGGGTCCGGTCAACCTTCTGCGCTTGAGATCCGCAGCCAGTTCGTCCCCACTCCGATCGTGTCCCCGTACACGAGGCTGCCGCTGCTGCTTCCATACCGGTCCAGTCTGGAGGGCCTGCCGGTGACGTTCCAGTCGCCGAACGAGGCGCTCCTCAATGCACACGGAAGCCTCTCAGGGACCCTCGGAATCCCCATGTTCACCGATGCCCTGGGCGCGGCACGGCTCGACTACACGCCGCGTCGCGAGCCTGCGGACGGCGATGGCGACCTGACGACCGATGTCGCGATTGTCAACGCCGTCATCGAAATGCGGCAGATCGTGCAGTACATGTATGCCGCCGGCGGCGCCGCGAACCTGGCGACAGGCGCCCGCATCATTCCGCAGCCACTCGTCATCGAATGGCACGAGGACACCTCGACCCCGCACCCGCTGCTCCCGGGCACCTACACCGCGACGCTGACAGGACCTGCGCCGGGCGCGGGGGCATGGTCGGGTGGAGGCACGATCCTGTGCACGGTCAGGACGGTTGGTGGCGTGCAGTATTGGCGCGCATCGAGCGGCCTCCTCACCGGGGGGCTCAGCGAAGTCCTCATGATCCAGTCCGAAGAAGGCCGGTCGTCGATCTACGTGACCCCCGCCGGACTGGGTATCGAGGCGCAATGGGGGGCATTGGGCCCGAGCGCCGCGACCCAGCGGATCAACATCACCGGCCAGCTCGGGGATCCATCCGTCGTCACCGGGATCACTGACTACACGTACGGCGTCAATCCGCCGATTCCATTCTCGGTCACGGTCAGCGTGACCTGCAGCGACACGATCGCGTACTGACGGTCGACATTCGGCTGGACCTCGCCCGGACCCTCGCGCTATGATCGCCCGACTTGCAGAGTGCATAGACTTTATGCACTACCTCGCCCGCCCTGCTTCGGAGATCAAGACCGCGTGGACGCTCAGGAGATCAAGGCAGCTGTCGCCCACCAGGCGGCGGTCACGGCTGCCGCCGAGGCACCCTTCGTCAACCGCCGCGACCCCGCGCTCGCGCTGGGGCCGGATGGCCGGCCGGCGCGCAGCCGCCGCGCCCCGATCTGGGAGGACGTCCCGGACGAGAAGTGGGACGACTGGCGCTGGCAGCTGAGCCATCGGATCAACTCGCTCCAGGAAGTGGCGCAGGTCCTGAACCTCACCGACGAGGAGCGCGAAGGCCTCACGGCCGACGACAAGTTCCGCGTTGACATCACGCCGTATTTCGCGAGCCTGATCGACCCCGACGACCCGAACGACCCGATCCGCCGCCAGGTGATCCCGCTCGGGCGTGAGCACCAGGCGTTCACCGCGATGATGGAAGACTCGCTCGCCGAGGACCGCCACTCGCCGGTCCCGGGCCTGGTCCATCGCTACCCGGACCGCGTGCTGATGCTCGTCACCACCCAGTGCGCGAGCTATTGCCGCTATTGCACGCGGTCGCGGATCGTGGGCGACCCGACGCAGAACTTCAACAGCCGCGACCACGAGGCGCAGCTGGACTACCTGCGCCGCACGCCCCAGGTCCGCGATGTGCTGATCTCCGGCGGCGACGGCCTCACGCTCGCCCCGAAATTGTTCGAGAAGATCCTGCGCGGCCTCCGCGAGATCCCGCACATCGAGATCATCCGGATCGGCTCGCGCGTGCCGGTCTTCCTGCCGCAGCGCATCGACGACGAGCTGTGCGCGATGCTGGAGAAGTACCACCCGCTGTGGATCAACCTCCACTTCAACCACCCAAACGAGATCACCCCGGAGGTCAGCCGCGCGGTCGACAAGCTGACGAAGGCCGGCCTGCCGGTCGGCAACCAGAGCGTCCTGCTCGCGGGCGTGAACGACTGCATCCATATCCAACGGGCGCTCGTGCACCAGCTGGTCGAGAACCGGATCCGGCCGTACTACCTGTACCAGTGCGACCTGGTCGAGGGTTCCGGGCACTTCCGGAC
>JANLSG010000290.1:0-42974 GCA_031362295.1 Chloroflexota bacterium
CAGCAACAACATCGACAGCTGCAACCGCACCTGACACGCGCCCTCTGTCGCCGGTCTGGCGACCGTGTTCGGCGCTGGTGGCGGAACCAGCTCATATCAAGAGGCTGAAGAGACCGACCTGATCGTGCTCTGGGGCAGCAACGCCCGGGAGACGCATCCGATCTTCTTCCACCACCTCCTCAAGGGCGTGCGCAATGGCGCCCGCCTGTACGCGGTCGACCCGCGCCGGACGAGCTCGGCCGAGTGGGCGGATTCGTGGCTGGGCCTCGACGTAGGGTCCGACATCGCGCTCGCGAACGCGATCGGGCGGGAGATCATCCACGCCGGCCTCGCGAACATGGAGTTCATCAACCGCGCGACGGACGACTTCGAGCAGTACCGCGCCAAGGTGGAGTCGTACACCCTCGAATACGCCGAGCGCGAGACGGGCGTGCCCGCCGCCGCGATCCAGGAGCTGGCGCACGCCTTCGCGAAGGCCGACAAGGCGATGATCTGCTGGACGCTCGGGATCACGGAGCACCACAACGCGGTCGATAACGTCCTCGCCCTGATCGACCTGTCGCTGCTTACCGGGCACGTGGGCAAGTGGGGCAGCGGCCTGAATCCGCTTCGCGGCCAGAACAACGTCCAGGGCGGCGGCGACATGGGCGCGCTGCCGGATCGGCTGCCCGGGTTCCAGTACGTCGAGAACGACGAACTCCGCCTGAAGTGCGACGCGCTCTGGAACTGCGTGGTCCCCTCGACGCGCGGCTGGCACCTCTCGAGCATGCTCGAGGCGATGGACCGGCACGAGCTGACGGCCCTGTACGTGATCGGCGAAAACCCGCTCCAGTCGGAGGCGGACCGGAAGCTCACGGAGCGCCGCCTGACCGGCCTCGACTTCCTTGTCGTGCAGGACATCTTCCTCACCGCGACCGCCGAGATCGCGGACGTGGTGCTGCCCGCCGCCGCGTCCTGGGCGGAGTCGGAGGGCACGGTCACGAACTCCGAGCGACGCGTCCAGCGCGTGCGCAAGGCGATGGAGCCGCCGGGCGAGGCGCGCGAGGACCTCTGGATCATCTACGAGATCGCTCGGCGGATGGGCTCCGACTGGGGCGAGGCCTCAGCCGAGAAGACCTGGGACGAGGTTCGCGCGATCTCGCCGGTCCACCGCGGCATGACCTACAAGCGGCTCGAGGAGCTGGGCGGCATCCAGTGGCCCTGCTGGGACGAGGAGCACCCGGGCGAGCTGTTCCTCCACTCGCGCCTGTGGGAGGACCCCGTGCCGGGCCTTCGGGCGCCGTTCGTCGCGGTGGATCACGACCCGCCCGTCGACAAGCTCGACGACGACTTCCCGATCCGGCTGACTACCGGCCGCCGCCTCGACTCCTACAACACCGGCGTGCAGTCCGGCGGCTTCACCTCGCCACTTCGGCGCGGCGAGTCGCTGGACATCTCGCCGGAGGACGCGCTGCTGTACTCGCTCGCCGAGGGCGAGCTGGTCCGCGTGGTCTCGCGCCGGGGCGCGCTCGAGGTGCCGGTCCGCCTGGATCCCTCGCTGCGGCCCGGCCTGACGTTCATGACCATGCACTTCCAGGACGAGGTCGCGACGAACATCCTCACGATCGACGCGACCGACCCGAAGTCCGGAACGGCCGAGTTCAAGGCGACGGCGATCCGGATCGAGAAGCTCGAGGCGCCGGTCGGCGCCTGACCCGCGACAGGTCGGGCTAGCACAGCTCCATCGGGACCTTCTCGATCCAGAAGTCCTCGAGGAGCCACTCGCCCGTGCCGAGGTGGTAGTAGAAGCTGATGCCCTGGTCGATCTCGTAGACGGTGTTGTTCGGTCCGACGATGGTGCCGACCTCCCTGCCGCTGTACCGGAGATTGGCAGCGTCGTATGCGCCCAGCGTGACGTCGATCTCGCCTGCGAGCTGCGGACCGACACCCACGAGGTGGAACGTTTCCTCATCGACGATCACGCACTCGCTGGTCCACGTCATGTCGCCCTCGCCGCCGACGAAGCGCGCGGGAGGCCATACCGGATCGCCGGAGGAGGCCAATGCGGTCGGTGTCGGAGCGGGTGTCGCGGGAGTTCCGGTTGACCCGGGGACCGAGGCCGTCGCCGAGCTCGTCGACGCGGGCACGGAGGTCGACGGCGTCGGGGCGCCGAGCGTGACGCCGCCGGCGCACGCTGCGAGCGAGGCGATCACGAGCAGGAGCCCGACGGTCTGACGCATCGATCCGAGTGTAGGTGGAGGCCATGCCCGCAAAGGCGCTCGCCGTGTTCGCCGCCCTGCGCGCGCGGGTACGATGCTCGCCCGGCGCCATGGAGCGCCCACGTGGAGGTGCGAGATGGCCCACTACCTGTTCCAGGCGAACTACACCGAGGCGGGACTCGCCGGCCTCATGCAGGAAGGCGCCGACGGCCGAGTGAAGGCG
This sequence comes from Chloroflexota bacterium, assembly GCA_031362295.1. Lineage (GTDB taxonomy): Bacteria > Chloroflexota > Limnocylindria > Limnocylindrales > CSP1-4 > UBA5189. The sequence continues at coordinate 2,422 of JANLSG010000290.1, forward strand.
ATCGAGGAGTTTGCGAAGAGCCTGGGCGGCAAGGTCGAGGCGATGTACTGGTCGTTCGGCAAGAGCGACGTCGTGGTCATTGCCGAGCTCCCGGACAACGCATCCGCCGCCGCGCTCTCGACAACCGTCGCCGCTGCCGGCGTGGCCGGCGTCAGGACGACGGTGCTGCTCACGGCGTCCGAGGTCGACAAGGCGCGCGGCATGCACCCGAAGTACCGCGCGCCGGGCACCTGACCGCCCCACCCATCGGCCGCATATACGATGCCCGCCGATTGGGAGGGCAGGTGGCTACCGAAGCAGTCCCGAAACAAGGGTCGACATCTCGGCGGTATGCGGCGAGTTGGGTCGATGTCGTCAACGGCTGGTTCGAGCGCCTCCCAGGCCCCATCTGGGCTGGCTACCTGGTCGCGAGCGCGATCGCCATTTCGATCTCGTGAGCCGCGACGATCTCCACCGCGGTGGCGGACCCGGCTGCACCGCTCCTCGCGCTCGTCTACTACGCCGCCCTGCCGTTCGGGATCCTCGGCCTGATCCATTGGCTCGACCGCACCGCCAGCGAGGCCCTTGCTGCCATCCGGCCGCTGCTGCGGCTGAGTGACGATGAGGTGGCATTGGCGCACGGTCGGCTCACCGCCATTCCAGCGCGGCCGACCTGGCTCCTGACGATCATCACCGCCGTCGCAACGCCGGTTGGGTACGCGCTGGATCCTGTGAGCAACGGCATCGTGGGTCTCTCCGCGTTCTCGCTCGCACTCCGGGGCGTGTGGGAGACCATCGTCCGCGCCCTCTTTCTGATCCTGCTCTACCACACGATTCGGCAGCTCCGCCTGATCGGCCGGATCCACGAGCGCCTCGGAACGATCGACCTGTTCGCGCAAGCGCCCCTGTACGCGCTGTCGCGGCTCACGTCGCAAACGGCCGTTGGTCTCATCCTGCTGCTCATCCCGAGCCTTTTCCTCCTTCCATCCGATGCCGACGCCAGCTACATCCTGATCACCGGCATCTGGTACGGGGGCACGGTCGTGATGGCCTTTGCGGCGTTCGTGGTGCCGCTGCGCGGCATCCACGATCGGCTCGTCGGCGAGAAGCGGCGCCTGCAGACGGAGACCGGCCAGCGACTGACGACCGCGGTCGCGTCCCTGCATGCCGCAGCAGACGGAGGCGATGCGGCGACCGTCGATGCGCGCGGCAAGACCCTGCCAGCACTGGTGGCGGCGCGCGACGTCGTCAATCGAGCACCAACCTGGCCCTGGAGCAGCGGTGCCCTGACCGGATTCCTCTCGGCGATCGCGCTGCCAATCGCGTTGTTCCTGATCCAGCGCTACCTCAGCCAGCTCATCTGAGTCCCACGTCATGGGCGCCGGAGGCTGCGACCCGCGGCTAGACTCCGCCCGATGGACCTCCACGTCATCGGGCCGCTCGCGACGCCCGTAGAGCGCGCCGCGGTTGATGCGGTCCTGGGGCCTGCCGAAAGCGGCTGGCACGGAGGCAGGCGCGATTCGCTGACAGAGGGGCACGCCGCGAGTGGCGGGCACGAAGCCCGGAGCCGCCGCGACCTGCTCCTCCCGGCGCTGCACGCGCTCCAGGATCGGGTCGGGCAGATCACGCAGCCCGGGATGAACTACGTCTGCAAGCGGCTGTCCGTGCCGCCCGCGGAGGCGTATGGGGTCGCCACGTTCTACGCGCTGTTCTCGACCAAGCCTCGACCGCCCGCGGTCGCCCACGTGTGCGACGACATTGCCTGCCGTCTCGCAGGTGCCGAGGAGACGTGCGCGGATCTCGAGAGAGCGCTCGGGGCCGCGGGGACGGCGGCGCGGGACGGCCGGATCGGCTGGCAGCGAAGCCCGTGCCTCGGCCTGTGCGAGCGGGCGCCGGCGGCGATGTTCACGATCGCTGGCGAGTCGCCCGTGCGCGAGATCGCGGCGCCGATCGACGCGGCGGGGATCGTCGCCCGGCTCGAAGCCTTCGCCGCGACTGCGCCCGCGCCGAGCGGCGGCGACCGGATGGCCGCGGCGCGCACGTCCGTGCCGCAGGCGGGCGAGCCGCAGCTCCAGCTGCTCCGGCGGGTCGGAATCGTGGACCCGGGGTCGCTGGACGACTACCTTGCGCAGCGCGGCTTCGTTGCCCTGGAGCAGGCGCTCGTCATGGGCGCCGAGGAAGTCATCCGTGAGGTAACTGAATCGAAGCTCCTCGGTCGCGGCGGCGCGGCATTCCCGACCGGCCGCAAGTGGTCTGCGGTCGCCGTCCAGCCCGCGCAGCCGCACTACGTCGTCTGTAACGCGGACGAGTCCGAGCCAGGGACGTTCAGCAACCGCGTCCTGATGGAGTTCGACCCGTTCGCCGTCGTGGAGTCGATGATCATCGAGGGCTTCGCCACCGCCTCCTCGAAGGGCTTCCTGTACATCCGAGGCGAGTACCCGCTGGCCGAATCGCGCATCCGTGCCGCGATCGACGCCTCGCGCGCCGCCGGCTATCTCGGGCCGTCGGTGATGGGCTCCGACTTCTCGTTCGACATCGAGGTCCGCCGCGGCGCCGGCGCGTACATCTGCGGCGAGGAGACCGCGCTCTTCGAGTCGATCGAGGGCAAGCGAGGCGAGCCGCGCAACAAGCCGCCGTTCCCGGTCGAGGTCGGGCTGTTCGGCAAGCCGACGGCGGTCAACAACGTCGAGACGCTCGTCAACGTGCTCGCAATCCTCGAGGGCGGGGCCGGTGGCGGCGCCCGCTTCGCGACCCTGGGCACGGAGGGCTCGACGGGCCCCAAGCTGTTCTGCGTGTCCGGGAACGTGGGCCGGCCCGGCGTCTACGAGGTGCCGTTCGGGACGACCCTGCGCGAAATGATCGAACTCGCTGGCGGCGTGCCGGAGAAACGGGCGATCCGGGCGATCCTGCTCGGTGGCGCGGCGGGCGTGTTCGTCGGCACCGATGCGTTCGATACGCAGCTGACGTTCGAAGGCACCCGCGCGATCAACGCAACCCTCGGGTCGGGCGTCGTGATGGTCTTCGACGAGACCGCGGACATGATCGGGACGCTTCGGCGGATCGCCGCGTTCTTCCGTGACGAGTCGTGTGGGCAGTGCGTGCCCTGCCGCATCGGGACCGTGCGCCAGGAGGAGCTGCTGTCGCGCCTCGCCGACGGCGTGGTCGTCAGGACACGCGAGGAAGAGCTCGTCCTGCTCCGCGATATCGGTCAGGCGATGCGCGACGCGAGCATCTGCGGGCTCGGCCAAACCGCGTCATCCGCGATCGAATCGGCGTTGCGCCAGCCGGAGCTGGTGGCCCTGTGACCCACGACCCACACGGTCACGAGCCGCACGCCGAGCTCCCGCCGCCGGGCATCGTGTACACGACGCCCGCGGGCCGCGCGACCCGCACACCCGAGGCGCCGCGTCGCGAGCCACCGCCCAACGTGCAACTCCAGATCGACGGCGTCGCGGTCTCCGTCCCCGCCGGCTCCACGATCCTCGACGCGTGCCGTGCCCAGGGCCTGGACATCCCGACCCTGTGCTACCTCGAGAATCTCACCCCCGTGAACGTTTGCCGGGTCTGCGTCGTGGAGGTCAAGGGCGCCCGCGTCCTCGCGCCCGCGTGCTCGCGCAAAGTCGAGGAGGGCATGGAGGTGCTCACCGAGTCCGAGCGCGTCCAGCTCTCCCGGAAGGTGGTGCTCGAATTCCTCGGCTCGTCCGTGGACCTGTCGCTCGCCGGCCCGCAGGTCCCCAACGGCGACGCGGCCAGCTACGTGGAGCGCTACGGCGCGGATCCGTCGCGGTTCGGGGCGCCGGCGAGCGCCGCGGCCGCCCATGAGCGCGACGACCGCGACCCCGGGCACCATCACGCGCCCCACGGGGACGAGGCCGCGCGGGCCGGGACCGTCGCGCAGCCTGTGAAGGTCGACAACAACCTCTACGTGCGCGACTACTCGAAGTGCATCCTCTGCTACAAGTGCGTCGAGGCGTGCGGGGAGGACGCGCAGAATACGTTCGCGATCGCCGTGGCAGGGCGCGGCTTCGATGCGCGGATCTCCACGGAGTGGGACGCGCCCCTGCCCGACTCGGCCTGCGTTTACTGCGGCAACTGCATCGGCGTCTGCCCGACGGGTGCGCTGATGTTCAAGAGCGAGTTCGACATGCGCGAGGCGGGCACCTGGAACGAGTCGGCCCAGACCGTGACCTCCACGATCTGCCCGTACTGCGGCGTCGGCTGCGCAGTAGACCTGCACGTGCAGGACAACACGATCGTGAAGGTCACCTCGCCGATGGACTCGTCGGTGACCGAAGGCCACCTGTGCATCAAGGGCCGCTTCGGCTTCGAGTTCACCAACGAGCGCCGACGCGAGTAGCGCCGCACGCTCGGGCCGGCACTATCGCCGACCGATTCGCCCGAGATGCGTGTCCTGGAACGATGTCGGGTACTTGAGGCCGTAGCCGAGCAGGCGGTCGCCGCCCGTGTGCGCGACGAGCACCGCGCCGGCCATCGCAAGCGCCGGGATCGACAGGAACCACCCGGCGCCGACCACGAGGCCGCCCACGAGCCAGTTGTGGGCGAGGTTGTAGCCGATGGCACCCGCGTGCGGTCCGCGGAGGTAGCCCAGCATCGAGATGTCCGGCAGGAGCAGCGCCGGCACGAACCACAGCAGCTCGCCCCCGAGTGCCTGCCAGACAACCCACCCGAGCGCCAGACCGGCGATGCCCTCGGCGCGCAGCCAGCGCCGGACCCACGGCGTGGTCTCCTCGAGGTGGACGTGTTCGCTCATGGCGCCAGCCTAGCGTCCGCGATCGGGCATCTCGCGTCGCCCCAGCCCGATTCCGCGCGGCGGACGATCAAGGATTTCTGCTCGCCCACCCTCGAGGCGCGCCCACAGGATCGCGGGGCCCGGCCATGGTGCATTTGCGCCGCGGAGCGCCTGCAGGGTGGCGTCGATCGAAGCCGGGAACGAGGCGGCGAGGGTCGCCTCGTAGGTGCGAACGACGCCGCGGGTCGCCGCGGTTGAGCGAATGAGCAACAACGGCGAGACATTGGTGCCGACGAGGCCGATCTCGGCGAGGGCCGCCGCCTTCTCCACCACGCGCCGCTGGATCGTGTCGATCGCGCGCAGCTCCGAGTGCGCCTCGCAAGCGACGCCGGCCGTGCTGTCCCGCAGTCCGAACGCGAGGTCGATGAACCCACGCGCCTTCGGAACGGCGAGCTCGGGGTGCGGACGCCATCGCCCGTGGAGCTCGCGGATCAGGGCGTCGACCATCGGCGCTTGGAGGCGATCACGGATCCGCGGACCGGAGCCGGGGAACAGACGGATTCCGAGATCCGCCCCCAGCGCCGCCGCGATCGCGACCAGCACATCCATGCTTGGCTGAGCGAGGCCTCGCTCGACCTTGGAGAGATAGCCCTGGTCGATCCCGGCGGCTGCCGCCAAGCCTTTCTGGGAGATTCCCGACTCCTCCCGGAGATCCTTGATCTGCGTCCCCACATGTTCACGCACGCGGCGCCGCCGACGCCCAAGCTCTCGTACGCCGATCGGCAGCTGTGGCCTTGCCATGCCTGACAGTCAACTTCACGAGGCTTATCGGTCGATTGCCCAGCAATTCCTCCTGGACCTCGGCGCATACCCGGCGAGCTATGCACTGCAGTCATGAAGGGCGGCTGAGCAAGCCCCCGGCTGTCACGTTGGGCTGTCTCGGCCCCGGAATATGCCTCGGAGGCATGCCGCCGAAGTGAGGCGGCTGGATGGCGGCGCGGGCGGGCGAAGGGCGGGCGGGCGGGCGACGGGGCGCAGCGGTGGCGCAACCAGCTACTCGATGAGCGTGCTTTCCTCGATGTTGACCATGCGGGCGTAGAGGATCTGCTCGTTCACCTCGAGGTTGTTGATCAGGCTCAGGGCGCGGACGATGCCGTGGCCGACCAGCTCGCCGGCGACCTCGCCGAACTCCACCTCGACGATCACGTTGTCGGCGCGGACGTCGTTCGAGACGCCCGACGGATCTCGCCACATGCCGGCGCCACTCAGCTCGGTGGCCGCCGGGATGAAGTCGAAGGCCCCCGCCTTCGCTCGCGGCAGCGTGAGTGTCAGCAGCTCGCGTTGGACGCGATCGAACCGGGTCTGCGTCGTCTCGTCGCCGAAAAGCAGGCCGTAGAGCACGTCCTTGGCGAGCTCGAGGAGCGCCTCGCCCCCCGAATTGCGATGCGACGCTGCGATCGCATCGATGCCCTTTGCCGGCGCTGCCGACCGGAGATGCCCCGCCGCGATCAGGGCGTCGCGATCCAGGCCGTCGAGCTGCGAGATGAACGCTGCGAGGGTCGCCTGGTCGAGTCCGAGCGCCGTGACTCGCGCGACCCGCGCCGCCCGAGCTGCGCTGTCGGGGTCGCTCACCGCTTCGCCAGCAGGTCGCGGAGGTCAACGCGGCCGTCGTGGCTGTACACGTTGAACCCGTCACCGCGCAGGAAGCCGATCAGGGTCACGCCGAGCCGATCCGCCAGGCGGACGGCGAGGTCCGAGGGTGCGGACACGGCGCAGATGATCGGAATCCCGGCGACCGCGGCCTTCTGGACGATCTCGAAGCTGACCCTCCCCGAGACCAGCAGGATCCGATCCCAGAGCGGCATCTCCCGTGCCCGCACCCGCGACCCGATGACCTTGTCCAACGCGTTGTGTCGCCCAACATCCTCGCGAATGGCGACGAGGCTGCCGTCGGTCTCGAACAGGCCGGCGGCGTGCAGCCCGCCCGTCCGCTCGAACGCCGCCTGGGCGGCCCGGAGCTCGTTGGGGAGCGAGGTAATGACCTTCCGCGAGATCACCGGCAGTCCCATGGGCAGCGGCTCGCACCGGATAGCGACGTCATCGATGGAGGCCTTGCCACAGATCCCGCACGAGGCGGTGGCGACGAAGTTGCGCTTCGCGGCGAGCGACGGGTCGAACCGCCTCGCCAGCCGTACGAGCACGCTGTCGTCGGGCTCCGCCATGACGCCCGGGTCGCCGTACCGGACGCCCATCACCTCGTTGCCCGCGAGCAGGCCCTCGGTCGTCAGGAAGCCGAGCGCGAGCTCCTCCTCGTAGCCGGGCGTGCGCATCGTGACCGCTACCTGGACCGGCGCCTGGCGAGGGCCGGCGGCGCGGATCTCCAGCGGCTCCTCGCCGACGACGAGATCGTCGCGCACCTCCAGCTCGGCGCCGCGCACGGCGACCACCTTCGTGCTCGTGACGTGCCGGATCGGGAGCTCCGGGTCCAGCGGCAGTCGGGCTACCGCCGCCGGCGACGCGCCCATCGGGTCAGCCGGCGTGGGGATGCGCGTGCGCGTGCGTGCGAGCCGGGGGGCGGCGGTCCGGGCCGGGCTCCACGTCACCACCGACGGCGAGGATCAGCCGCTGCGACGCGGCCGCGATCTCCGCGATCGCGGCCTCGAAGGCCTCCGTGTTGCGCGCAGACGGCTGGCGGAAGCCGCTGACCTTGCGCACGTATTGGCGCGCTGCCGCCTCGACCTCACCCGTCGTCGCGGGCTCGTCCTGGTGGCGGAGGGTTCGAATGCTTCGACACATGGCGGGAGCGTACCAGCGATGTTTGTAATGCCGGCGTGATTCGCATTGCGGACAAAAGGCGGCATGATGGGGGCCCGGCGGCCGGGCGATTGACCCGCGACCGGCGCATGCGGAAGAGGTCGCACCAGGCTTGGATCCGATCACCACCGCCCTCCAGCTCGCCTTCTACGTGCTGTTCGCGATGAGCGTGTGGCAGTACTTCAAGCAACGGGGGCCGCTGGAGCTGTCCGTCGTCGCGATCTTCGGATCGTTCGCGGCGCTCTTCGCGCTGACCTTCCTGAACGCGCTGCTGCCGTCGATCTCGGCGGTAGCCCGCCCCGTGCTCGTGGCGATCCTGTTCGCCCAGCCGCTGCTCGTGCTCCGCCTCATCTCCCAGATCCGACCGGTGGCGCGATACCGGATGCTGATCGCGCTCCTCGGCGCAATCGCGGCGTGGGCTGCGATCATCCTGCTGCCGGTCGCGGCACCCGCGGCACGGATCGTCGGTGTGCTCTTCGCGACCGTCTACTTCTTCGCCGTCGAGATCGCAGCGGCGGGCTGGTTCGCGATGGTCAGCCGGCGCCGTTACGGCGTCGCCCGCGTCAGGCTGGCATCCGCCGCGGTTGCGACGGGCCTTTTCGGTGCGTCCATCCTGATCGCGGGGCTGACATCCGCCGCGCGGCCAGCGGGCGCGTCGTCCGCCGATGCGAACTCGGTGACGCGGCTGCTCGTCCTCGTGGCAACCCTGGGCTACCTCGGCGCGTTCGTGCCGCCGCGCTGGTTCCGCAGGTTCGCCAACCGCGCCGCCTCGTTCCAGCTGGTCCGCAACCTGGTCGCGCCGTCCACCGATGCGAATCCCGGCAGCCTGTGGACGGACCTCGCGACCACCGCCCGCGCCATCCTCGGGGCCACCCGGGTCTCCATCCAGCCGGCGGCACCCGGGGCGCCGCTGGCGGTCGTCGGCGAGCTCCCGACGCCAGCCGACGACCCGGCCGCCCCGGCGACCAGCTTCTCGAAGGTCGAGTTCGCGATCCGGCCGGGCAGCGAGCTCACGGAGTGGCTCGTGGCCGACGTCGAGGGCCGCCAGCTGTTCGTCGATGACGACGTGGCCCTGATCGGCGACCTCGCGTCGCTGACCGCGCACGCGATCGACCGCGAAGAGATGCTCATTGGGCTCGGCGAGGCGCGGCGCGAGGCCGAGGAGTCGCGGACGGTCCGGGCCAGCGAGGCCCGCTTTCGGGCGCTCCTCGAAGCGGACCCCAACGCCATCCTCGCGCTGGACGACGAGAGCCGCGTGACCTGGGCCACGCGCCAGGCGGGAATCCTGTTCGGCGGCGAGGTGGACCGCCTGATCGGCATCGCACTGGGCGACCTCGTGGTCCTCCACAAGGACGAGGTGCCGACCACGGTCGGTGACCGGCCCGTGTTCCGCTCGGAGACGACGGGCCATCGTGCCGACGGGACGCACTTCCCGGCCGAGATCGCGCGGAGCACGTTCGAGCTCGATGGCCGGCCGTTCCAGGTCGCGGTCATCTCCGACGTGGCCTGGCGCCACGAGGCGGACCAGGTACGGGATCGCTTCGTCGGGGTCCTGTCGCACGAGCTGCGGACGCCCGTCACGTCGATCTACGGCGGCACGCAGCTACTCCTCGGCCGAGGTGCGCGGCTCGACGAGGCAACGCGCAACGAGCTGCTCGTGGGCGTCGCTGCGGAGGCAGAGCGCCTCCAGCGCATGATCGAGAACCTCGTGGCCATGGCGCGCATCGAGCGCGGCGGGGAGGCCGGCGACGTCCGGCCGGTCCTGATCGATCGGGTCATCAAACAGCTCGTCGAGCGGGAACGTGGGCTGTGGCCCGAGGTCGCGATCAACGTGGTCTCGACCGGGCCGGTGCAGATGGTCGCCGCGGATGAGGAGTACCTCGCCCAGATCATGCGCAACCTCCTGTCCAACGCCGCGAAGTACAGCGGCGCGGGCTCCAGCGTCGATGTCAGCCTGGAAGATGGCGTGGGCGAGGTCATGATCCGGGTCTGCGACAACGGCCCCGGCATCACCGAGGAGGACGCCGAGCGGCTGTTCGGCCTGTACTACCGATCCGCGTCCCAGGCAGCCTCGGCGCCCGGCGCGGGCATCGGCCTGTTCGTGTGCCGCGAGCTGGTCACGGCAATGGGCGGGCGCATCTGGGCGAAGGCACGCGACGGCAAGGGCGCCGAGTTCGGATTCACCGTCCCGGCCTACATCGAGGACCCGGACACGCTCGCGATGGACGATGAGCCGGTCGACGTGTTCGGCGGTGACAAGCCGGGTCCCGAACCGACGCTGGACCGCCCGCACCTCCCGGCCAGGGCCTAGCCCTCGACCGCTCCCGCGGCGCTACAGCGGCGCGAAGCGCGCCGTGAAGTGCCGCAATGCGGGCGGCTGGTCGACGATCCGCACGCCGCGAAGCGATGATGCGCGGTCGGCAACCCGGCGCACGACCTCGATCACGTAGTCGATGTGGCTCTGGGTGTACGTGCGCCTCGGGATGGCGAGGCGGACGAGGTCCATCTGCGCTGCGGCTTCCGACCCGTCCGGGCGCCTCCCGAACATGACCGTACCGATCTCGCAGCCACGGATCCCGCCCTCCCGGTAGAGCGCGATCGCGAGCGCCTGACCGGGGTACTCGAGGGGGGTGATGTGCGGGAGGAGGCCCCGAGCGTCGAGATAGATCGCGTGGCCGCCGAACGGCTTGACGAGCGGGACGCCGGCTTCGTCCAGTGCCTCGCCCAGGTACGCAGTGGAGCGCACCCGGTAGCGCAGGTAGTCCTCGTCCACGACCTCGCGGAGGCCCTGGGCGATGGCCTCGAGGTCCCGGCCGGCGAGGCCCCCGTACGTCGGGAAGCCCTCGGTGAGGATCAGCAGGTTGCGGCACTGCTCCGCGAGCGCGTCGTCATTGACCGCGAGCCAGCCGCCGATGTTCGCGAGGCCGTCCTTCTTCGCCGACATCGTCATCCCGTCGGCGAGGGCGGCCATGTCACGAACGATGTCCGGGATGGATCGATCGGCCTGGCCTGGCTCGCGAAGCTTGATGAACCAGGCGTTCTCGGCAAACCGGCAGGCATCCAGGAAGAGCGGCACGCCGTGGCGGTCGCAGACCGCGCGCACCGCCCGCAGGTTCTCCAGCGAGACCGGCTGGCCGCCACCCGAGTTATTGGTCACGGTCACGAAGACGACCGGCACGTTGCCCGCGTGCTCGGCGAGGAAGCTGTCCAGCGCGCCGACGTCCATGTTGCCCTTGAACGGATGGATGAATGACGGGTCGCGGCCCTCCGCGATCACGAGGTCCACCGCCTCGGCGCCGCTGGCCTCCACGTTCGCGCGGGTCGTGTCGAAGTGGGTGTTGTTGGGCACGAGCTTGCCTGGCCCGCCAACGACGCTGAACAGGATCTTCTCGGCGGCGCGGCCCTGGTGGGTCGGGATCACATGCCGGAACGGGAAAAGGGTCTGCACGCTCTCGAGGAATGCGAACCAGGATGGCGAGCCCGCGTAGCTCTCGTCGCCATGCTGGATGGCCGCCCACTGGTCGCGACTCATGGCGCCGGTGCCAGAATCGGTCAGGAGATCGATGAGGACGTCATCCGCGTGGAGGTTGAACAGGTTGTACCCGGCCGTTTCGAGTGCCGCGTCGCGCTGTTGGACGGTGGTCAGCCTGATGGGCTCGACCGAGTGGATCCGGAATGGCTCGATGATCGTGCGCCAGGAGTCCACGATGGGCAGGATAGCCCGGTCAGCCGAGCTTCCAGTACACCCCGCCGCCGGTGAAGCAGTGGCCCAGGAGGGTGCACAGTCCCTTGGTCATGTCCCAGGTGCGACCCGCGACATATGGCCCGCGGTCGATGACCCTCGTGGTCACGGTGCGGCCGTTGTACCGGAACGTCACGACCGTGCCGCAGGGGAGGGTGCGGTGCGCCACGCCCACCGTGGTGGACTGGAGGCCAGCCGCGCCCAACATCCCGCACGCGCCGCCGTTGCCGTAGAAGCCCGGCCCGTACCAGCTGATGTTGTTGTCGAGGTGCCACAGGATCTTGACGGTCGCCTTGTTGGCCGGGAGGGTCACCGCAGGGCGAGTCGCGACGACGACGGGCCCAAGGCGCGGTTCGCTGAGGAGCGAGGCGGCGTCGAGGCGGCCTGCGGACGCGAGGTCAAGATCGAGCGTTGGCATCGTCATCGCCGTCTCCGACCAACCCATTCCGACCTCCTGGAAGGTCGAAGGATCGATGGCGGTGGGTGCGCCTGGAATGCGCGAACCAACCAGCCCTGGAACGACAACCGAGGCGAGCGTCGCAATGAGCGCGGCGCGCGCGACGACTCTGGGGAGTCGCAAAACTGGGACCACCTTACCCCAGACTGGCTTGCCGCGGGCTGGCTGCGCGCACCGAGCCACCCTCCCAGCACGGTGTTCGTGGCGTGACGGACGCTGATTCGCGGGCCGGGGCCGCGACCCGGACGATCGCACTGGACGGTCCGCTGGACCTCCGGACCGTGCTCGGGCCGCTGGTCCGCGGAACGGGGGACCCGACGATGCGCGTGGCGTCGGGAGCGGCGATTCGCGCCTCCGTCACTCCCGATGGACCGGCCGCCATCGAAGTCCGGGTCGATGGGGCGTCGCTGCGCGCGTGGGCATGGGGACCCGGGTCAGCGTGGCTGCTGGAGGCTTTGCCGGCGGCGCTCGGGCTCGATGACGATGACACCGGCTTCGACCCGAGCCGACACCCTGTCATCGCCGCGCTCGCCCGGCAACTCGGGCGTGTGCGCCTCGGGAGAACCGGGGCCGTGTGGGAGGCGCTCGTCCCAGCAATCCTCGAGCAGCGCATCACCGGGACGGAGGCGTGGCGCAACTACCGACGACTGGTCCGCGCCCACGGTGCGCCGGCGCCCGGGCCGCTCGGGCTGGTGCTGCCGCCGGTGCCGGCAACCGTCGCGAGCCTGCCGTCCTGGACGCTGACTGGACTCGGGATCGAACCGCGCCGGGGCGCCCTCCTGCGGCGAATCGCGCGGGAGGCCGGGCGCCTTGAGGCGCTGGGCGGGCCCGCCCGGCTTCCCGGCGGCGGCGGGGCGGGCGCCGAGGCGCTCGCCGTTGCCCTGCGCACACACCAGGGCATCGGCCCGTGGACCGCCGCGGAGGTCACCCTCCGGGCTCTTGGTGATCCGGACGCGGTGAGCGTCGCCGACGCCCACCTCTCGAACGTGGTGGCCTTCGCGCTCGCACACGAGCCGCGCGGGACGGACGAGCGGATGGTGGAGCTCCTCGCGCCGTGGGCTGGGCATCGGGCGCGGGCGATCCGGCTCATCGAGCGATCCGGCATCACGCCGCCACGCTACGGGCCGCGCGTCGCCCCGCGCGACCTCGCCCGGGACTTCACCGTCGAGCGCCGGCAGCGGCGCTGAGTCGGCTAGACGGACTGGGCGGCGAAGGTGTCGCAGGCCTGCAGGGTGCCCTGCTTGAAGCCGGTGTTGAACCACTTTGCGCGCTGCTCAGCCGAGCCGTGCGTCCAGGTGTCCTGGTTGATCGTGCCGGTCGACTGCTCCTGGATCCGGTCGTCGCCGACGGCCTGGGCGGCGTTGATCGCCTCTCGCACGTCCGCCTCGGTGATCGATTCCACGGCAGACTGATCGGGCGACTTCCAGACGGAGTTCGCCCACATGCCCGCGTAGCAGTCAGCCTGCAGCTCGAGCCGGATGGACCCTTCGTTGCCGCCACTCTGGGCCTGCTCCATCACACCCAGGACATCCTGGACGTGGTGGCCGTACTCGTGCGCGATCACGTACGCCTGGGCGAAGTCGCCCGGGGCACCGAACCGGCTGCTCAGCTCATCGAAGAACGCCGTGTCGAGGTACACCTTCTGGTCCGCGGGACAGTAGAACGGCCCGGTCTGGGCCGAAGCGACGCCGCAGCCCGACTGGGTCGAGTCGGTGAACAGGACGGTCACGGTCTCCGGGTAGTCCTTGCCCGACTCGGCGAGCTTGGCGTCCCAGTAGCCCTGGACGTCGACGGTCACGCTGTTCACGAACTGCCCGGGATCGTCATCGGGGGAGAGCGACGCGATCACGCCGCCCTGGCCGCCGGTGAGGCCGCCGGACGGGCCCGTCGCGCCGCTGCCGCCCATCAGGTTCAGGACCACGATGATGATCACGACGAGCACGATGCCGCCGATTCCGCCGCCCATCGGAATCGGGATGCCACCGCCGCCCAGGCCGCCCATGCGCATGCCGCCGAGGCCACCCCCGCCCCCTTGGCCACGTCGATCTTCCACCTGTGTGGAACTTGATGGTCTCCAGCGCATGCCGTTCCCTCCCTGCGGCTCAGGCGGAGGGGCGGGTCATCGCCTCGGGTCGCATGAGCGTGTCGAACTCGGTTTCGTCGAGATAGCCAAGGGCGAGGGCGGCGGCGCGAAGCGTCGTGCCCTCGTGGTGTGCTTTCTTGGCAATCTCTGCAGCCTTGTCATACCCGATCCGAGGTGTCAACGCCGTGACGAGCATCAGCGAGTTCGCGACGTGTTCCTCGATTCTTGCAATGTCCGCCTCGAGGCCCTCCACGCAGTGCTCGCGGAAACTGCGGCAGGAATCGGTCAGCAGCTCGATCGAGTGGAGCAGGTCGTGGGCGATGATCGGCTTGAAGACGTTGAGCTCGAAGTTGCCCTGCGAGCCGGCGATGCCGATTGGTGCGTCGTAGCCCATGACCTGCACGCAGACCATGGTCAGTGCCTCGGCCTGGGTCGGATTGACCTTGCCGGGCATGATCGACGAGCCGGGCTCGTTCTCCGGCAGGATCAGCTCGCCGAGGCCCGCGCGCGGCCCGGAGCCCAGCCAGCGGATGTCGTTGGCGATCTTCATCAGGCTGGTGGCCAGCGTGCGGAGGGCGCCGGAGGCGAAGACGGTGGCTTCCTGGCCTGCAAGCGCGGCGAACTTGTTCGGCGCCGTCACGAACGGCAGGCCCGTCAGGTCCGCGATGCGCGCCGCGACCTGGACCGCGAAGTCCGGGTGGCTGTTGATGCCCGTTCCCACCGCTGTCCCGCCGAGCGCGATTTCGTAGAGCCCGGGCAGAGTCGCCTGGATCCGTGCGAGGCCGCCGTCCAGCTGTGCCACGTAGCCGCTGAACTCCTGCCCCAGCGTCAGGGGCACCGCGTCCTGCAGATGCGTGCGCCCGATCTTGACGACCACGTCGAACTCGGCGCGCTTCGCGTCCAGTGCGTCGCGCAGGGCCCTGACCGATGGGACGAGGTCCTCGACGAGCGCCATCGCGACTGCCATGTGCAGGGCCGTCGGGAAGGTGTCGTTGCTGGACTGGCTGCGATTCACGTGGTCGTTCGGGTGGATGGGGTCCTTGCCGCCGCGTGCCCCCGTGGCGGCCTCGTTGGCGCGACCCGCGATGACCTCATTGACGTTCATGTTCGATTGCGTGCCGGATCCGGTCTGCCACACGCGGAGCGGGAACTCGTCGGCGAGGCCACCGTCGGCGACCTCGCGCGCGGCGATCGCGATGCGATCGCGCTGCTCGGCGGTGATGAGGCCGAGCGCGGCGTTCACGTCGGCGGCCGCCAGCTTCAGAAGGCCGAACGCCCGGATGATCCGATCCGGCATCCGGTCCCGCCCGATCGCGAAGTGGTGGAGCGAGCGCTGCGTCTGGGCCGCCCAGTAGTGATCGGCGGGGACGTCGATCGCGCCCATCGAATCGGTCTCGCGGCGGGTGGGGAGCTCGTTGTCGGCGCTCATCGCCCGCCAAGTATCCACCAGGCGCGTCAGCGGGTTCCGGTGACCTACACGACGTGCGATTCGGGGATGAGCTCGCCGCGGGCGAATCGCTCGGGTCGGAGCGGCCCGATGTCGAGCGTCGTGGCGCGCCCGGTGACGGCCACCTCGGCGAGGAGCTTGCCGACGACCGGCCCATGCTGGAAGCCGTGTCCACTGAAGCCCGTCGCGACGAGCAGCCCGGCCAGCCCGGACACCGGGCCGACGACGGGATGGTGGTCAGGGGTCATCTCGTACAGGCCTACCCAGGTGGAGGCGAGACCGGCCGCCTCGACCGCGGGGAGTGATCGCATCGCGGCGGGCAGGAGCTCCTCGGCAACGAAGCGGTCGTCCGGCGAGGTATCGAACGTCGATTGCCCGCCAGCCGGCGGGATGCCCATCAGGATCCCGGTGCCCTCGCGATGGAAGAAGAACATCGTGGACGTCTCGATGACCAGCGTTCGGCGAGCGGGGCGCCCCGGAAAGTCGGTGGTCACGACGAGCTGGCGCGGATAGGGCTTGACCGGCAGGTCCAGGCCCACTGTCGCCGCGAGCGATGGACTCCACACGCCCGCCGCGAGCACGACGAGGGGCGCCTCGATCCGGCCCTCCGAGGTTTCGACGCCGAGGACGCGTCCGCCGTCGTCCGAGGCGGCGATCCCGGTCACGCTGACGCCCGTGCGGATCGCGGCGCCGGCGCGACGTGCCGCCGTTGCGTAGCCGTTCGTCAGCCCCGATGGATCCGCGATGCCATCGTCCGGGCCGAACGTCGCGCCGACGATGCCGTCCACAACGAGGCCGGGCACCAGCTCCGCGGCCGCCGCGGCGTCCAGAAGGTCAACCCGCGCCCCGAGGCGCCGCTGCATCGCTGCATCGCCGCGGTAGGCGGACCAGGTTTCGGTGTCGCGACACAGGAACAGGTAGCCGTCTACGTGCACATCCAGCGGGAGTCCATGGACTTCCGTGAACGACCGGATCATCCGGATGCTCTCGAGCGACAGCCGGACGTTGATCTCGCTGGAGAACTGGTGCCGAAACCCGCCGGCGCAGCGACCCGTCGAGCCCAGCCCGAGGCCCGGCTCGCGCTCGAGGAGCAGGACGTCGCCCACCCCTGCCGCGGCGAGGTGGTAGGCCGTGCTCACGCCCATCACGCCGCCCCCTACGACGATGGCACCCGCGGTCCGCGTCAGGCTCCTGGCCACGCGGGCATCGTAGCCGCGACGCCGCCGCGCGAGTCCAGCATTGCGGCCGAGCGGCCCTCCCGAATGCAGCCGATCGGCCTGCTCCGGCGTGACGGGGCGCGCTAGGCTGCGCGTGATGCGAAAGTTGCTGCTCTGGATGGCCCGGAATCCCTGGCTGCGCGATCACCTGCCGAGACTCTGGTTCGCGAAGCGGGCCATCCGCAGGTTCATGCCCGGCACGGATGTCGGTAGCGCGCTCGACGCCGGCGTCGCCTTCCGCGCCGACGGGATCAGCAGCATGTTCACCCGCCTCGGCGAGAACATCACGAAGCTGGAGGAGGGCGACGAGGTCGCCGAGCACTACCTCGGGCTCATGAGCCATATCCGGGCCCGCGACCTCGATGGCGAGGTCAGCGTGAAGCTGACGCAGCTCGGCTTCGACCTCGACGTCGAACGCACCCTCGCCCACGCCGTCCGCCTCGCCGCGAAGGCGGCCGAGTCCGGCAAGACGCTATGGGTGGACATGGAGGGCAGCGCGTACGCCGAGAGCACGATCGCCTTCTACGAGCGGCTCAAGGCAACCAGCCCGAACACGGGCCTGTGCCTGCAGGCGTACCTGCGGCGCACGGCCGCCGACATCCAGCGCCTGTTGCCACTCGACCCCCAGATCCGCCTCGTCAAGGGCGCCTACGCGGAGCCGGCGGCGATCGCCTACCAGGCGAAGCATGACGTCGATGCGAACTTCGTCGCGCTCGCCGTCGCGCTCCTCGAGGGCGCCCGGAGCGGGCGCCAGGTCCGGCTTGGTCTCGGGACCCACGACGTCCGGCTGATCGAACAGATCGCGGAGCACGCCAAGGCGATGGGCCTGCCGAAGGAGAGCTTCGAGGTCGAGATGCTGTACGGAATCCGCATGGACCAGCAACGACGCCTGGCCAGCGAGGGCTACCTCGTTCGTGACCTGATCGCGTACGGCGAGGCGTGGTATCCGTGGTACATGCGACGCCTCGCCGAGCGACCGGCGAATATCATGTTCGCGCTGCGCCAGATGATTCGATAGCGGCCGCAGTTCCACCGCGATTCATCTCGTAATCTCGGCCGTGGTCTTTGATCTTCGGCGCGCAGTTCGCTACGCTCCGCGCGCGTCCCATTTGCAATCAGGAGGCCCCCAATGGTCAAGGTTCGCGATGCCAAACTCGAGGAGTTGGCACCGAAGCCCCGCACGGCGCGTGCGCTCAGCCCGCGCCAGCTGGCAATCAAGCGACGTGAGCAGTTGATCGAGAAGACACTCAACGAGCTCGGCGCGGGTCCGGCTTCGTTGATCAAGAAGATCGAGCTGGAAGACAACGAGAAGCTGCCCAACATTCGCCTCGTCATCTCGAAGCAGATCAAGGCGAGCGGCAGCGCCGTGAACCTCGGCGTGCGCAACGGCGCGATCTACCTCAGTCGCGGACCGATCCCGGGTGGCCGGGGCGGCGGCCGAAAGCGCAAGAGCGCCTGACCCACAAGCCGGCCGGGGCCCTCGATGGGGGTCAGGACCCTGGCTGGTGCCGGTAGAAGGGCAACGGTTCGGGCGCGAGCGGGGTCACTCCCCGGATGAGGTCGGCCGCCTTCTCGGCAACCATCATCACCGGCGCGTAGATGTTCGCGTTCGTGACGTACGGGAAGACCGAGGCGTCGACGACGCGGAGCCCGTCGAGGCCATGAACGCGCATCGTCGCGGGATCCACGACGGACTCCTCGTCGGTGCCCATCCGCGCCGTGCACGATGGGTGGAGCGCGGTCTCGGCGTCGTGACCCACCCAGTCGAGGATCTGCTCGTCCGTCGCGACCGACGGCCCGGGTGAAACTTCGCCCGCGTCATAGCGCGCGAGGGCGGGCTGGCGGAGGATCTCACGGGCGACCGTGACCGCCTCGACCCACTCGCGCCGGTCCTGGTCGGTCGACAGGTAGTTGAAGACGAGCTTCGGGTGGACCCGTGGGTCGGTCGATGCGATGCGCACGGTGCCCCGCGCGTCCGAGTACATCGGCCCAACGTGGACCTGGTAGCCGTGATCGCCGGCGGGCGCGGTGCCGTCGTACCGGATCGCGAGCGGCAGGAAGTGGAACATCAGGTTCGGGTAGGCGACGTCCTCGTCGCCGCGTACGAACCCGCCCGCCTCGAAGTGGTTCGTGGCGCCGGGGCCGCGCCGGAAGAAGAGCCACTGGAACCCGATCCACGGCCGCCGCCACGTCTGCGTGGCGTGGGGCTGCATGGACACGGGCTCCCGGCTGGCGTGCTGGACGTACACCTCGAGGTGATCCTGCAGGTTGCGCCCGACGCCCGGCAGGTCGTGCACGGTCTCGATGCCCAGCGTGCGCAGGTGCTCCCGCGCCCCCACCCCGGACAGCTGGAGCAGCTGCGGCGTGTTGATCGCCCCGCCCGCGAGGATGACGTCGCCGGCCTGGACGCGGTGGTGGCCGCCACCGCTGCGGTATTCGACGCCCGTCGCGCGCCGGCCATCGAAGGTGATCGACGTGACCAGCGCCGACGTCCGGACCTCCAGGTTCGGGCGGCGCAGGGCCGGCGCGAGGTACGCGGTGGACGACGACAGGCGCCGGCCGCGATGGATGTTCCGGTCGAATGCCCCGAAGCCCTCCTGGCGGAAGCCGTTCACGTCGTCCGTGAGCGCGTAGCCAGCCTCCTGGACCGCCTCGAAGAACGCACCGAACAGCGGGCTCGACGCCGGGCCGCGCTCCAGGACCAGCGGCCCCGTGCGACCCCGGTACTCGTCGTCGGGCTCAGCGGCGAGGCAGGTCTCCATGCGCTTGAAGTAGGGCAGGCAGTGGGCGTAGTCCCAGTCGGCCATGCCGGGCACGGTCGCCCACCGCTCGTAATCGAGCGGGTTGCCGCGCTGGAAGATCATCCCGTTGACCGACGAGGAACCGCCCAGGACCTTGCCACGCGCGTGGTAGACGCGCCGGCCGTGGAGGAACGGCTCCGGCTCCGATCGGTAGCCCCAGTCATACAGCGGGCTGCCGACCGGGAACGCCAGCGCGGCGGGCATGTGCAGGAAAACGTCGAAGCGCCAGTCCGGCCGGCCCGCCTCCAGGACCAGCACGCGGGTGCCACGATCCTCGGACAGCCGATTCGCGAGCACGCAGCCCGCGGATCCGCCGCCCACGATCACGACATCGAACCCCTCCGCTGCCATCGCGCCGACTGTACCCGGCGCACCGTCCCTGCGTGACTCGCCCCCGATATGCAGAACGGGCCGCCCCTGCGGGCGGCCCGTTCGCGTGTCAGCCGAGGGCTGACGCTACTTGACGGTGGTCTGCGTGTTCGAGTAGGGACTCACGTTGCCGGCCGCGTCGAAGGCCACGACGTAGTAGTTCGTCGTGCCCCGCTTGAGCGGCTCCGACCACGTCCGCGAGGTCGTGGTGGCGGCAAGGGCGCCGTTGCGATAGACCCGGTAGCCTGCCACGCCGACGAGGTCGTACGAGGCCGTCCAGGAGAGCGTCACCTTTGACTTCGACGTGGACTTCGACAGCGTCACCGCCGTCGGCGCGGTCGTGTCCGGGATTGGCTGGGTCCAGGACTTGGTCGCAGCGCCGGAGGTGTTGCCGTTGGCGTCGAACGCCACGACCGAGTAGAGGTAGGTGGCGCCCGGCGTGAGGCCGGAGTCATTGAACTGGGTCGTACCCACCGTGGTCGGCGCGCCCCCGTCGCGGCTGACGCGGTAGCCGGCCACGCCGACATTGTCGGTCGAGGCGGACCAGGTCAGGCGCGCGGCGTTCGTCCCCGTCGCCGAGGCGGCGAGGCCGGTCGGCGTCGAGGGCGCAATCACGTCTGCGCCCCACGAGACGTTGACCGTCGCCACGCCACCTGCGACGGACAGGGTGGTCACCGAGACGCCGCTGAGCGGATCGAAGAAGCTTGCCCCCGGCTGGAGGGTCCCGTCGCCGTAGACGGCGGTAGCCGGTGTCATGTCGAGGAGCTGCGACTGGACGATCGTCGTCCAGTCGTTCGAGAGCCGGATCGTGACACCGGTCACGGCCGGGTCTGAGGCGCCGAAGTTGTCGAACTGCGTCCCGAACGGCTGGCGCAGCTCCAGGTAGAACCAGGTGCCGTTGCCGCGCGAGATGCGGACGCCGCGGGGCGAGGTCGCGTTGACGTCCTCGGCCGCGCCGATCGCGTAGTTGCCGGCTGCCGTGATCGTCTGGAGGTTGCCGCCGGTGATCCAGCCGAGGCTGGCCAGCTGCTGGTTGTGGGTGTGGCGGGTGTAGGAGTTGCCCATGATCGAGAACGGATCGCCGTACTCGTTCGAGGTGCAGTTGGCGCTGTTGGCCGAGATGGTGACGCGGACGCCACCCTCGGAGCAGGACATGGTGCTGGCGTGGTGGACGCCGTAGTTGTGGCTGAGCTCGTGCGCGGAGACGCGCAGGTTGAGGGCCTGGTTGAGCCACGAGTCGCGACCCGGCACGTAAGCCAGGCCGGACCAGCCGCAGCTGGGCAGGTAGTTGTGGACGTACTGGATCTGCGTGTAGCTGCTCAGGTCGACGCCGGCGGCGGCCGCGGCGGCTCGGCCCTTGTTGCCGATGTCCGTGTAATCGCACGTCGAGGTGTTGATGCTGATCGTGTAGTAGCCGAACACGTCGCCCGTTACGGTCATCAGGCCGTAGGACTCCTCGGCGAAGTAATTGGCCACGCTGTTGGCGTCGGTGAAGATCACCCCCTGGGCCTGGGCCGCGGTGTACGGCTCCGGGTCCAGCTCGGCGAACTTCAGGAGCAACACGGCAAGCTTCTTCGTGCCGGTCGACGCGGCCGCGACGGTCTGGACCGCGGCGTCCGCCTTGTTCGAACCGACGGTCAGGGTGTGCCCGGACATCGTGCCGCGGACGCGAACCTTTGCGCCGTTGAAGAAGCCGGCTGGGCGCGAGCCCTTGAAGGCGAGCGAGACCTCGCCCGACGCCGTCTTCAGCGAGTCGTACCACACCGGCGACGACGCGCCGTTCGCGCTGATTCGCTCGCCGTGGGCCACGACGAGCGTGCCGTCGAGGGTCTTCCAGCTGGCGCCGGCGAAGACCGCCGACGGCAGGATGAGTGCCAGGCCGAGAAGGCCCGAGACGAATGCGAGTCGATGCGAGCGCTGGGCGGACATGCTCCCCCTTCGATGATTCCCCGGACGAACGCCGGGCGAATTAGGTCAGTGCCCGACTTGTCGCATCGGAGGTCCCGATTCGGAAGCAGTACTTCCGGCCTACGTCGCTCCGGGCCGCAGGCAACCGCTCACCACAGGAGTGCACCCCTGGCCACCGGAACCGGTGTGCTGCTGGTGCGGCGGTGCACCACCGGGTAGGGCCCCTGGAGGGTCAGCCGTGTCGGAAGTGGAGCTGGAGCTCCATGACGCCGTGGTCTTCGATCGACAGGACGAGGAACGACGTCGGCTGCTCGATCCCGTACTCCGCGAAGGCGATGTTCAACGAGCCGGTGACCATGACGACGTCACCGGACAGCCTGGCCTCGATCGGCAGCGTCACCGTCTTCGTGACGCCGTGGAGGGTCAGCTCGCCCGTGGCATTCGCCGTGAAGGTCGAGCCGTCAGCCGGAGTTGACGCGAGGTCGATCGGGGTCGTCAGGTGGAACGTCGCGGTCGGGAACTGGCCCGTCTGGATTGCCTGCTCGCGGAGCCGGCCATCGCGCCGGTCGTCGTCGCTCTTGAGGTCCGTCAGGTCCGCCGTCACGTCGACGGCCGTGATCGAGGTCCCGTCCAGGGTGAGCGAGCCGCTGACCGTCGGTGTCCGCCCCACCGCGGTGTTCGCGCGGTTCCCGGTGAACGTCTCGTTGACCCGGTAGCCCACGAACGAGGACGAGAAGTCGCTGAACGAGCCGATGGTGGTATCGATCGTCCAGGTGCCGTCGAGGCCGTCCGGGCCAATGGTGCCGGTGGCGCCTGTCGGCAGTGTGGCGGCCGTCGATGCCGGCTGGCTTGCGCCGGGCGATGCCGTCGCACCTACCGCGGCCGGGGGCGCGGGGCGCAGGAAGAGGTAGGCAAGGCCGGCGGCGCCGCCGATGACGCCGAGGAGCACGAGGGCGGCGAGGACGAGGACGAGCGGGGATCGACGCGAGATGGTCACTGGGGGGCCTCCTGGGCTGGGCTGGTCGCGGCAGGAAGCCTGACCTCGAAGCGGGCGCCGCCCGCATCGGATTGATCGACAGAGATCGAGCCATCGTGGTGCTCGGCGATCCATTTGGCGATCGCCAGCCCGAGGCCCGTGCCGCCGGCCGGCGCGCCGGGCGCCCGCCAGAAGCGATCGAAGACGCGCTGTCGGTCCTCCGACGCCACACCGGGACCGGCGTCCTCCACGGTGAGGGTGGCGCCGCCACCCGCCGAGGGTCGGACGACGACCCGCACCGTGCTCTCGCGCGGGCTGTGCCGGATCGCGTTGTCCACGAGGATCGTGATCAGCTGGCGGAGGCGCGCGGGATCGCCAGCGACGGCGGTCGGCTCGGGATCCACCTCGAGCCGCACGCCCGCGGCTGCCGCGGGCTGGGCAAGGGAGGCGGCAGCGTCCGCAGCGATGTCGTCGAGGTGCAGTGGGACGCGATCCAGCGTGACTGCGCCGGAATCCGAACGGGCCAACAGGAGCAGGTCGTCGACGAGCGTCGTGAGGTGCGCGACCTCGGCATCGATGTCCACCAGGGCGTCACCGACCGTCGCGACGGGCTGGTCGCCATGGCGGCGCAAGTACTCAACGGACGCGCGGATGACCGTCAGCGGCGTGCGCAGCTCGTGGCTCGCATCGGCGGCGAACTCCCGCTGGCGGCGAAGCGAGGTGCGCTGCCCGGCCAGGGACTCCCGGATGGGCACGAGGGCGCGGCTCGCGTAGAACGCCCCGAAGCCCACCGCGACGAGGATGACCACGAGGCCACCCAGCACGAGCACGACGACGAGGCTCTCCAGGGTCCTGACCTCGGCGGTCCGATCCTGGATCACCTGGACGAAGTAGCGCTCGGACGATGATTGCGCCGGCACGGTGAGCTGCCGGACAGGCACCGACACGGTCTGGCCGCCGGGCGAGTGGATAGCGATGGTCGACAGGCGGAGGTCGCGGCCGGATGAGGTCGCCGCCGTTGCGGCGGTGCGGTCGGGCAGGCCGGCCGGAATCGGGAACCCGCGGGGCCCGGCGGCCGACCCGTCCGCGCGGATGACGATCGCGAACGTGCTGTCGCCGAAGATGAATGCCGTCGGGTCGTCATCGCCGTCGGGTCGATGCCCGTTGTTGAACTCGACGATCTTGGTCGCTCGTTGATCGAGGTTCGCGACCGCGGTCGATTGGAGTGACGAGGCGACGCTCAAGTACAACGCGACGCCGAGCACGATCAGCACGAGCAGCGTGGAGCCCCCGCTCCAGGCCACGAGGCGCCACCGGACGCTGCGAACGAGGCGCGCATCCGCCTCCGAAGCGCCGCTCTCGGCCGCGTCGGCGCTGATCGCGAGCCCGTCAGCCATCGGCGAGCCGGTAGCCGACGCCGCGGACCGTCTCGATCCAGCGGCCGGCATCCCCGAGCTTGGTGCGCAGGTAGTGGACGTAGGCGTCGACCGCGTTCGGGGTCACGGCGACGGAAAAGGGCCACGCCTGGTCGAGGAGCTGGTCGCGGGTGAGCGACTGGCCCGGGTGCCGGAGGAAGCACTCCAGCAGCGAGAACTCGCGCGGGCTCAGTTCCACGGCCCTGCCCTCCACGGTGACGCGGCGGCTCCGCTCGTCAAGCGCGATGGGGCCGGCGGTGAGGACCGGGTCCGGGCGCCGGGCGCCGCCTTCGGAGCGACGGGCGAGAGCGCGGAGTCGCGCCGAGAGCTCCTCGTACGCAAACGGCTTGACGAGGTAGTCGTCCGCGCCGGCGTCCAGCCCGGTGACCCGGTCGTTGACCGTGTCGCGCGCGGTGAGCATGAGGATCGCGAGCTCGCGGCCGTCCTTCCGGATCCGCCTTGCCACCTCGATGCCGGAGATGTCCGGCAGGCCGAGGTCCAGGATCACCGTCTCGATGCCGGCCGTGGCCTCGACGAGCTCCAGGGCGGTGCGCCCATCCGGCGCGACCTCCACCACGTGGCGGTCGTCCTCGAGGAGGCGGCGCAGGACGCGCTGGAGGCGCGGGTCATCTTCGACGAGGAGCAGGTGCATGGCGTGATCTTGTCAGGCCGCGGCGCTGACGTGCGCCAGGTCGATCAGGTCGTTGGCGGCGCCGATCGGGATCGCGAAGCCGAGCCCCTCGGCGCTGGTCGCGACGGCGGTATTGATCCCGATGACGTTGCCGGCGATGTCCAGGAGCGGCCCGCCGCTGTTGCCCGGGTTGATTGCTGCATCCGTCTGGATCAGGCCGCGCAGGGTGGTCTCGGTCCGGGTCGCCTGGTCGGTCACGGTGATCTCGCGGTCCAGTCCGGACACGATGCCCCGCGTGACGGTCTCGGTGTAGGTACCCAGCGGGCTGCCGATCGCGATCGCCGTCTGGCCGACCGCGAGGGCCGCGGAATCGCCGATCGAGGCGGCCTTGAGGTCCGTCGCCACGACCTTGATCAGCGCGAGGTCCGTGGTATCGGAGATCCTGACGATGGTGGCTGGGAGCTCGCGGCCGTCGGAGAAGGCGACGGTGAGGCTCCGGCTGTTGGCCACGACGTGGCGGTTGGTAAGGATGTACCCATCGGTGGTGAGGACCACACCCGACCCCACGCCGGTCACCGGCACCTCGAATTGCGAGAAGCGACTGGGTGCGACGCCGTCGGCGGTGATGGTCACGACCGATTCGCGTGCGGTGGCCACGACGTCGGTGATGTCATCGCCCGACTCGACCGTCGTGACGGTTCGCCCGTTGGCGGTCGATTGGGTGGCCGTCGGGGTCGTCATGAGCGAGCCGCCGAGGATGGCGACGGTCCCGGCCGAGGCGAGGACCGCGGACATGAGGCTGACCGTGACGAGGCCGGCGAGGCCCCGGCCGCCCATTCGGGACGGCCGGGGTGCCTGGTCGGTCACCGGGACATCGAACCGGGGAGGAGGAGCCGGTTCGACGTCGGTGAGGAGGTGGTTGGCAGGTTCGGTTTCGGCGCTGTCGGTGCGAGGCTGCTCGTCCATGTGCCCATCAAAGCGACGCGGCCTGAGATTCTCGTGAGAAATCCCGACACTGGGACTCTCGGCGCATTGACGATTCGCGGCGCTACCCTGACGCTGCCACGGATCACCCGCCACGCCGAGGATTCACCAGCACATGTCGGATCGGTTCAAGCGCATCTCGGTCGCGATCGCGGCGATCCTCGTGATCGGCCTCGTGCCGGTCATCGCTCTCGCCGCCAATGGCCAGGCGGCGAGGCCGCCGGCAGCCAGCCACGGCCCGAAGAAGACGCCGGTACCGAGTCAGGCGCCGACCGCCGCCCCGACGATCCTGCCGACCCTCACGCCGACCCAGCCCCCGACCGCGCCGCCCACGGCACCTCCGACCGCTCCCCCGACACTCCCGCCGAGCCCAGCGCCGCCCGCGATCCTCGTCGGCGCCGGCGACATCGCCTCGTGCTCATCGACGGGCGACGAGGCGACGGCGGACCGGCTCGACACCATCGGCGGGACGGTCTTCACCCTCGGCGACAACGTGTACGACAGCGGCACGACCGCAGAGTTCACGAACTGCTACGGCCCCAGCTGGGGTCGAGTCGGGATCTTTTCGCGCACGAAACCCGTCGCCGGCAATCACGACTACAACACCACCGGAGCGGCCGGCTACTACGGCTACTTCGGCGCCGCGGCGGGCGATCCTACCAAGGGCTACTACGCCTACGACCTGGGGACGTGGCGGGTGTACGTGCTGAACAGCAACTGCACTGTGGTCTCGTGTGCTGCGGGGTCCACGCAGGAGCAATGGCTCCGCGGCGACCTCACGGCGAACCCGAAGGCATGCGTCCTGGCCATGTGGCATCACCCTCGCTTCAGCTCCGGAACGTCGCATGGCTCAAGCACGACCGTGCAACCGCTGTACCAGGCGCTCTACGACAACAACGCCGAACTGGTCCTGAGCGGTCACGAGCACAACTACGAGCGGTTTGCCCCCCAAACCGCGACCGGCACGCTCGACAATGCGCGCGGCATCGTCGAGTTCGTCGTGGGCACCGGTGGCCGGAGCCACTACCTGTTCGGCGCGGCCCAACCAAACAGCCTCGTCCGGAACAGCGACGCGTTCGGCGTGCTCCGCCTTGCACTTTCGGCGAGCTCCTGGACATCCAGCTTCATCCCGGTAACCGGCCAGACCTTCACGGACAGCGGCTCGGGCACCTGCCACTGAGGGCAGGCGGCTCTCAGCCGTCGTCCAGAAGCGCAAGGGCCTCGCGGGCGCGCGTCCGCGCGAGGTTCCATGACAGCGGCCCGGCGGTTCGGGCCTCCGCCTCCAGCTCGTCGCGCCGGAGGCGGAGCATGAATTCCAGCATCTGGCGCTCGGATTCGGGGATGACGGCGAGCGCGGCGACGAGGTCCGGAATCGCGTCGTCGCCGAGCGTCGCGCCGTACCCGACATCCAGCCCCGCGTGGCCACCGGCCGCGATCAGGGTGGGATCGAGCGCGCGGGCGACGTTCTCGTGCATGACGAACGCCTGCGGCCCCATCGCGGAGACGACGAGGGTCACCGCGGCTGCGCCCATGGCGAGACCGTGCGGCAGCCAGCGCATCCGATTTGCCGAGAGAAGCGCGAGCGCCAGCACGACGCATAGCGCAAGCCAGCCGATCGATGCCGCCACGTAGAAGCGCAGCTCCGTCCAGCCGTAGGCACCCTGGTACAGGCCCAGCCGGACCGCCGCCGAAGCGAGGATGACGCCGGTCAGGAGGAGGAGCGCAACGGCGGCGACGAGAAACGCGCGAGTCCGGCCGACAACGGCATGCGCACCGAGCAGGAGCAACCCGGCAAGCGCCACGACCCCGACGAGCTGGAAATAGCCCTGCCGCGCGTAGTCGCTGTAGTTCATGCCGATCGCGGCCAGCGTATCCGTCCCACCGAACAGGTAGACGACCTGGACGGCGGCGAACAGCGCAAACAGGACGTCGACCGCTGCGACGACGACCAGGACCTCGGTGACGCCGGAGCGGCTCGCGGATTGCACCGCGGTCGTCGCTGGCGCATTGGCCTCGGACGGCGCCAGTGCATCGGGCTGCCACGTCAGCACCTTCGAGGCGCCGACGGCGATGGCGACCGGCCCACCGATCAGGAACGCGGCGACGATCGAGAACGTCCCCCGGCGCACGACCTCGTCGACGTCGAACGGAAGGCGAAGCGCTTCGTCCAGCGCGCGCCCGAACACGGCGTCCGCGGAGGTGAGGAGCAGGCTGAAACCTATCACGACGGGCACCGCGATGACCGCGCCCCGGGCGACCGGGGCGAGGCGGCCGAGGGCGCGAGTGGTGGTCGCCAGCGAACCGTCGGCGCCGGCGCGGGCCAGC
This sequence comes from Chloroflexota bacterium, assembly GCA_031362295.1. GTDB lineage: Bacteria > Chloroflexota > Limnocylindria > Limnocylindrales > CSP1-4 > UBA5189. The sequence continues at coordinate 30,320 of JANLSG010000290.1, forward strand.
AGCCACACCAGCCCGACGCCGACTGCCGCGCCTGCCTGGACGCCGAGGACCGCCACGGCGGAGGCAGTTCGGCGCGTGACCGCGACTCCGCCGACCGCGAAGCTCCACGCGGACACGGCCGCGGCGGCGAGCAGGAGATCGAGGGTGACGACCGTGGGATCGGTGCGGAGCGCCGGACCCAGCGAGGCAAGCATGGCGAGGATCGGGAGCCAGGCGTCCAGCGGATCGACCGGGCGACGGTCCGGCCCGAACCAGGTGACGAGGATCAGCACCGCGGCGGTCGCGAGCGCCACGTTGATCCCGAGGGGGCTTCGATCGAACAGGGCGTCGGCGACGACGCCGGCGATCAACGCGCTCGCGGCGGCGCGCCGGGCAATTCGTGGCTCCACGATGACCTCCAGGCTGGCCGGGCCACCCTGGGGCGTGGCACGTCGTTCGATGGGAGACTGACGGACGACGCGGCCCGCCGGCTTGTTGCGGACGACGCTCGCTGAGGGAGGCATCGCTCGTGCATCTGGATCGCGAGGAGGCCATGCGACGTGCCGCGGCCGCGGACCACGGCGTGCTCTCGACGTTGAACCGCACCGGCATCGCCGACCTGGTGCCCGCATGCTTCGCGATCGTGGGGGAGTGGCTCGCCATCCCGATCGACACCGTGAAGCCGAAGGGCTCGACGGCGTTGGGGCGCATCCGCAACCTGGAGCGCGACCCGCGCGCGACCTTCCTTGTGGAGCATTGGGACGCCGCGGACTGGAAACGGCTGTGGTGGGTCCGGCTCTCGCTTCGTCGCGACGCCGCGCCGGCACCGATTGGCGCCGAGCTCGTGGGCGCACTCCGGGATCGCTACCCGCAATACCTCGACGCGCCGTTCACGGACGTGCTCGAGTTCCGTATCGAGCGGGTCGGTGGCTGGAGCGCGGCAACGCCGACCGGCTAGCCAGGGACCTCGCCGCGCTCCACGTGGACCGCGTGCCAGCACAGCAGGGCGACGACGCTGCGATACGGGCGGAATCGATCGCCCTCCCACTGGAGCGTTTGCGGCTTCGGCAGCTCCGCGTCGCCGTGGATCAGGCGCCAGCCGTGCCGCACGCCGAGGTCGTCCACGGGCCACACGTCCGGTCGCTCCAGCTCGAACAGCAGGAACATCTCCGCCGTCCAGCGCCCGATCCCGCGCACGGTCGTCAGCCGGGCCACGATCTCGTCATCGTCGAGGGCGGCGATCTCATCGAGCGGCACGGTCCCGTCGGCAACCTTCGCCGCGAGGTCCAGCAGGGCGACGGTCTTGGCGTTCGAAAGCCCGGCACCTCGCAGGACGCTCACCTCCGTGGCGAGGATCGCCTCGGCCGTGACGGCGCCGCCGATCGCGGTCACGAACCGAGCGTGGATCGCGGCGGCGGCGCGGGTCGCGAGCTGCTGGAAGACGATCGCGCGGGCGAGCGACGCGAGGGGGTCACCCTCGCCTGGCCTCGGCGGATACGGACCGGCGCGGTCGATGAAGGCAGCGATCTGGGGGTCGGCGGCTTCGATGGCCGCGGTCGCAGCGACGAGATCGATGGGCATCGCCGACAGGATGGCACGCCGACTTCGGCGCGCCGCGTCAGCCCTGGACGATCGCGTACAACTTGCCGCCGGCGTGGTCGAGCACGTACAGGTTGCCCGTCGAGCCCTCGCCGAAGGACGAGATGGTGAAGTCCGTGTCGAGGAGCAGCGTCTTCGTCGCGGGCGAGGTGGCGGTCGCGTTCATGACGAAGATCTCGCCGCTGCAGTAGTCCGCGAAGACATAACCACCGACGAGCGCCGGCACCTGGGTGCCTCGATACACGTAGCCACCGGTCACGGAGCAGCGCCCGTTGGCATGGTCGTATTCCAGGACGGGCATCCACTTGCCCGTCTTGTCGCAACCAGTCGAGGGGTTGTAGCAATGGAACCCTTCGAGGACCCGCCAGCCCCAGTTGGCACCCCTGGCGGCGCCTGACGAGGTGCGCGTCCCGCGGTCGATCTCCTCGTACAGGCCCTGCCCCACGTCGCCGATCCACAGGTTGCCGTTGGCCCGGTCGAACGACCACTTCCACGGATTGCGCAGCCCCATCTGCCAGATCTCGTTGCGCCCGGCGACGCCGTAGTAGGGGTTGCTCGTCGGAGTGGTGTAGTTGGTGGTTGACGTCGTCGCGTTCACGTTGATGCGCAGCATCTTGCCGAGCAGCGAGTCCTTGTTCTGGGCCCGGTTGCCCGGGTCGCCGCCGCTGCCGCCATCACCCATCCCGATGTACAGGTAGCCGTCCGGCCCAAAGGCAATCGTGCCGCCGTTGTGGTTGTCGTATGGCTGGGTGATCTTGAGGATCGTCCGGGCCGTGCTCGTGGACACCACGTTGGGGTTGGTGCTGGAGACCTTGTACTCGCGGATGACGGTGTCGCCGTTGAGGTCGGTGAAGTTCACGTACAGCTTGTGGTTCGTCCTGAAGCCCGGATGGAACGCGAGGCCGAGCAGGCCCTGCTCGGAACCCTTGCTCACCTGGCTGCCGATCGAGAGGAACGCGGTCGAGTAGATCGCGCGGCTCTTGAAGATCCTGATCTTGCCCGTCTGCTCGACGATGAACAGCCGGCCGGTACCGTCATTCGCGCTCGTGACGAACACGGGCTTCGACAGCCCGGACGCGTACAGGTCGAGTCGGATGCGCGCGTCGGCCGGTGCTGCGAGGGACGACACCGCGGTCGAGGTGAGCAGCGCACCCGCCATGAGCAGCGCGGCGCCGTGGCGGAATGCGCGCCGAAGGGCATACCGGCGCCCGTGCAGGTTCGAACCGTGGTCCCCCGATCCCGTCATGCCGTCCATCCTGACGCGCACCCGCTGGGACTGTCCATAGGAGTCAAGTGCCAGTCCCCGCGCGGGTAGGATGCGTCGATGGTGTACGGGCCGAAGTGGCTGGCGCTGACGCTTGGGGCGTCGCTGGCGCTTGCCGCGTGCCAGGCCGTCCCGCCGACCACGCCGCCGCGCACGAATGGACCATCGAGCGCTCCGTCCGTGTCGGGCACCGCATCGCCGGCGGCATCGCCGAGCTCGAGCCTCGGCGATGCCCTCCGAGCTGCGATCGACGTCGACGACATCCTCGCCGACCTCGGGCGACTCCAGGCGATCGCGGACGCCAACGCGGGGACGCGCGCGGTGGGCACGGCCGGGTACGACGCGTCTGCCGAGTTCGTCGCCGGCGAGCTGCGCAGCGCCGGCTTCGAGGTGGACCTCCAGCCCGTCACGATCCCCGTGTTCCTGCAGACCGCGCCAGGCGTGATCAGCATCGCGGCGGCGGGAGTACCGGCGCTCGAGGACGTCCGCGACTTCAAGGCGATGGTCTATTCGGCAAGCGGCGACGTGACCGCGAAGGTCTTCGCCCTGGGCTTCGACCCAATCGCCCAGCCCGGCGATCGAAACGGCCGCGGCTGCGACGCCGCAGACTGGTCCGCGGTCCCGAGGGGCGTGATCGTGCTCGTCCAGCCCGGCCCGTGCCGCCGCCACGACGTGGTCGTGCTGGCGCAGGGAGCCGGAGTCCTTGCGGTCGTGACGACGTATGCGGACTGGCCGCGCGACGGGGTGCTGCGACCGACGCTGATCGAGCCTGACGACATCGACATCCCGGTCATTGGCGGGACGCATGCCGTCGGGCTGGCGCTCGCCCAGGCCGCGCTCGACGGAAGTCTCGTGCACCTCGTGTCTGCGACGACCGTGATGCGGGCGGCGGTGATGAATGTCATCGGCGAGACGCCGACGGGCGATCCGGGGAACGTCCTGCTGGTCGGCGGCCACCTGGATTCGGCAATCGATGGACCCGGCATCAACGACAACGGCAGCGGAACGATGACGGTGCTCGAGATCGCCCGCGAGCTCGCCGCACTGGCGAATGAGAACGCCTCCGGTGCTGTCGCTCCCTGGAAGGTGCGCGTCGCGTTCTGGGCGGGTGAGGAGCTCGGACTGTTCGGCTCCGCGGCGTATGTCCGGACGCTCGACGCGACCGCGATCGCGTCGATTCGCGCCTACCTGAACTTCGACATGCTCGGCTCACCGAATGGCGTGCGGGCGGTCTACGACCCGGCCGGCACGTTGCGCGAACGCGAGAGCGCGGTCGTTGCGCGGCTGTTCTCCGGGGCGCTCGAAGCCGAGGGCCGCACCTGGCGACCGGAGTCCGTCGGCGGCGGCAGCGACCAGTTCCCGTTCGATCAGGCCGGAATCCCCGTCGGCGGCCTGTTCTCGGGCGCCACCGAGCTAAAGACCGCGGAGGAGGCGACGCGCTTCGGCGGCAGAGCCGGCCAGCCCGACGACGCGTGCTACCACCTCGCATGCGACACGACCGCGAACATCGACCCGGTCCTGCTCGAACAGCTCGCCCGCACGGCGGCGTGGGTCGTGGGACGACTTGCGTCCGGGGAGGCCGCTCTTCGCTGAGCGACTGTCAAACAGCCTCAGCCATCTCCAAGGAGCGGCGAACCTGGGCCCGCGCGCGGCAGATAAGCCCGCGGGTTGCGGTCTCGGTGCGGCCAATGGCGAACGCGATCTCCCGCCCGGAATATCCCTCGGCTGCCATCAGCATGCCGGTCCGTGCCGATTGTCCGACCGATGCAATCTCGTGTCCGACGCGCAGCCGGCGCTCGACCGCGAGACAGAGGGTCTCCGGGGTTTCGCTGTCCACTGGCTCGCGCAGGTGCGGGATCTCCAGGCCCGCGACAAGTCCGGCGCTTCGCCTTCGTCGGGCTCCGGAAATGATGTGGTTGATCGCCACGCGGTACAGCCAGGCCCGGGGTTGCCTGGGAAAGCGTCCGGCGTCAGCTTCCACGGCAAGGCGCAGGAATGACTCTTGGACGACGTCCTCGGCTTCGTCCGACTGTCGTAGTCGCGAACCGGCGAACCGGCGCAGCTCGGCTGCATACGCGGTGTATGCCCGCGCGACCGGTTCCGGATCGTCCGGCGCCGCTGGTCCGCTGGCAACAGCTTCGAGATGCAGATTCACGGTAACGACTCCAGGTCTTGGATTGTGCGAAATGGCCGCGCGGATCCGGCAGGGACCGCCTTTTTGCAGACCGTCCGGGGATCAGGTGGGAGCGACCTGACGAGCGGCCGGCCCTGATCGGGAGGCTATGGAGCGTCGTGGACGGCGGACAGGCATGACTACCCCGGCCCGAACCAAGGGGAATCCCCTATTCGGCGGCCCACGGGGCGCTGCTACCGTGGCCCGGCGATGCGAGCACGTGTGCGAAACGGAACGGCGATCACGCTCGCGCTTGCCTGTTTGGTCCTCGGTACGTTCACGTGGCTGACGCAGGAGCCTCCGTTGAGCGGCGTCCAGCTCCGACTCGTGGACGGGATCGTCGTGATCGACGTCGTCGATCCCGGGGCCGGCCTCACTGGCGCCGTCGAGACCGGGATGGTCGTCAGTGAGGTGGATGGGTTCCCGGTTGCGGACTGGCGGGCGGAGCAGCTCGCGCAGTACCTGCGCCGCGACTTTTCGGCGATTGGCGTCATCGGGCCTAAGGGCGAGGTTCTGAACTTCCCGCTCCGGACGCTGCCCGAGCCGCCAGTGGGCTACGCGCTCATCGTGGGTATCGGCTTGTTGCTCGGAATCGGCATGTGGGTCGCCCGCGGTCATGCGGGCGAATACCTGCGGGCGTACGCCGTGCCCCTCGCGGTGGCTTCAGCGACACCGCTCATGCTGGTTCCGACGTGGGCGCCCGCAAGCACGCCGCTGATCGCCGCGGCGATTGCCCTGCCAATGGTCGCCCGAGCCCTGCTCGCCGACGTCTTTGTGGAGGCAATTCCGGACACCCAGCGCCGGCGGTTCGCTGCCGCCGGGTCGCTCCTCGCGACGGTGGCGTACGTCGCCATCGTCGTCGCCGTCTTCGGCCTGGCCCGCTGGCAGATGGCCCTCCCGGATGCCTTGACCGCCATCGTCGTCGTGCTCGCCGTCGCGATCACCCTCGTTCCGGTCGCACTCCTGCTGCGCTGGCCCGGGCCAGCGCGGACGACCATTGGTGCGTCCCTGGGTCGGCCCGAGGACCGGATCCCGATCCTTCTCGCCGCCCTCACGCCAGCGGTCATCGGCTTCGGATACGTGACCCTGGGGCTCGGCGTGAGCGTGCCGCTCCTGTGGCTCCTGATCGTCGTGATCATGTTGCAGACCAACGCCCGGGTCGACATTCTCCGGATCCAGCGCGATACGGTTGTCGCCGCGGCGGAAGCCGAGCGCGCCAGACTGGCCGCAGACCTGCATGACGATGCCCTGCAGGAAATGACGCTGCTCGTACGACGGCTGGATGAGGTCGGCGACGTGCGTGCCGCCGAGCTCGCACGCTCCGTTGCCGATCGGCTGCGCGAGGTCTGCGGTGAGCTGCGACTGCCGATCCTCGATGAGCTTGGTGCCGGGCCTGCCTTGGAATGGCTCGTGGAGCGCGTCGGCGAGACGTCGGGGCGGCCCGTCATGCTTGAGCGAGTCGACGCCGCACGACCGCCGGCCAATGTCGAACTCGCCGTCTTCCGCGTAGCCCAGGAAGCGCTCGCCAATGCCGTCGCCCACGGCGCACCGCCAATCACCGTGCGCTACGACGCAGGCCCGCGTCGCGCGGCCCTGACCATCACCGACCACGGCATCGGGCTTTCGCCCGAGGCAGCCTCCGCTGCCGGCCGGGCCGGACACTATGGCCTCCTGAACATGCACCAGCGCGCAGAGCAGATCGGCGCGCGCCTCGACGTCTCGCGGCCCACCGACGGCGGCACGACGATCGGGCTCGTGTGGGCGCCTGCGTGACGACCGCTCGTGCTGGTTCGGACACGGCTGCCCGGCCGATCCGCGTCGGCGTCGTCGACGACCACGCCATCGTTCGCGACGGGACTGCCGCGCTCCTCGAGCGCGAGCCCGACATCGAGATCATTGGGGTAGCGGGGACCCTCGAGTCCGCCGCGGCCCTCCTCATGCTCCACCCAGACGTCCTCGTGGTGGACATCCGCCTCGGGGAGCAGAACGGCTTCGCCCTCGTCCGGGAACTCGCGGGCGTTGGCGGACCTGCAGTCGTCATCCTGTCGGCATTCGACTACCCGCAGTACGTCGAGGCGGCCCTCCGACTCGGAGCGTCGGGCTACATCCTGAAGACCGACCCATTCGGGAACCTTGTCAGCGCGATCCGGCAGGTCGCGGCAGGCGGGATCGCCTACTCCGTGCGGCCGGTGCATGGCGCGCAGCAACGCCTGACCACGCGCGAGAGTGAGGTGGTTGCACTTGTCGTGGAGGGGTGTTCGAACGACGAGATTGGCGGCCGTCTGGGGATCAGTGAGAAGACGGTCGAGACCCACCTCACGCGAATCTTCGACCGTGTCCACGTGTCCAGTCGAACCGAGCTCGCAACGCGCGCCGTCCGCGAAGGCTGGATCGAGCCGATCTAGCGGCAACGGAGGTGATGGTCGGGGCGGCGGGATTCGAACCCACGACTTCTTCGTCCCGAACGAAGCGCGCTACCAGGCTGCGCTACGCCCCGACTGGGCGCCCGTTTGCAGGGCCCGCGGATCATACCCGGTACGGCCCAACCCGTTGGGATTCAGTCGTTGGCGAGCGCGGCTCGCGCGACCGGCACCGGATCCCTCACCGGGAACATGATCACGGCCGCGACCACGAACGAGGTTGCCATGAGCCCGAAGACGATCGGCAGGCCGGTGGTCTCGCCGAGCGCCTCGATCACCGCGCCGTAGACGGCGGTCCACAGCGACCCGATGCCGAACGCGAGCGTGAAGTACAGCGCGAAGGCCACGTCGCGGACGCCGGTCGGAACGATGTCGGCGAGCAGCGCCTGGAGCTGCGGGCTCTCCGCGAAGGAGAACAGGCCCATGATCGCGATCCCGACCCACAGCCCGAGGACGCTGGAGCCGGCCGCGATGAAGGTCAGGAAGCCGACCGCGCCGCCGAGGTAGGCGCCGAGGATGATCGGCCGGCGACCCACGCGATCGGACAGCCAGCCGGCGACGAGCGGCATCGGGACGGACAGGACGATCAGCCCGGCATACATCAGGTTCGTCGTCGATTCGGGCAGCTTGAGGACGTGGGTGACGTACAGCAGCGCGAACAGGTTCGCCACCCCGAGCCCGCGCCCTCCCCCACCGAAGACCGAGGCGAGGTACGTTCGCCGGATCCGGTGATCTGCCCAGACCGTGCGCACGGCATCGCGGACGGAGCCCTGCCGGATCGCGGCGAGCCTGTCCGCGCCCGTCTCGCGGATCCAGCGAAACATCGCGAGGGCGATGAGTGCCGCTGGGATGCCGAAGACGATCGAGGCGCCGCGCCAGCCGGCGATCGCGAGAAGCGGTGGGCCGGCCAGGGCCGCGATGACCGTGCCGACGTTGCCGCCGGAGATGTGGGCGCTGATCGCGAAGCCGCGTCGTTCGGGCGGGAACTGCTCGGAGAGGAGTCCATTGCCGACCGGGTGCTGGGGTGAGCCCCCGATGCGGGAGATGACGTTGGTCGCGGCGAAGGTCATGAACGAGCTCGCGGCCGCCTGTGCCGCGAAGCCAAGTCCAACGAGAAGCCCGCCGGCCGTGAGCAGCAACCGCCGCTCCACGTGGCGGGTGACGAACGCGTAGCTGGCCTGGATCAGCCCGGAGGCAATCGCGCCGGCCGCCGCGACGAGGGTGACTTCCTGGACCCCGACCCCGAACTCATCGATGATCTTGAGGAAGATCAGCGGCATGAGCACTGCCTGTGCGTGGTTGACCGCGTGGGCGATCGACAGGAGCCACAGCGTCCGCTCGGGATGGATGCGAGGCGGCGCGCCCGCCATCAGCGGTGCTCGTTCAGGCGGGCTTGGGCGTGGCCGCCCGACGGCGCCAGGTGCTGAAATAGCCGTCGCCGAGCCGGATCGCGCGCATGTCGTAGATCCCGCCGACCCAATCACCGCCGGTCACCGCGTCGGCGACCTGGGCGCCCGCCTCGTGGTACGGCACGCCGGTCTCGACCACCTCGGCGAGGGTGTCGAAGAAGCCGCTGGACCGGAACTCCGGCAGCAGTTCGCCGGTGATCAGCCCGATCATCGACTCGCGTGGGACGCCTGCCCACTCGGCGGCCGCCTGGTTCACGAACTGGAGGCGGAAGTCGAGGATGCGCCCGTCCCGGTCGCGGATCGCGCTCGCGATCGACACGGGCTCGTCGATGGCGTCGAGGAGTCCGAGCAGGCGTGTGTCGAGGCTCAGGTTGGGAGTGGTCACGGTTCGACGGATCATAGTCGGCGCCAAATGTTCGTTGCCACGTACCAACTCGACGAGGTCGACACTGGCGCCCCGGCAAGCACCACCGTCCCGCGTCGAAGTGTTCGTGGCCGAATACAACAACGACGAAGTTCGCGCGCCGGAGCGCGATCCGGCCCTTCGTCATGCGGGTGCTGACCGAAGCTGGTCACGTTGGTATCCAGCCACGAACATCGGGCCATGCCCCGTGCCCGTCGCACGATCGGGTAGGTCATCGGCGCAGGCCGATGTGCGGACAGATGGGAGGAGCTAGGAATCGAGAGCGGCCGGGAAATCCCCGGCCGCTTGGTCGTTACCGGACGGGCGATGCCCGCCACGTGCTTCCTAGAACTGCTCGAGGTAGCGCTCGACTTCCCAGTCGGAGACCTGCGTGCGGTACTCGTCCCACTCGGCGCGCTTGGCGTCGATGAAGTGGCTGAAGACGTGGTCCCCGAGGGCCTCGCGGATCACGTCGTCCTTCTCCAGCTCGTCGAGCGCCTCGCCGAGCGTGCCGGGCAGCTCCTGGATGGACTTGGCCGCGATCTGCGCCGCGTCCATCTCGAACAGCGACTCCTCGACCGGCTCGGCCAGCTCCATGTTCTTCTCGACGCCGTCGAGGCCGGCCGCGATCATCGCCGCGAAGGCGAGGTACGTGTTCGATGACGGGTCCGGGCAACGGACCTCGAGTCGGGTGCCCTCGATCGACTTGCCGGGAGAGACCATCGGCACCCGGATGAGGGCGGAGCGGTTCGTCCGGCCCCAGGTCAGGTACGTCGGGGCCTCGTAGCCCGGGACCAGCCGCTTGTAGCTGTTCACGAGCGGCGCGAGCACCGCGATCATCCCCCGCGCGTGGCTGAGGATGCCCGCCGCGTACGACTTGGCGAGCGGCGACAGCCCGTACGACGACTCGGCGTCGGCGAACGAGTTCCGCTTGTCGTCGATGGAGTACAGGCTCTGGTGTGTGTGCATGCCCGACCCGTTGATGCCGTGGATCGGCTTGGGCATGAACGTCGCGTACAGGCCGTGCTGCTGGGCGATGGCCTTGAGCGTGAACTTGAAGGTGATCGCGTTGTCGGCCGTCTGGAGCGCATCGGCGTACTCGAAGTCGATCTCGTGCTGGCCCGCCGCAACCTCGTGATGCGCGGCCTCCACGCGGATCCCGAACTTCTCGAGGGCGTCGACCATGTCGTGCCGGATGGAGGTGCCGAGGTCCGAGCTGAAGTCGAAGTAGCCGGCCTGGTCGTGCGGCAGCGGCTCGATCGTCCCGTCATCGGCGCGGCGGAACAGGAAGAACTCCAGCTCCGGGCCCATGTTCACGATGTAGCCGAGCTTGCGTGCCCGCTCCACCTGGCGGCGGAGGACGAACCGGGGATCGCCGGCGAACGGCTCGCCCCGGGGCGTGAAGACGTCGCAGATGACCCGGGCCGCGGTCCCGTTGGACCACGGGATCTCCGAGAAGGTCCGCATGTCCGGCATGAGGTACTGGTCGCTCTCGGCGATCCGGGTGAAGCCCTCCACGGACGAGCCGTCGAACCAGGTCCCGTGTCGGACCGAGCCTTCCAGCTGGTGCGTCGGGATCGTCACCGCCTTGACGACACCCATGATGTCCGTGAACTGGAGCTGGATGAACCGGATCCCCGCGGACTTCGCCCGCTCGATCTGCTCAACGCCTGCTACCGCTTCGTGGGGTGCAATCACCGACGTGCCTCCTAGTACTGGAACAGGAGCTCGCGGTACTTCGGCAGCGGCCAGAGATCGTCGCTGACGACGGTCTCGAGCTCGTCGGCGACGGTCCGGAGCGCGGCCTGCGCCGGGATCACCACGTCAACCATGACGCGGGCTTCCTTCTGGACGTCGCCCGCTTCGTGCGCTCGGTGCTGGGCCGCCTCGAGCGCGCCGATTGCGTCCACCAGGCCGTCGACCAGGCCGGAGACGCGGTCCTTGACCGTCGTGACGCCACGCGACGTGCCTGCCCCGCCGAGCTCGCCGAGGTAGCGGACGGCTGCGGGCAGGATCATCGTCCGCGCCATGTCGAGGGCGCAGTTGGCCTCGATGTTGCCGACCTTGACGTAGCGCTCCCAGAAGATCTCGGCGCGAGACTCTAGTTCGCGCTCGTTGAGGACACCGAACTTGGCGAACACCTTCCTTGCCGACCTGGAGACCAGCCCCGGCAGCGCGTCAACGGTCGTGCGGTTGTTCGGAAGGCCGCGCCGCGCCGCCTCCGCATGCCATTCCTCGGAGTAGCCATTGCCCTCGAAGATGACGCCTTTGTGGTCACGAGCGATCGTCGACAGGGCCTTCGACAGGCCGTCGAAGTCGCCCGGCTCGAGCTTCTCGAGGTCGTCGGCAAGATCGCAGAGCGAGTCGGCGACCGCGGTGTTGAGCGCCGTCTGCGGCCAGTAGATCGGGGCGGATGAGCCGACCGCCCGGAACTCGAATTTGTTGCCGGTGAAGGCGAATGGCGACGTTCGGTTCCGATCGGTCGCGTCCTTCGGCAGCTCGGGCAGCGAGGTAACGCCGAGTGCGACCGAGCCACCCTTCTTCGACTTCGATGCCGCACCCTGCTCGAGCTGCTCGATGACATCGACCAGCTGCGACCCGAGGAAGATCGACATGATCGCCGGTGGGGCTTCATTCGCCCCAAGCCGATGGTCCTGGCCAGCGTCGGCGATGCTTGCCCGCAGGAGACCGGCATGGACGTTGACCGCCCGGATGACCGCCATCAGGAAGGCGAGGAACTGGGCATTCGCGTGGGGATCGTTGCCGGGGTCGAGGAGGTTCTCGCCGCCATCCGTACTCATCGACCAGTTGTTGTGCTTGCCGGACCCGTTGATCCCGGCGAACGGCTTCTCGTGAATGAGGAACATGAGCGAGTGCCGGTTGGCGAGGCGGCGCATGGTGCTCATCACGACCATGTTGTGGTCGGACCCGACGGACGTCGGCTCGAAGACGGGAGCCATCTCGAACTGGCCCGGCGCGACCTCGTTGTGGCGGGTACGGGCCGGGATCCCAAGGCGCCACAGCTCCCGGTCGAGGTCCATCATGAAGGCGAGGATCCGCTCGCGGATGGGCCCGAAGTACTGATCCTCCAGCTCCTGGCCCTTCGGCGGTGGCGCCCCGAACAGGGTCCGGCCGGTGAGGATGAGGTCCGGGCGATGCTCGGCGAGGCGACGGTCGACAAGGAAGTATTCCTGCTCCGGACCGATCGTCGTGTAGACGCGCCCAGCATCCGTGTTGCCGAACCAGCGGAGCACCCGGAGCGCCTGCTTCCCGAGCGCCTCCTGGGATCGGAGGAGTGGGATCTTGTGGTCGAGCGCTTCGCCCGTGAATGAGACGTAGGCGGTCGGGATCGTCATGGTGACCCCGTTCGGCTCGACCTGGAGGAAGATCGGGCTGGTCACGTCCCAG